>DAIUDO010000090.1:1802-8646 GCA_036845585.1 Meiothermus sp. | reverse complement strand
TACCCTCGGCAGTAAGGTACACCGGCTTTTTGGCTGACATTCAACAAAACCTCCAGAGGTCTACCGGCTGTAGACCCAGACTTTAGTATAGTACAGCCCTCCAATGCTCCGTAGTTCGGAACGGAGGATTCACGCTGTACACACACTAATTTGCACCAGCCCTAGGGCTGCGGAAAATTTTGTTGTTTGCAACGGGCAATCTGCTGACAAAGGTTTTGACCACCGCGTTTACAGCGAGTCTTTGGGTTGGCATAAAATGGGGCCATGCGATGGATGCTGGGTGTTCTACTGTATGGCATTGGCCTGGCCCAAAGCCTAAGCGTGCCACCCGAGGCCACAGTTGGGCAAGCCCTGGAGGTTCGGGGAACGGAGTTCCCACCTGGCCGCTACACGCTCAAAATCGAGTCCGAGGCTGCCCGCACCGAGATTGACCTCGAGGCTCTCAACGGCCAGATCGCCACGGTCTGGACACCAACCAATGCGGGCCTTTACAAGCTGCGCATACAGCTCGAAGATCGGGTTATTGAGGGCCAAACCCGTGTGGCCCCCGCACCCAGCCCGGCCCAGCCCACACAACCGGTCCGGCCTGAAGTGGCTGTCCCCAGCCTCCGACCCGATGGGCTGGTGGTGGGCAACTGGAGGCTGCCGGTCAAGGGTGAGTGGATTGGCCCCAAGGTACTGGGGCAGCGGGCCTTTATTGCAAGGGGCCCGCTGGTGCTGGAAATAGACCTGCAGAACCCCAGGGTGGTTGCCCAGCACTATCCTCCTGGCCTCGTGCGGGCCCTGGAGACCGATGCCGAACTCACGGTTCTACTCGAGGATGGGCGGCGGCTGGGCTTGAGCGCCCTGGCCGGTAGGCCTTTCGAAGGGCCGTGGGAAAGCCTCGAGGTAATTCGTGAGTATGTACAGACCTTGAGCGCTGCCGGTGCAAGCGCGCTCGATCAGAGTTCCCCCATCCGGCCCTACTGGTACTATTTCAGCCTGGACGCGCGGGGCCTGAGCGCAGCCGACCTCGAGGTCATCGGGCGCGACCTACTTCAACGGGGCCACCGCCCCGAGTTGGTCTGGGGCCATGGGGTGCTGCGCTGGCTTGAGCCCTGGCTCAATCAGGTGGTTGCTGCCCGAAGCCAAGGCCTCGAGCAGAGCCTGGTCTGGTCGGAGTTCTTCCTAAGGTACCTGCCCCAGGTGCCTGGAGCCCAGGCCGTGCTGCGGGATCAGGCAAACTGGCTCGAGGCCCAGGGGCGCCCCGACTTGGGACAGCGCTACCGCGAGGCCTTGCGCCAGATGGCAGGCTGGCAAAACCCCCTATCCTCCAGCAGTATGGCCCGTGCGACCTGGTTCTTGCTGGGGCTGTACGTGCTAATGCTGCTTTACCTGACCCTAACCTACCTCCCTGCCCAGTTGCGTGGTGTGCGACCGAGTGGGGGCTGGCTGGCTGGCTGGCTGAAACATCCGTTATTGCGAATGCGTCACAGCATGCTGGCCTACACCACTATGGGTGAGCGCAGCCTGCTCTTGTTCTTGTTTCTCCTGGCAACCCTGTCTCTGCTGGGATGGGCCTTTATGGCCCGCTCGGAGTTGCTCCTGGCCCAGGACAGCCTGACACGTGGAACCCTGCGCTCGAGTGCGGCCCAGGAAACACTGCGCAGCCTTGCCAACACACCTGCTCTGCGGGGCCTCCTAGCCTACGCCCAGGCCAAAGAAAACCCTATGGAGGCCGGTCGGCTCTACATCGAAGCCCTTCCCTGGACCTACGTCCTGCTGGGTCGGGGCACCCCCGAGGCGCTCGCCCAGGCCTACCGGCAGGCCCCCGCCTCTGCGGCGGTGCGCGAGGCCCTGGGCATCGGCGGTGATGTCTGGACACCCATCTACCGCGATGCGGGTCTGGTGCGCGAGGCGGTTCCAACCCCTCGAGTCATTGCGGCAGCCGTGGGACTAAGCGGGCTGCAAGGGCTGAGCAACGACTTTCTTGGGACCTGGCGCGACCTTCCTATCTGGCCCAACGCAGTCTGGGCCTGGGTGGTCGCCATTGCGATCCTGCTGCTAACCCTGTACCACCTGCTGTGCTTTTTCCTGCCCCGTCCCCGGGGCGATGGCGATGGGCAGAGATGGCGGCGTGGGGTGCAGCTTTTCTTCCCTGGAAGTCCCGCCTATAGCCAGGGCTGGGGTGTGCTCGTGCTGCTGGTCTTTGCCGGAGGCCTATGGCTTTGGAGGATGAACCCGGGCTGGGGTTTTGTCCTAACCACCGCTGCGCTGCTGTTGCATCTTGTGCTGTGGTTCATGCAGGTCTACCGGGGCTCGAGGTAACACCTGTACCCACGCAGCCCTTGTACCAGATTCGGTCGGTCCGTCACCATTGGGTGACGAACCAACCCGACCGATAGGGGGGTGTTTTAGAAGTCTAGTTGTGCCGCGCGCGGCACAACCAGGCCTCTAAAGTTTTTGACGTGGATGGTTTCATCGAACACGGTGTAACAGGGAGCTACTGCCGCGTTCCCCAATGTTGTAGATTGAAACCGTGCAGCGGATTACAGCCCTGATCAGCGGACAGGTACAGGGGGTAGGCTTTCGGTTCTTCGCACGCAAGAAAGCTTTTGAGCTGGGTCTTTCGGGTTACGCCGAGAACCTTGCCGATGGGCGGCTAGAGGTGGTAGCCGAAGGTCGGCGCGGCGACCTCGAGCACCTCCTCCACCACCTCCGCCAGGGCCCTCGGGGCGCCCGCGTCGAACACGTGGACGTGCAGTGGAGCGAGGCTACGGGCCTCAAGGGGTTTCAAGTGTTTTAGCGGTTTCCTGCTTTTTAGTCCTAATAAAGTCTCCTACGGCAACTCGATCCTCGAGGGGGGCTTCTTTCCGGTCAGCTCTAATCGGTGGAGGCGGGCATGGCCGCCTTGGCCTCCGACGGGACGTAGGCCCAAGCGGACGGACGAACCCCCTGGGCCATCAACGCCTCGGCCAGGGCCTGTTTGAGCTCAGGCAGGCCCAGGCCTCTCAGCGCCGAGGCCGGCTGCCCCCCCAGGCGCTCGCGGAGGAACTCGAGGTCATACCCATCCGCTGCATCGGCTTTGGAGAGCACCAGGATGCGCCTGGCCTCTACCTCCAGCTCGGCCAGCAGATCCTCGACCACCTGGTAGCGCTCCAGGGCCCCCTCGTGCGAAGCATCCAGCACATGCAGCAACACATCAGCATCGCGTAGCTCTTCCAGGGTTGAGCGGAAGGCCTCGAGCAGGTCTTCGGGCATATGCCGTATGAAGCCCACCGTGTCGGTGTAGAGCACCTCGCCCAGCCCTGGCAGAAAGCCGCGGCGGGTTAGAGGGCGCAGGGTGGCAAAAAGTTTATTCTCGCCCTCATCGCCTTTTTTGGCCAGGGCCTGCATCAGGGTGGTTTTGCCGGCGTTGGTATAGCCCACCACCCCCACGATCGGCAGGCCGGACTTGTCGCGCTGCCTGCGCGTTTCCTGCCGACGCCCGGCTATCTCACGCAGTTTGCGGGTCAGCTCGGCGATGCGGTCTTGCAAGCGGCGGCGGTCTACCTCGAGCTTGGTCTCCCCCGGCCCCCGGGTGCCAATGCCCCCGCCCAGCCGGGAGAGGTCTTTGCCCTGGCCCACCAAGCGAGGGAGCAGGTACTTAAGCTGGGCCAGCTCAACCTGTACCTTGGCCTCGGGGGTGCGGGCATGCTGGGCGAAGATATCCAGGATGAGCTGGGTACGGTCGAGCACCTTGAGACCCGTCACGCTCTCCAGCTCGCGGGCCTGGGCTGCGCTCAGCTCGAGGCCAAAGATCAGGGTGCCGGCGTTCTGGTGGTACGCCTGTGAGACCAGCTCCTCCACCTTCCCCCGGCCTATCGCATAGCGCGGGTCCAGGCTGGGCCGGTACACCAGCTCCTGGTGGGCCACCACCGCTCCGGCGGTACGGGCCAGCTCAACCAGTTCGGCCAGATCGACCTCGGCCTGTACCCCCTCACCCCGGTCCACGCCCACCAGCACCGCCCGTTCCCCCGCCCCATCGCGCAGGTCAAGCCCCCTGGCCTGACGGGAAAGCTCCTCTTCCAGTGCGGCCACGGCTGCGCCAAGGTCCCAGTCCAGGTACTCGTGGTAGGGCCGGGTGGGCAGGATCCGCCAGTCCTCTTCGTTGGCCCTGGGCGGCGATAGCTGGGCAAGGTGTAGCCTGCCGGGGTGACCCTCTCCGACCTCGAGGGCCGCCATGGCATCCAGTCGATGCAAAAAAAGCACTGACAAATCGGGTCGGGAGAGTCCCCCCTGACCCAGATGGGTGTGTAGCACGCGGTAGCCCGAGAGACGGGTCTCCACCAGGGCCGATTCGGGAATGGGCAGCTCCCTGGCGTCCCCCACCGCCACGCGCACCACCCGCCCACCCCGGTCAAAAAGCAGGCTGATGGGCTTTACGAGCTCTCCCGACAGGGCAGCCAGCGTACGAGCCAGCTCGGCAGAAAGCAGACGGCCCGGCGCTACACGACGGTTGTATAGGTTGGCAAGTCGCTTTTTTTCGCTGGGTTTGAGACCGTTGGTGCGTCCGAAGATTTTATCCACTAATCCATCACCCAAGCTGAGACAAAAGACAAGCCCGCTCCATCCAGCGTTGGGCTTCAAGGAGCGCAGCTTGCGTTCTCAACTTGTTCAGATTATAACACCGCTTGGGTCAGCGGATGATGATGAAGGTCACGAGCTCGAGGTTATCGGCCCGATGAAGGCCAGAAGCCGGCGCATCGGGTAAGCTTTAGCCGGTGGACAGGTTTAGGGCAGTCTTCTTCGACCTCGACGACACCGTGCTGAAGCCCAGAACCTTCAACCCCTGGGCCGAGTTTAAGCGAATGCATAGCCTCGAGGCCAGTCGGCTCATCCTGGACGGCATCGCCCAGCGCCCGCCGCAAGAACAGCACTTCCTTCATCAGCAGCTTTTGCAGTACGAACAAAACCTGGCAGCCAGCTCGGAGGTGCGCGAGGGGATACCCGAGCTGCTGATGCACCTAGAGGCGCTGGGACTGCCTACGGCCCTTCTGACCAACAACCACCGCACTGCCACCGAGCTGGCGCTGCACAAGCACAGGCTGGCCTTCGCACTGGTTCTGACCCGCGAGGATGCCCCACCCAAGCCCAGCCCGGCCCTGCTCCGCAAGGCCCTGGATCATTTTGGCCTGACCCCCCCGGAGGCCCTGTACATCGGCGACTCCGAGGGTGACTTGCGGGCCGCACAAGCCCTGGAGATGAACGTCTGGTTTCTGGCTACCCCATACAACTCGACAATCCGCCCCCGTTTCGAGTATCCTCTAGATCTGCTACAGGTGCTGATGAAGCGCCTGTAAGTTCGGGCTGGGTCGGGATATGCGCTGGTGGGCGTTGGTGGTGCTGGTAGCCCTGGGGGTACTGGCTTTGAGCCCCAGGGCTGCCAGCAGCCCTATGCAAAAGGCCGACTGGATTGTGGTGCTGGGTGCCGCCCAGTACAATGGCGAGCCTTCCCCTATCTTCCGAAACCGCCTCGAGGCGGCCCTGTGGCTCTACCGTCAGGGGTATGCGCCGCGCATCACCGTCACGGGGGGCCGCGCTCCCGGCGACCGCCACAGCGAGGGTGAGGTGGGCTGCCGCTACTTGCGGGAGCGCGGCGTCCCCCCCTCGGCCCTCTACTGCGAGCAACAAAGCCGACGCACCTGGGAAAACCTCAGCAACATCGCCCCAGTCGTGGGTCATGCCCGAACCATTATCGTCACCGATGAACCCCACCTGCCCAGGGCCCTCATCCTAGCCGAGCAGGCGGGTCTCAGGGCCAGCGGCTTTGCCGTGCGGGGCCAGTTCAAAGAGTCCTACTGGCAGCGCGAAGCCTTGGCCGCGCTGTTGGCCCGGCTGGGGGTGCGCTAGCGCTTGTACCGGTCCAGTGAGGCCAGATACCCCTCCAGCAAAGCCCTAAACTGACCCACAAACAGGTCGCGTTCGTTGCGCACCTGCTCGATGTCGTTCTTGATTCGCTTCATCTGATCGATTAATTCCTGCAAGGCAGCCTGCCGCTCGGACTCGGTCTCCCGCTTGATGAGCTCGGCCTCGCGTTCGGCCTGGGCCTTGATCTCACGGGCAATGCGCTCCGCCGCCACCACCGCCCGCTTGAGTTCGGCCTCCCCCTCGCGGGACTTAGCCAGCTCGGCCTCGAGCTCCCGGATGCGGCTGCGCAAGCGCTCGTTCTCTTCGATTAGCGCGGTCTGCATATCAGCCACCTGGGCCAGATACTCCCGCACCTCGGGCACCGAGTAGCCCCGCAGCGCCATGCGGAACTCCTGGTAGCGGATGTCCAGGGGGGTCAGTTCACCCCAATCGCTTTTGCCAAACTCCCCCGTCGCACGCTTGTCCATTGCTCCAGCCTACGCCAAGATGCAGCCGGTTTGTCAAATCTCGAGGCGCAAAAGCCGCGCCCCTCGAGCATCCTTTCCAGCACTGGCCCCCAAAGCCTGGGCCTCCTCCTCGGTGTAGGCGTGAAGCTCCAGCGAGAGTCCAGCCAGGCGGTGCAGGTCTGCCTGCCGGGCACAACGGTAGACCAACAAAAGGTCGGCGTCGCTGCTGGGCAAGGCTTGCCCCCTGGCCCCGGACATACATCGCCTGAACGCAGACCAAAAGCCGCTCGGGGACAAAACCATGCGCCGCCAAGGCCTGGAACAGCCCCGCAACCGAGTGCCCCCAGGTCAGCGCCCCATACCCTGAAAAACGGCCTTCGCGGCCTCCTCGGCAGCTTGCTGGGCAGCGAAGGTCGCCCACTCGTAGAATCCCCGCTCCAGGGCCAACCGCGCGAAGAGGGTTCAATCGGGCTCGAAGATGGCCCGGCCCACCCGCACCAGAGTAGCCC
>DAIUDO010000090.1:0-1702 GCA_036845585.1 Meiothermus sp. | reverse complement strand
AAGAGGGTTCAATCGGGCTCGAAGATGGCCCGGCCCACCCGCACCAGAGTAGCCCCCTCCTCCACCGCTACCTCAAAGTCCCCCGACATCCCCATGCTCCGCTCCGGCAGCCCAAACCGGTCGGCCAGCCGGGCCAGCTGAGCAAAGATGGGCCGCACTTCCTGGGGCTGCTCGGTGTAGGGGGCCACGGTCATCAGACCCCGCACCGCCAGGCCCTCCAGGGCCTGCATCCTGGCAATGGCCTCGGGCAGCCCATCCTCCAGAAAGCCGTGTTTCTGCGGCTCGCGCCCCAGGTTCACCTCCACCAGCACCGGCTGCACCTTCCCGGCCTCCTGGGCCTTGCGGGCCACCGCCTCGGCCAGTCGCAGCGAGTCGATGGAGTGGATAAGCTCGAACTGCACAGCAAACTTGGCCTTGTTCCGCTGCAACGGCCCGATGAAGTGCCACTCCACGGCCAGCTCGGCTATCTTGGGCAGGGCCTCCTGGATGCGCGACTCACCCAGGGCAAAGGGGCCGTAGCGCAGGACCTGCTCGCGAATTTCAACCACGCTGTGCCCCTTGGTCACCGCCACCAGCCGCACCCCTCTGGGGTCGCGGCCTGCCCGGGCGCAGGCCCGCTCGATGCGGGCAAGAACCCTCGGAAGGCTCATAGCGCGGCCAGGATGCCCCGCACGAACTGGCGGAAGCGGGCCCCGCTCTGGGCCGCTACCGCCAACACCTCTTGCTCGGTGGCATGGTGATCCCGCTCAGGCACGGCCATGTCGGTGATGGTGGAAAGCCCCAGCACCCGCGCGCCCAGATGGCGCAAAGCGATGACCTCTGGTACGGTGGACATTCCAATCGCATCGGCCCCCAGGCTGCGCAACACCTTGAGCTCGGCCCGGGTGGCAAACTGCGGCCCAGGCCACCAGGCGTACACCCCCTCGCGCAGCAGGAAGTCCTGGCTCCGGGCCACCTTGTGGGCCAAAGCCCGCAGGCCGGGGTCGTAGGCGTCGAAGGTCACCGGGAAGCGCGGCCCTAAGCGCTCGTCGTTGGGGCCGGTGAGGGGGGAAAGCCCGACGTAGTTGATGTAGTCGTTGTGCAACATCAGTTCACCGGCATGCCAGCCTGGGTTCAGCCCCCCTGCTGCCGAGGTGACGATGAAGGTCTGGGCTCCCAGGAAAAACCCCACTCGGTGGGGGAAGGCCACCTCGGCTGGGCTGTACCCCTCGTAGCAGTGCACCCGGCCCTTGTAGGCCAGCACTCGACGGCCCTCGAGGTTACCCAGAATCAACCTGCCTTCGTGTCCAGGGGCGCTCGAGTGAGGGAAGTGCGGCAGCTCGGTATAGGAAAAACTGGCTACCGCTTCCATCTCGTCGGCCAGCGGACCCAGCCCCGAACCCAGTACCAACCCTACTTCGGGTGTAAAGTCGGTCTTTGAGCGGATGTAGGTCATGGTTCGTTGTATCTGGTCGTACACAGGACTCATGAACCCAAATCTACCGTAAAGTTACGCCTGGGTGCCACTGGGCTATCAAGTAGAGCTGGGAGACTCGAGGGCCATACACCCTAACGATGAAGCTAAGTTTTCAGAGCCCCTAAAGAGCGCTTGAAAACATCTGTTATCCACGTTTTTTATCGAGATAAAATAACGGGGCCAGTTAGCCCCGCACTTCGCTGGTGGCTATGGGCGGACTTGAACCGCCGACACCACGATTATGAG
>DAIUDO010000089.1:0-8731 GCA_036845585.1 Meiothermus sp. | reverse complement strand
AAGATGCTGGGGCCTACCGGCATCGGGGTGCTCTGGGGGCGCTACGAGGTGCTGGAAACCCTGGCCCCTTTTCTGGGGGGCGGCAGCATGATCCGCGAAGTTTACCTAGATCGCTCCACCTATGCCCAGCCCCCTCAGCGCTTCGAGGCCGGAACCCCGGCGGTGGCCGAGGCCATTGGGCTGGCGGCGGCGGTGGAATACCTCGAGCGCCTGGGTATGGCGAACGTGTGGCAGCACGAGCTCGAGCTCGCCGCCTATGCCCTGAAGCGGCTCGACGAAGAACTCCCCGAAGTGCGCACCTTTGGCCCCCGCGGCCCCGACCGGAGCGGGGTGATTCCCTTTGTACTGGGCGGTATCCACGCCCACGACGTGGCCACCGCCCTCGACCAGTACGGTATCGCGGTGCGGGCCGGGCACCACTGCGCCCAGCCCCTGCACCGCAAGCTGGGGGTGGCGGCCACGGTGCGGGCCAGCTTTTACGTCTACACCACTAAAGAAGACGTGGATCGCTTCATCGAGGCCCTGAAGAGGGTGCGCGACTTTTTCAAAGACTGGCTATAGCACGGGGGACTTACAATAGACCGTATGAGCCTCCTGGAGGAGCTGTACAAAGAGATCATCCTGCGCCACTACAAGTCGCCGCACAACTATGGCTCGCTGGAATCAGCCAACGTGCGGGTCGTGGGGGATAACCCTTCCTGTGGCGATCAGATCGAGCTATTGGTCGAGACCGATGGCGAGCAGATCGCCGATGTGCGCTTTCGCGGGCAGGGCTGCGCCATCTCGCAGGCCTCGGCTTCCTTGATGACCGACCTGGTCAAGGGCAAGACCTGGGCCGAGGCCCTCGAGCTCGAGCGCAAGTTCAAGTCCATGATTCTGGACGGTACGCCGCCCTCACCGGAGCTGGGCGATCTGGCGGCTTTGTCGGGGGTGCACAAGCTGGCGGCCCGGGTCAAGTGCGCCACCCTGGCCTGGAACGCCCTCGAGCAGGCGGCCCAGGAGGCCAGAACCAAGGCTCAGGGGGCCTAGCACAGGAGGGTGCTGAAGTCGTTGAAATCGGCGCGGAAGCCGCCGGGTACGCCCTTGGCGATGACCGAGACCGCGTCGTGGGAGTGCAGGCTCTCGAGGTGCGAGCAGGCCACCTGGAAGTCGTGGATGCGCCGGTCGGCGATGAGCTGCTCGTAGAGCAGCCGGGCGGCGTCCTCCACAAACTTCACGTAGGCCCCGTTCAGCTCGGCAAAGGCCTGTTCGTCCTCGCGCTTGACCATCACCTGGGTCTCGGTTTTGAGGGCCGCGCGGGCGTGATGGATCAGGTCTTCCAGGTGCAGCGAGGTGTCCGGAGCGACCTCCACCTTGATGCGGGCCTTGGAGCGCTGGCTGTGGGGGATGGCGTACACCCCCCGGACATCGCGGGCGTGCTCGGCCAGCTCGGCGGAGCAGGGGCAGGCCGAGGAGTAGACGAAGTCGAGCTCGACAAAGCGCCGCAGGGTGCCGTTTTCTTCCAGTACCGCCTCGTAGCTGCCGCTGTAGTACTGGTAGCCCTCGAGGCCGGAGCGCAGGGCTGAGACCAGCAGGGGGTAGTTGAAGGCCACCTTGACCCGGGCGCTCATGCTCTCGAGGTCGCGGCGGTAGTCGTGCACCACCTGGGCCAGGGTGTCCAGGCTAAAAACCTCGTCTTTGTGGGCATAAAAGGTGCGGATGATGCGGCTCATGTTGATGCCCTTGAGGTTGGCCTGGAGCGAGACCGTCCCGGTGACGCGGGCCTCGAGGGTCAGGGCCTCGCCGGCTGGGGTGGCGAACTTGAGCGGGAGCCGGAAGCCCGAGATGCCCACCTGCTGGATGGCGACGTTGGCCCCCTCCACCGAGTCCACGGTCTCGGTCATGTCGGGGAGGCTGGCTTTGTAGGCCGCGTCGGGCCGGAACTGGTGGTCGTAGTGGCGGGCGATGACGGGTTCCGCGCCGTCGGTGTTGCGGAACAGGTAGGCTTTTTTGCCACCGTTTTTTTCGATTTTGAGGGGGGGTGTATCGAGGATTTGCTTATTGTCGAAGCTAAGCAAGGGCGTCTCCTTCTTCGTCAGCAACCTCGAGCAGTCTGACGAGTGCATATGAGAAGGGAATCTATTGCGTGGTGTCCTGGGCTGCTTCCCTTCACACGAGCCCAAGCACCAATTGCAGTCTAGTCCAACTGCACCTACACAGCATGCCACCTTATACACAAACTGAACGTAACCTGGACGCTAGTTTCGGCAAGATCGTTCTCCGATAACAGAAGAGCTATAAAAACCTGTGCTGCATGTAAGAGTGCTTATCCGTGGGAGTGTCAAAGATTCCATCCCCCCGAAACCTCCATGACCTGTCCGGTAATGTAGCCGTTTTGCTCATCCACAAAGAACAGCACCGCTCGAGCCAGCTCTTCCAGATGTGCCAGCCGGCCCATGGGAATTTCTTTCAGAGGCTTGGAGACGGAGTTCTCGGCCACCCCCGGCGCGACCACATTCACCGTGATGCCCCTGGGGGCCAGGCGCTGGGCCAGGGCCTTGCTGTACAGAATCAGGCCGGTTTTGGCGATGACGTAGGGGGTAATCTCCGGGCGGGCCAGCAGGTTCTGTGCGCCGGCGAAGCCGATGTTCACCACCCGCCCATAGCCGGTCTGGCCCAGGTAGGGGAGGGCGGCCTGGGTCAGGTAAAAAGGCGCATTCAGGTTGGAGTCCAGCATGGCGTGCCATTCCTCGGGGGTGGTTGCTTCGATGGGCTTCTTGAGGTAGTTGCCCACGTTGTTGACCAGTACCTGCAAGCCCCCGAGCTGCCCGGCCACCTCCTCGATGAGCCCCTGGGCTTCCTTGACCCGTGTGACATCGGCCTGCACCCGGATGGCCCGCACCCCGTGCCGAAGGGCCTCCTGGCGGGTTTGCTCGGCCTCGAGGGCGCTGGTGTGATAATGTACCGCCACATCGAACCCCTGCCGCGCCAGTGCCAGCACAATGGCCCGCCCGATGCCCCTGGCCGAGCCGGTCACCAGGGCCACCCGGCTCATATGGCCCCCCTTCCCGTATAGGCCCCCAGCAGAGCACGGGTGATATTGTTCAGGGGATACCGGAGCGCCTCCTCTGGGGTGACCCAGGCCCACTCGAGGATTTCCTGGTTGGGACAGACGGTCTCATCCGGGCTTTCGGCAAAGTAGTTGACGAACAGAAAGTGCATGGGTTTGTAAAACTGGGGGTCGAACACCCCCTCCAGCAGCAGAGCAAAGCGGATGTTGGCGAGCTCGAGGCCCACCTCTTCGCGAAACTCCCT
The DNA here is from genome assembly GCA_036845585.1 of Meiothermus sp. Classification (GTDB taxonomy): domain Bacteria; phylum Deinococcota; class Deinococci; order Deinococcales; family Thermaceae; genus Meiothermus. The sequence goes on along the minus strand of DAIUDO010000089.1, from coordinate 5,437 downwards.
CTGCAAAGCGGCCTCGAGGGGTTCGCCCCACTCAACCTTGCCCCCCGGCACCCCCCACCAGCCCTGCCACTTGCTGGTCTTGACGATCAGCACCCGGCCCGAAGGCCCTTTCACCAAAGCGCCCACGGTGGGAATCGGATATTTTGGCTCCATACCGGGCTTTAGGCTACGCCGCCAGGCCCCTGCTGAAGGTGCTGGAGGTTAACATGACTGGCTCCAGTTGGGGCTAATTCTGCAATACTTTGTACACCGCATAGACCCGCCCATTTCTGGGATAGGCCTCGAGGCCGTACAGCACCTCGTGATTGGGTAAGCGCGCGGTGGTCTTTTGCGGCAGGCCGGTTTCAAAGGTCACCACCAAAGGGTCGTCGCGGCGAAAGCCCGTGCCGCGGCTCACCCAGCCCGTAAGGCGGGGGTGCTTGGCGCTGAAGTAAACCCGCAGGGGCTTGCTGCCGGCCATCAGCACGACGGAAGGAACCGGGCCCCGCTCGGCCAGAGCGATGATCACCACCTCCTCCGAAACCTGGTGCAGCTCGGCCAGCTCGGGTATCAGCCGGGGGGTCTGGCCTTTTTGGGCGATGGCCGCCTCCACCGCCTGGCCGGGCAGCAGCATCTCGGCGGCCCCCAGGTTGCAGAGGGCCTCGAGCTCCTTTTCCAGCTCCTGACCCGCATACGCTTCGTGCAGCTCGGAGAGCAGGTCGTCGTCCTGCTGGATCAGTATGTGCATCACCTCGTGGGCCAGGGTAAAGCGCTGGCGCTTGGGCGGGGAGTCCTGGTCAATCAGGATGTGATTCTGCCCGGGCATCCAGGCCCCAAACCGGCCCTCTGGCAGCCGGCCGTAAGAGAGGCTTGCGCCGATGCCCGCAGCCAAACGCTCAGGGGTTAGGGGGGCGTGGGCTTTGCGATACTGCTCGGCCAGTGCGGTGACCCTCGACCTGAGATCGCTGGACATCTTCTTGCCAGATTACCGGATGGATACAAAAAGCGAAACCCGCTGGGTGTTTTCGTAGACCTCGTAGTCGAAGGTGTAGGCCCTTTGGGGTGCGCCGGGTTGCTGGAAATAGGCCCGGATTTGCTGCCAGGCCTCTTTTACCGACCCCGGTCTGGCGCTGGGCACGCTGAACATCAGGTACTGGCCCCCAGGGACGTTCAGGCCGCTCAGGCCAGGTGGCACGTCGTCCTGCCCCATCACCTGGTAGCCCAGCAGCACCGAGAAAGGCCCCTGCTCGCCGTCGTAGTGGTAATAGACTACAAAAGGCTTGCCCTTGGCCCGGCGCTTGGGGATGAGCAGCTCGAGCGCCCCGCTTTCAATCTTCTGCCACAGCGGGGGAATCCGGGCGGTCTGGGGGTCTTGCTCCAGGGCCAGGCTGGTGCGTACCTCGTACCCCGCCACAAAAAAGCCGGACTCGAGGGTGCGAACGGGGCGTTCCATAGGCTTATTATGACCTATGAGAGGACGGCCATTGGTGGCTGCCTGCTTCTAACGCTCCGCTTCTTTGGCCGACTAAGCGGCGAATCTCCGTGTCAGAGGCCATCCTCACTGACGCACATAGTGCAAGTGTGTGGCATCCGGAGTATCGAGGATCTTGTCAATGCGAAATTTTGGTACAGGCTCACGTAGGTTCTCGAAGAGACGCCGTCCGCCACCGAACAAGACCGGAACCAGGGCGATTTCCAGCTCATCCACAACACCCAGGTTCAGGTACTGCTGGATTACATCTGCTCCACCCGAGATGCGAATATCACGACTGCCTGCGGACGCCCGGGCCAGTTCTAGAGCACGCTCCGGCCCGTCGTTGATGAAGTAAAAGGTCGTCCCGCCGGGGCGCACCCAGGGCTCGCGCTTCTCATGGGTAAGAACGTAAACCGGTGTGTAAAACGGGGCCTCTTCGGGCCAACCGCGCTCGCCCCCATCGAACATCCGCTTGCCCATGATGTGAGCACCGGTGCGCTCAAAGATGTGGCGAACCATCTCATTCACAGGGCCGGTCTCTCCTCCAGGCCCCAACTTGAGTTTATCGCGCAAATACTGCTGCTTAAGCGCCCAGGCCATGAGTGCACCCCATTTTGCACCCCAGTTCTTGTACCCTGGATCGCTGAAATGGGCCAAGTCCATGCCTTCTGGCGCCATATAACCATCCAGGCTAAGGGAGATGTTGACGAAAACTTTGCTCACGATTCTGCACTCCTGGGTTTGATGGGCGGCCTAATGACCTTTGCTAAGACAAGGGCTTACCGGGCGCGCACATATCGGCACACCAGCGCACCGGTTTTTGCTTTGACTGAAGACACCAGCTCGAACGAGGCCATCTTCTCGGTTGTGGGGAAGATGGTCTTGCCCCTGCCAAGGAGAATCGGCGCAACCGTTAGCAGCAACTCGTCGACAAGGTCAGCAGCAAGCAGCGACCGCACCAATGTTGCGCTGCCGTACACGTAGATGTAGCCACCCGGCTGCGCACGGAGCTCGGACACGGCCTCGAGGAGGTCGTCGCCGCGGATGATAGAGGTGGGCTTCCAAGTAATGTCCTTCTCGGTGAGCGTATTGGACACGACGTACTTCTGCACCTGGTTGATCCAGTCCGAGAAGGAATCCCCCGACCGAGTAGGCCAAGCGACGGCCGAGTTCTGATAGGTGCGGCGTCCTTGTAAGAGCGCGTCGCTTTGCCTAGCAAGCTCGTCAAACGTACCTCCCATCACCTCCGGGTCAAAGTACTTTGCCATCCACCCACCATGGGCAAAGCCGCCGTCGGTGTCTTCGCTTGGGGCACCAGGCGCCTGGACGATTCCGTCAAGGCTAATGAATTCTGTAATGAGCGTCTTCATTAATTCACCTGGTGCCGCCCCAACCTTAACTTAGAGGCTGTTCTAGCCTTCCAGCACCCGCTTGAGGTGCAGGAAGATCTCGTACCAGTCGCGTTTGGACTCCGGGCGCTTGCCCCGCAGCTCGATGCGGGCCAGGGTGCGCTGCCACTCGGGGGTGATCTCGGCCCCGAGTTGGGGGTCGGCGATGAGTTCGGCCAGGCCCTTGGGCAGCGAGGCTTCGGTGCGCTCGCCGTAGAAGTCTACTGGGGCCAGCAGGTCGTTGACCGATAGGTTGTAGGAGGTTGCCAGGGTTTGCAGGGTGTCGAGCGAGGGGTTGGTGCGGCCCCGCTCGAGGTCAGACAGGTAGGGCACCGAGAGCCCGCTTTTCTCGGAGAGGTCTTTGAGGCGCCAGCCCTGCTGGGTGCGCAGCTCACGAAGGCGTTCGGCTAGTGTCATGGTTCTGACGGTAGCATAAAAATTTTCTACGGTCAAGACGTAATGTTCTGCTTGGATATTGCGTTATGCAGATAGATTATGCTAATATCATAACAGGAGGCGGACATATGAACGTTAGCGAAATCATCTGGAAGTCCGTAGGGCGTGGTGCAGCACACCCCAGCGAGGTGCTCAATGCCCTTATCGAGCTGGATAACCGCAAAGGCCAGATTGGGCTGTGGGCTCTGGAGAACGAACTGCGCGCCAAAATGCCCCTGCTTCGCCCGGCGGCCCGGCCTCTGGCCCAGGCCTGGCTCGAGGCCACCGTCCTCTACCGCACCACCTTCTACTCCGAGGGCCGCCTATCCAGGCTGTTTCACCGTTTCGTTCAGCCCGAACAACGGCCCCTTCCCTTCGCTAGCTAGCCCCGCGGGGTGACCATGTTTTCTACTTTTTTTGCAGAAATAGAAGCCCGCTACCGGCACGAGCGTCTGCTCGAGGAAACCTTGGGGGTTGGCCCCAGCGTTCACAAAGCAGTACAGGAGGCCCGCATGATGCAACTCGCCCAGCAGACCCAGGCTTCGGTTGTGGAGGATATCCGTCGTGTGTCCGCGTATGTGTTTGTTTCCTGTGCCCAACCCAAGCGTATCGTGCAGGCCCTGGGCCGCCTGCCAGGGGTGATCAAGGCCGATGCCTTGCTGGGGGCCTCCGAGGCCGTGCTGGTGGTGGAGCGGCACAATTTTGAGGCCTTGCAGTCGCTTCTGACAGAAGTACAATCCACCCCAGGTGTTCGTAAGATTTCGGTCAAACTCGCGGCCTGAAGGGTAATTGCGTCCTGTGGGCGCACCAGGAGGTGCTGAATGTTCAAGATCGTGCCCAATCTCTGGTTCGACAAAGAGGCCGAGGAGGCCGCTCGGTTTTATTGCGATGCAATTCCGGGTTCCAGGATAAATAGTTTGGTTGTTTTGCGCGATACGCCTTCGGGTGACTGCGACCTGGTCTCGTTTGAGCTGGCCGGCCAGCCCTTCATGGCCATCAGCGCGGGGCCGTTTTTCAAGCTCAATCCCTCCACCTCGTTTATTCTCAGCTTCAACCCTTCCCAGGGGCGTACCCAGGCCGACCTCGAGGCCCTCTGGAACAAGTTGCTGCCAGGGGGTAGCGTGCTGATGCCATTACAGGCCTATCCCTTTGCGCCCCTCTACGGCTGGATTCAAGACCGCTACGGCCTTTCCTGGCAGCTTATCCTCTCCGACCCCGGTGGCGAGGCGCGTCCTTTTATAACGCCCGCGCTATTGTTTGTGGGCGAGGTATGCGGCAAGGCCGAGGAGGCCCAGGACTTCTATACCTCGGTGTTCCCCAACGCTCGACGGGGAGCGACGATGCGCTATCCGGCGGGCATGGCGCCCGAGCGCGAAGGTACCTTGATGTACAGCGAGTTCATGCTGGCGGGCCAGTGGTTTGCCGCCATGGACAGCGCCTACCCGCACAACTTCGCTTTCAACGAGGCCATCTCGTTCATGATTTACTGCGACACCCAGGCCGAAATTGACCATTACTGGACGAAGCTCTCAGCGGTACCGGAGGCCGAGCAGTGTGGCTGGCTCAAAGACAGGTATGGTCTGAGCTGGCAGGTAGTGCCCCGGGCGTTGGAGCAGATGCTGCAAGACCCCGACCCAGAACGGGTCAACCGGATTAACCAGGCGGTGCTTCAGATGAAAAAGCTTGACCTGGCCGAGTTGCAAAAGGCCTATGCCTGAACGGTTGTGGAAGCAACTTCGAGGTAGATTATGACGATAAAAGTATCGGCGTGTATACCGGTGATACCCAGCCGCGATGTGCAGGCCTCGCTCCTGTTTTATCAGACCCACCTGGGTTTCCAGGACCCTTTTACCTGGGGCGAGAACCCGGTGGAGTACGGCGGGGTGAGCTGGGATGGGCTGCGGCTGCACTTCTACCTCGAGCCCAACCCCCAGATCTGCCGTAGCTATGTTTTTAGGCTCGAGGTAGACGAGGTAGACCTGCTGTATGTGGCCTGCGAGGCCGCCGGCATCGTGCACCCCAATGGCAGGCTGGAAAACAAGCCCTGGGCCACCCGCGAGTTCACCCTCCTCGACCCCTCTGGGGTGGCTATACGGGTTTACCAGGAGCTTAGAGCCTGCTAACTAGCTGTTCGTAAAAGCTCCACAGTTTTCGCTGTCAT
>DAIUDO010000088.1:5916-8743 GCA_036845585.1 Meiothermus sp. | reverse complement strand
CCATGATGGTCGCGGTGCCTAGCCTGATTACTGCATTCACCATCGCCGCTTCGCTCGAGAATGCGGGCCGCAGCAACGGTGGTAAGGGCTGGTTTGGCTGGATTGCAGCTCTACCCTGGAACAATCCAACGGTGCTGGCTTTCCTACTGGGTTTCCTGGCTTTCATCCCAGGCGGTGCCGGCGGCATGGTTAATGCCAGCTTCAACCTCAACCAGAATATCCACAACACGGTCTGGATTCCTGGACACTTCCACCTGCAAGTAGGCACCCTGGTCACTATGGCAGCCATGGGCACTGCTTTTTGGCTGATTCCCCACCTGACCGGAAAACCTTTGGTGGCCCGGGGTATGGCCCTGGCCTCGCAGTGGCTATGGTTTTTGGGTATGTTCGTTATGACCTTCGCCCTGCACTGGATGGGGTTCCTGTACGCAATTCCCCGTCGTACGCACATTTCCGGTAGCCCCATATCTATGGAAGCCTACCGCGAAAGCTCCGCCTGGATGGTTTTGAACATCGTATCCGGCGTGATTTTACTGGTCGCTGCAATACTGTTCTTCTACGTGCTCTACGCCACGGCTCTGCAAAGCCGTCGCGACCCCAGCCAGGTTATGGCCGAAGTACCTTTCACCCAGGTAATCTCCAAGCCGGAGGGCAGCAGCCTGGCCAGGCTAACCGAGCGGGTCTGGTTCTGGTTTGGTGTTGCAGTTTTGCTGGTTGTACTGGCCTATGGTCCGGTGCTCTTCCAGATGTTCACCAACATGAACCCTGTTCCAGGCCAACGGCTCTGGTAGTTCCCCCTTCGGGTAATGCCCCTGGCTGAGCCAGGGGCATTTGGGGTTCCATGGCGCCATTGTGGTACCAGATTCGCTCAGTTCGTCACCATCCGGTGACGAACTGAGCCGGGCGAAGTTATCCGTGCAGCATCGGGCGATACCGCCTTAAAGTATCACTGGAACGCGATTCCGCCTCTTGGAGGGGAGACGTTTTCTTGGCCGACCGACGGGGTGACGCGGGTTTCGCCAACCGCAGGGATGGGTACCGATGCAGGCCTTGCAAAAAGGCAAGTCGGTCACGAAATCTTTATGGAAACCGTCCCGGCGTATGTGTGTTTGCTGTCCATGGCAGACTCCAACCCTAAAGCGACCGCCAAAGCGGTATGAACGCACCATTGCAAGGCGAATATAAATGCCAACTGGCCAAAAACCTTTCCTTTGGTGCAAGACAGCTCTTGTCGGCAGCAGTAGATTAACGCGATGCAAAAGCTTCCTCCAACAGTTTATGTTCTGGGCACGGTTAGCTTGTTCACCGATACTGCCTCAGAAATGGTCTATCCCCTGTTACCGTTGTTTCTCACGGGCGTGCTGGGGGCTTCAACCACAGTGGTGGGTCTGGTCGAAGGGGTGGCAGAAGCCGCTGCCAGCTTGTTCAAAGTGGTGGGGGGACGCATCTCTGACCGCATCGCAGCCAGGAAGCCGCTGATTTTGTTGGGCTATGGCTTTCCGGCACTGCTCCGACCCGTTCTGGCACTGGCAGCAGCTCCCTGGCAAGTCCTCGGTTATCGCTTCTTGGATCGCGTGGGCAAGGGCCTGCGCACGGCCCCCAGAGACGCCATGATCGCAGAGGTGGCCAGCCAGGATGCCTTTGGTCGGGCTTATGGGTTGCACCGGGCCATGGACAGCCTGGGCGCAACCATCGGGCCGCTCCTGGCTTTTTTGCTTCTGCCGCTCTTGGATTACCGCGGGGTGTTCTGGGCCTCTGCGATTCCCGCAATTCTGGCCACACTGGTCATTGTGTTATTTCTGCGAGAAAAGCCCGGCATTGCCAGACCCCTTCCCCCTCTGCGGCTTTCCACATACTCGCCACAGTACCGGTGGTTCTTGCTGGTGACGGGGATTTCTACCCTAGGGCTCTCATCCAACGCCTTTCTAATACTACGGCTTGGTGATCTGGGGCTGGGAGCCACCCAGTCCACCCTGATTTACACCTGCTACAATTTGTTATATGCCTTGATGGCTTATCCGCTGGGATCTTTGGGTGACCGCATTGGCCCCAGACGACTGGTGCTCATGGGCTTTGCCGCATACGCCCTGGTCTACCTCGGCTTTGGAATAAGTTTTTTGGCTTGGCATGGCGTGGCTCTATTCCTGTTGTATGCGCTTTACAGCGCAGCCTTTGAGGGCAGCAGCCGGGCCTACCTAGCACAAATCATCCCCCCCAGCGAAAAAGCTAGCGCCATAGGGCTGTACCACACCTTGGTCGGCCTACTTTTGCTACCGGCAAGCCTGCTGTTCGGCTTTTTATGGCAGCATTTTGGCTCTGCAGCAGCATTTTTTACCGGAGCCGCTTTTGCTTTCCTGGCTATGCTTCTGCTGTTGCTTGACCCAACGCAAAAGCGCGGCTATACTACTTAGTTGGCTCTGCATGGGCCATGAGGAAGCCCCGGTCAGCGAACTGCGGCTCACCCGACAAGGAGACCCACAATGCCTTTCACACGAGAAGACAAAGCCAGCCTGATTGCAAAGTTCGCACAAAACCCAGGAGACACCGGCTCCACCGAGGTACAGGTGGCCCTCCTGACCGAACGAATCAACCGCCTCTCTTCGCATCTGACCGCTAACAGCAACGATATGTCTGCTAAGCGCGGCCTCCTGACCTTGGTAGGGCAGCGCAAACGTTTGCTAAGCTACCTCGAGAACAGGGATAAAGCCCGCTACAAAGCTCTGATCGAAAAACTTGGACTTCGCAAGTAGAGTGGCCCCGGGGACAACCCCGGACATTGTCCATCATGTACAATAAAGCAAGACGAGCAAGCGGGGCGAGCAAGGGC
>DAIUDO010000088.1:1496-5816 GCA_036845585.1 Meiothermus sp. | reverse complement strand
CCGCGCTCGAGCCGGTTGGCGGCAGCACGCCATCGCTTCTTTCGTATCCGTAACCACGCCCCCAACCCCGCCTGGTCGCAGCGGGAGCCGTGCCCTTTTGATCCTACCTACCAGCGTACCCAGCGCTCTAACTGGGCCATCAGGAGTTAGCATGAACGAGGAAAATCCGATACCCCAAGGTAAACGCTACAGCGTGGAAGTGGGGGGGCGCACCCTAACGATTGAGACTGGAAAATACGCCAAGCATGTCTCCGGCTCGGTCTGGGTTAGCTACGGCGAGACCGTGGTAATGGCGACCGCGCAGGCTTCCGATGCCCCCATTCAAGCCGATTTCTTGCCTCTGACGGTAGAATTTGAGGAAAGGCACTATGCTGTCGGGCGCATCCCCGGCAGCTTCATGCGTCGCGAGGGTCGACCGGGTGAAAAAGCCATCCTCTCGGCCCGACTGACCGACCGGCCCATCCGCCCGCTTTTTCCCAAGGGCTTCCGTCACGAGGTGCAGGTACTCCTGACGGTACTCTCGGCTGACCAGGAAAATACCCCCGACATCCTGGGACCTATCGCAGCCAGTGCCGCCTTGATGATTTCCGACATTCCCTGGGATGGACCCATCGCCTCGTTGCGGGTAGGCCTCCAGGGAGACCGCCTGGTGTTGAACCCGGTTGCTCAGGAAAATAGCCGGCTCGACCTGGTGGTGGCTGGTTCCAGGGATGCCATCATCATGGTGGAGGCAGGCGCGCAGGAGGTTTCCGAGGACCAACTCGTGCAGGCCCTCGAGTTCGCCCACCGGGCCATGCAGCCCATCTTGGAGTTACAAGAGAAAATGCGCGCCGAGCTGGGCAAGGCCAAGTTCGCCTTCACCCCACCCGCCAAGCTCGACGACGAAACCCAAGCAACCCTGTATCGAAGGGCCATCGAAAAAGGACTCTCGAGTGTTCTGCAAACCGCCTCCAAAGGCGAGCGCTCGGAAGCCCTGGAAGCTTTTGCCGAGGCCCTGATCGATGAGTTTGTACCCAGCCTGGAGGATGGCTCGGTGGACCTCGAGCGGCGCAAGCTCTTCGCAGAAGGCTTCGATGAAGTGGTCAAGAAAGAGCTCCGCCGTCTGGTTTTGCAGGAAAACAAGCGTGCCGATGGCCGCAATCCTACCCAGGTGCGCCCAATCTGGATTGAAAGCAACGTGCTACCCAGACCGCACGGTTCAGCGGTGTTCAGCCGGGGTGAAACCCAGGTTTTGGGCGTGGTGACCCTCGGAACAGGGCGCGATGCCCAACTCGTAGACGATCTGGGCATCGAGACCGAAGACCCCTTTCTGGTGCACTACAACTTCCCCCCCTACTCGACCGGCGAAGTCAAGCGACTGCGCGGGGTTAGCCGCCGCGAGGTGGGCCACGGCAACCTGGCCAAACGGGGTCTGAGGGCCGTGCTGCCCTCTAAAGAAGAGTTTCCGTACACCATCCGGGTGGTCGGAGACGTGCTGGAGTCCAACGGTTCGTCCAGTATGGCCACGGTTTGTGCGGGCTGCCTGGCCCTGCTGGATGCTGGAGTACCCCTCAAGAAACATGTGGCCGGTGTGGCTATGGGCCTGGTTAAGGAAGGCGACCAGTCGGTAGTGCTGACCGACATCCTGGGGCTCGAGGATGCCCTCGGCGACATGGACTTCAAGGTCACCGGTACCCGTGACGGGATCACGGCCTTGCAAATGGATATCAAGATTAAGGGTCTGACCGCAGAAACCATGCGTGCGGCACTCTACCAGGCACGCGAAGCGCGACTCCACATCCTGAATCTGATGGAAGCCGCCGTCCCACATCACCGGGCTGAGATGAAGCCTCAGGTGCCGCGCATCCTGACCCTTAAGGTCAACCCCGAGAAGATTGGCGGCATCATTGGCCCAGGTGGCAAGAACATACGGCAGCTCGAGGAGCTTGGTGTTGAGATCGACATCGAGCAGGATGGAACCATCCGCCTGTACAGTACCAACGGCGCCGCCGCCGAAGAGGCCAAGGCCCGCATCCTGGGTCAGACTGCCGAGGCCAAAGTGGGTGAGGTCTACGAAGGCACGGTCACTCGAATCACCAACTTTGGCGCCTTTATCGAAATTCTACCCGGCAAAGACGGCCTGCTGCACATCAGCCAGCTCGCTCAGGGTCGGGTTGAGAGGGTTGAAGATGTGCTCAAAATGGGTCAGAAAGTCAAAGTTAAGGTCAATAAGATCGACGAACAGGGCCGGGTAGACCTGATTCGCCCGGAGCTCGAGGGCCTGGTCGCCCCGCGCAAGCCACCGGTTAAGCGCTGACATGGCAGCCGTGCCCAGATGTCTGGTTGAGTACAGGTTTTGTCCGGATTGTTCGATCTGCAGACCGCCGGAGTCTCAAGGCGCCAGCGCGGTGTACCCGCCGCGGTGAGCCGGCAATCCGACAAACCTTCTTGACTCCGGCAAAATTTTGAGTGGTGCAATATGAACAACAATCCACCTTTCAGCCGCCCTAGGGGGCCGCGCAAGCGGCAAGAGCGACCCAAGCTCAAGGGGCCGCTGATCCTAGGAAAGCCTGACGGGGCCGTCGAGATCGTATTCCTTGGCGGCACCGGCGAGATCGGCAAAAACATCACCGCCCTACGCTACGAAGACGAGATGTTCATCATCGATGGGGGTCTGGCCTTCCCGGATGCCCACATGCTGGGCGTAGATATTGTCATACCCCGCATCGACTACCTGGTTCAAAACAAGGACCTCATCAAAGGCTGGGTGCTCACACACGGCCACGAGGACCACATAGGGGCCTTGCCCTATCTGTTCCCGCAGCTGCCCAAAGTTCCGGTATACGGGGCCAAACTTACCCTGGGCCTGGTGAAAGGGAAGCTCGAGGAGTTCGGCTTAAGTGTGGGAGACTACAACTTTAAGGAGGTCTCCCCCGACGACCGCATCCCTATGGGGCGCTATTTTCAGCTTGACCTGTTCCGCATGACCCATTCCATTCCGGATAACTTTGGCATGGTCATCCACAGCCCCATTGGCAGAATTGTACACACCGGCGACTTTAAGCTAGACGAGCGGCCCATCGACGGCAAAACCTCGCACCTGGAGAAAATTGCCCAGGCTGGAGCTGAAGGCGTGCTCTGCCTGATCGCCGACTCAACCAACGGCGAACGACCGGGCATCACCCCCAGCGAAAGCGAGGTAGCGGCCGAGCTCGACAAGGTGATTGGGGCTGCCAAAGGACGCATATTTGTGACCACCTTTGCTTCACACATCCACCGCATCCAGTCGGTGGTAACCGCTGCCGAGAAGTACGGCCGCAAGGTGGCGGTAGAGGGTCGCTCGATGCTCAAGTACGCCCGGATCGCCCTCGAGCTTGGCTACTTCCAGCAAAAAGACCGCTTCTATACCCTCGATGAGATCAAGGACCTGCCCGACGAACAGGTGCTGGTCATCACTACCGGTTCACAAGGACAGCCCGAAGCTGTGCTGGCCCGGCTGGCTGCTGGCAATCATGCCAAAATGACCATCCAGGAAGGCGACACGGTCATCCTGAGCAGCAGCCCGATCCCTGGCAACGAAGAGGCCGTCAACACTGTCATCAACCAACTGTATGCCCTGGGGGCCTACGTTTTCTATCCCCCACGCTACAAGGTCCACGCATCGGGTCACGGCAGCCACGAGGAACTCAAAACCGTGCTGAACCTAACCAGACCCAAGTTTTTGCTGCCCTGGCACGGCGAGATTCGTCATCAGACCAACCTTAAGTGGCTGGCTCAAAGCGTTCCTCAGCCTCCCGAGAAAATTCTGATTCCCGAGAACGGGCGCATCATCAAGCTGACCGCCAACAATATTGAGTTTGACGGTAAAGTTCCCCACGGACAGTTGTACGTCGATGGACTTGGTGTGGGCGACATCACCGACGAAATTCTGGAAGACCGCAACCACATGGCGGCCGAAGGGGTGGTGATTATTACTGCGCTGGTGAGCCGCGATCCGCTGGTGGAGGTCATTTCCAAGGGCTTTGTCAAAGCTGGTGAACGCTTGCTGGGTGAAGTGCGTAAAATGGCTATGGAGTCGTTGTACAAAGGCGTTCGGGAAAAAAAGCGCCTCGAGGAGATCCGTGACGATATCTACTATCCGGTTAAGAAATTCATAGCCAAGAATACCGGGCGCAATCCCGTAATTTTGCCCATCGTGATTCAGGGTTGAGCAGCGCCTATCGATACCGGATTCAAAAGATACTCTTTCAAATCAAAAACTTCAGAGGCTGGGTTGCGCCGCGCGCGGCGCACCTAGAATCCTCGAGCCCAACCCTCCTCCCGGTCGACCAAACCAGCGTC
>DAIUDO010000088.1:0-1396 GCA_036845585.1 Meiothermus sp. | reverse complement strand
CGAAAATAACTTTCGGCCGCCTCTGCGCCGCCCATGGCGGGGCGAGGTCACCATCCGCTGGCGAACTAACCGAACCTGGTACTAGTTTAGCTGCGCCAGTGCAGCTTGCAACTGCTCGGGGCTCATGTAACCGCGCACTTCGCCGACCAGCTTGCCTTTGGAATTATAGAAAAAATTAGAGGGGTAGCCATTCACCCGCAACATACTGGAAACCGAGCGAAGCGCGTCCTGGTAGACCACCGCACTCGTGAAGCCTCGAGCGTCGTGGAACTGTCGCACCAGTGAGGCCGGCTCGCCATCGTTCACAAAGGCAAAATGCACATCGGAGCGCAAGCGGGCTATCTCTTCAAACTGCGGCAGTTGCTGCTGACAGTAGCTGCACCATGTCGTCCACACGGTGAGCACCGTAGGCTTGCCGCTTTGAAGGAGGGCCGCTCTACCATCCAGTCGAACCAACTGGGTCTGGGGCAGGTCACCCGCCTTTTGCTCCGTTGGCAAGGAAAACAAAGCCAGGGCTACAAGACCTGCCACAATCAGACCAACCAGCATCAGTTGCAGTGCAGGAGAAAGTTTTTTGCGCGAGGATTCCACCGTTCGAGTCTAGCAGGACGAGCCCGTTGAAAATGTTCACAGTTCCCTAAAACCCAGTGCCGCTCAAGACCCCCGTTACCCTGGCACACTCGGTGCTGGGTTGCCCAGAACACGAGGATCGACCCTATGGCGCAGGGCGATACGCTTAATGGGCCACGCCACAGCACTAAGTAGCCTGGCCCAACCGCTGCAGACCCTCTGGCCCGGCTACAATTGCCAGTGTAGCCAGACCCACAAAAAGCCCACTCTCCACCACCCCCGGAATTCGTTTGAGTTCGGCCTCGAGCTGAACGGGATTAGGAATGGGACCAAAGTTCACATCCACAATCAGATTTCCGCCGTCGCTGTAAAAGATTTCGTCACCATCCATGCGAAGGGTAGGCTTGCCCAATCGGGACAACCTGTGCATGGTCGCGCGGTAGCCAAAACGCACGATTTCCACCGGAACCACCCCCCGCCCCAGTTGCGGCACTTTTTTGCTGTGGTCGGCAATCACGATGAAGTTTTTTGCGCTGGCCTCAACGATTTTTTCCCGCAGCAAGGCCCCGCCCAGACCCTTGACCAGCGAAAGGTCGGGGGCAATTTCGTCGGCACCATCGATGGCGATGTCCACGCCGGTGGGCTCGAGTTCAACCAGGGGAATGCCCAGCTCGTGGGCCAGCATGGCCGTTGCTTCCGAGGTCGGCACCGCAGCGATATTCGATAGCTCTCCCGAACGCAGCCGACGGCTCAGTTCCATCACCGCATATCTGGCCGTCGAGCCGGTTCCCAGCCCCACCACCATCCCCGATTGCACATACTGAAC
>DAIUDO010000087.1:0-8902 GCA_036845585.1 Meiothermus sp. | reverse complement strand
CCTGTTAGTGTCCGCACGAGAATGTCTTGGGTTACTTCCATCCAGTCCAGAACACGTTGGGCCTCGGGAGATGGCTCATCTAGGAGTCTGCTATAAAGGTTTACCTCTGGCACGGCAACGCACAGCAAGCCGCTCTTCTCAAAAAGTGTGATTCGTATGGGAAGGAATAAACCTATCTCGGGTTTGATGCACAGTAAGCCTTGGTTCAGCTTAGGAGCGTCTAGCTCGAGCGTCACCACGTTGGGGCCGTTGTAGCCCTCGCCGGCGTATTGAAACAATGGGTGCACGGCAGCTATCCGGTAGCCCTCACGCTCGGCAGCGGCGGCCAGCAACTCGGCGGCCTGGGCCAGATCCTGGGCTTTCCGGATGGGGTGGGTGCGCAGGGTAGGGATGTACTGGGTTTGCACAAGTCGCCTCAGGCCAGGGTTTTGGCTCGCTTGATGTCTTCCAGCACAATGCGCTGGATACCGCGTTTGCAGGTGGGGCAGTCGGGGGGTACACCCAGTGCCGATGCGATTATTTCCACGTCCCAGAGCCGTTGCTGAACAAGGACCCGCACATCGGGCTCTTCGAGGCTATGTAATCCGCACAGGTACATTGGGGTGTTCATGGGCAGGCTTTTTGCCTGGGCGTACTGCTCTTGCCAGAAACGCCGCTCAAACTCGCTCATGGCTTCGCTGAAGGCCTCGAGGTCTAAACTGGACAGCTGCTCTTCGTACTCCAGCAGCGGAATGGCGTACTGCCGGAGGTGCTCGAGAGCTTGTTGCACAACCGGTTCAAGGCTGGGCCGGGCCTGGTAGAGTGTCCAGAAGTTCTTGCTGCTCCAGGGTCTATCGGGCTCGAGGAACTGCAACAACGGCAGCACCAGGGCCTTGGCCTGCTGGGTTTGGGCCTCTTTCTGCTCGATGAAGGTAAATAGCCCTTTCATGTTGGCTCCTCGGTGGGTTCGCCGGTTATGTAGAGGTGAATTAGCCTCAGGGTTTCCTGGGCCTCGGCGGGGCTGATTTTTTCGATGGCCTGTCCGGCGTGCAGCAAGACCCACTCGCCGGGCCTGACATCCTCCAAAAGACCCGTAAAGCAGTGTCGGGTGGTATCGCCAAGGCGCAAAACAGCGCTGTCCTGGTCAATCACTTCAACCACTTCGTAGGGAATACCCAAGCACATTGTCACCTCCGCATCTGGGCCAGCGCCAACTGCCCCAAAGCCAGACCTCCGTCGCCTGGTGGTACGGCCTGGTTCCAGCGCACCTCAAAACCTCGGGCCCGTAGAGGAGTCAGCGTTAAGTGGTGCAACAATCGGTTCTGCCAGACCCCCCCGGAGAGCACTACGGTGGAGAAGCGGTGGGCCTCGCGCAGCGCCAACGCTGCCGCCAGCACGGCCCCGGCCACCGCCGCATGGAACTGCCAGGCCAACTGCTCTTTGGACATGCCCCCATTTATGTAATGCAGGACTGCATCCAGCAAGGTACAATAGTCCCACTCGAGCCCATCGGCAGCCACGTGCAGGGGAAGCTTGAGCGCGGCCCGGGACGGCACGGGGGCCTGGTTGCGGGCCAGGTTTTCCAGCCAGAGGGCAGCCTGTCCCTCAAAGTCTTGCCGGGTGTGGAAGCCCAGCAGGGCGGCCACGGCATCGAACAGGCGCCCGATGCTGCTGGTCGAGGGGATGGGCAGTTTGGAGCGCAGCAGGCTTTTGCCCTGGCGCACACTCTGCTCGGGTAGCAGGCGTTCCCAGCCCGAGAGCTCCTGCAAAAACCCCACCGCGGCCTGCGGGGGAAAACTGGCGGCGGCGTCGCCGCCCAGCAGGGGCGCGTAGCGGAGGTGGGCCACCCGCTTCAGACCCTGCTCGAGCGAACCCACCAGCACCTCGCCGCCCCAGATGGCCCCATCCAGGCCCAGCCCTGCCCCGTCGAAGGCAAAGCCCAGCACGGTTTCTTCCCAGAGCTGGTGCTCGGCCAGCACCGAGGCGATATGGGCCTGGTGGTGCTGGACGGCCAGCTTTGGGCCGGGCAATTCCAGCGCGTACTGGGTGGAAGCGTAGTCGGGGTGCAGGTCGTGGACCACCAGGGTCTGCTCGAGGTCGAGCTGGTACATCTGGCTCAGGTCGTGGATGGTCTGGAGGAAAGCCTGGCGGGCTTCGAGTTTGTCCAGGTCGCCGATATGCTGGCTCAGCAGCACCTGCCCACGGGTGCCGAGGGCGATGGCGTTCTTGAGCTGGGCCCCCAGCGCCAGGAGGGGCTTCTGGAAGTGTTCCGAACGCAACACAGGGGCCGGGGCCAGGCCCCGGGCACGGCGCAGCACCATCGGGCTTCCGTCGGCCAGCGCCACAATGGAGTCGTCCACCCGGCGGGCGATGGGCCGCTCGCCCACCAGAAAAAAGTCGGCCAAACCCTGCAGCCTGGGCAGGTCTTCGTCGCGGTAGACCATCGGCTCGCCCGAGCGGTTGGCGCTGGTCATCACCAGCAAAGGAGGGGCGCCCTCGGCATAGAGCAGGTGTTGTAAAGGCGTGTAGGGCAGCATCACGCCCAGGTCGGGGCTGCCGGGCGCGAGGGCCTCGGGCAGGGGGGTGGAGCCTTTGGGCAGCAGCACGATGGGGCGTTCCCGGCTATCCAGGAGGTGCAAGGCTGGCTCGCAGAGTTCCACATAGCCCTGCAGCGCCTCGATGTTGGGGGCCATCAGGGCCAGGGGCTTGAACCTGCGCTGCTTGCGGGAACGCAGCCGCTCGATGGCATCGGCGCGGGTCGCGTCGCAGGCCAGGTGGTAGCCGCCCAGCCCCTTGATGGCCAGAATCTGCCCCTCGCGCAGCAGCGCGGCGGCCTGCGCAATGGCAGCATGTCGAAAGGCTAGGGGTTCAAACTGTGCGTTCCACAAATGGACTTGTGGGCCGCACGCCGGGCAGGCGATGGGCTGGGCGTGAAAGCGGCGGTTGCGGGGGTCGTGGTACTCGGCAGCGCATTCTGGGCACATCGCAAAGGCCTGCATGGTGGTGGAGGGGCGGTCGTAGGGCAGTTGCAGGATGATGGAGTAGCGCGGGCCGCAGTGGGTGCAGTTGATGAAGGGGTAGCGGTAGCGGCGGTCGGAGGGGTCGAACAGCTCGCGCAGGCAGTCCGGGCAGAGGGTCAGGTCGGGGGAGACCTGGGTATCGACCTGCCCGCCGGACTCGCTTTGTACGATCTGAAAGCCCTCGGGTAGGCTGCCCGGATGCTGGGCCAGCACCTCGAGCCGCTCGATGTGGGCGGCCGGGGGGGCCTGCCGGGGGATGGCCTCAACGAAGCGGGCCAGCACCTCGGGCGGGGCCGAGACCTCGATCAGTACCCCTTCCAGGTCGTTGCGCACCCAGCCCGACAAGCCCAGCTCCTGGGCCAGCCGGAAGATGAAGGGCCGGAACCCTACGCCCTGCACCACCCCCCGCACCCGCAGGCGCAGGGTTTGCTGAAGCGGTTGGTTCTGGGTGGGGGGCATGCGCTCAGCCGGTTGGCTGCTGGAGGTAGCGGTACCAGCCCTCCAGGCCCTCGCCGCTTCGGGCCGAGACCTCCAGCACCGGGGCCTGGGGGGCCACCTGGCGCAGGTTTTCCAGCGCCAGGGCGCGGTCGAAGCCCAGCACCTCGGTCAGGTCGCTCTTGGTAATGAGCACCAGGTCGGCGCTCTTGAACATTCGCGGGTATTTGAGCGGTTTGTCCTCACCCTCGGTGGTGGAGAACAGCACCACCCGAGAATTCTCGCCCAGGTCGTAGGCGGCGGGGCAGACCAGGTTGCCCACGTTTTCGATGAAGAGCAGGTCGAGCTCGGCGAGTTCCAGTGCATCCAGCGCCCGCGAGACCATGGCCGCCTCGAGGTGGCAGAAGGTACCGGTCTGAATCTGTACCGCGGTGGCCCCGCCCACCTGTAGGCGTTGGGCGTCGTTGTCGGTGGCCAGGTCGCCCACGATGACCGCCATGCGCCGCTGGCCTTTCAGCTCTTGCAGGGTGCGCGCCAGCAGGGTGGTCTTGCCCGACCCCGGCGAGGACAGCACGTTAATGGCCCGCACCCCGGCCTGCTCCAGGCGCTGGCGGTTGGCGGCGGCGTACTGGTCGTTAAGGGCCATCACCCCTTTCTCCACGTGGATGCGCCGCCCGCGCTCCTGGGCGTTTTCGGCCAGCACCGATAATCCGATGGCAACTTCCTTTACGTCGGCCATGCGACCCTCCCCTAAACCACTTCCAGGTATTCCACTTCCAGCTCCTGGCCTCGCTTGAGGGCGGCGGCCGGCTCGTCGCAGAGCGGGCAGAGCGCAATGCCGAAGGGGCTGTCCACTGCAAACTCCACAGTACACGCCTCACAAAAAGCCACCAGCGGCACCCACTGCACCGCCAGCCGGGCCTGTTCGGCCAGGGTGCCCTGTTTGGCGGCCTCGAAGGCGAACTCGAGGGCCGCTGGCTCCACCCCGCTCAGGGCCCCCACCCGCAGGCCGATCTCGCGGATGGCGCGGGCCCCTTCGCGACGGGCGTAGCCCTCGGCGATCTCGAGCACGCTCTGCATCAGCCCCAGCTCATGCACAGCCGGCCTCCTGGGCTATTGGCTGGCCATCGTCCGCGGCCAGGGGTGCCACCCCCAGGGTCTCCAGCGTCTGCAACACCACCTGCTCGAGGGCCTCCATGCGCTGCTCGATGCGGGGGCTGAGCTGGGTCTGCAGGTTCGCGCTAACCTCGGCCAGGGCCGAGACCCCCATGGCGATGAAGGTGGTGGGCGGCAGGTCGCCGTGCAACTCCATGGCCCGCAGCAGCTCGGGCATCTCCCACTCGTGCGAGGAGAGCTTGCCGTACTGGATGGCGCTGGGGATGTCGTGCAGGGTAAAGCGGTAAATTTCGCCCACCTCGGCCGCCACCGCGTCCACCAGCACGACGTGCTCGCGGCCTGCCAGCAAAGGCAGCAGGTTCCAGGCCAGCGTGCCGCCATCCACGACCTCGAGACGCGCTGGGAAGGTGTATTTTTCCTTCAGCCGGTTGACCAGCACCACCCCTACCCCCTCGTCGCCGTAGAGGACGTTGCCCACGCCCATCAGCAGAATCTCCGCAGCCATAGCTACCCTTCCTCGCCCAGTATCCCGCTTGGCACCGGAGATGGGTGTCCCCGGACGGTTCCGGGCCGCACTCGGCAGCTTTTCAGGGGTGCCGGGTTTCCTACAAGAACTGCTCTGGGTGACTTCATGCGGGGGGTACGATGAATAGCGATGCCAAGCCGGGGTGGGTTCATGGTGGGTTCTCTGACCTTACCGCGCACTACCGCTGCGGCTCCGCGTCCTCGGCTTTGTAGCCCGAGACCATGGTTTCCAGGATCATGGTGCGGCTGCGGATCGAGTACCAGGCCACCATGTAGACGTGCACCACGGTGAACACGATCATCACCCACATCATCCAGTGGTGGTAGATGCGCACGTTGGCCAGCCCGCCCAGGGCGACCTCGAGGGGCTTCAGCACCTGCCCGGTCCAGCCGGCCAGCCCACCGGTCTGGTAGGGCGCGGTCAGAATCAGGCCGGTCAGGATAACCGCAACCAGGCTGGCATAGAGCACGATGTAGGTCAGGTATTGCAGCGGCCCGTAGTTCGAGTAGATGTAGGTAGGGTGCTCGCGCCGCAGCAGCAGATAAAAGGCCAGCTGCTCGCGCCAGGCCTTCCAGTCCAGAAGGATGCGGGCCATGCCGACCTCGGTGCCCAACCCCAGTCTGGGGCCGGGCTTGATCAGGAAAAACTCGTAGATGCGGATCAGCGTGAGGGCCAGCAGAATCCAGCCGGAGGCAATGTGCAGGCTGCGGATGTTGGCCTGGATAAAGTTGAGGTAGGTGGGCAGGTTGGGGTTGGGGGCCAGGAACGGATTGGCAATGTAAAAGCCGCTGATGCAGAGCCAGACGATCAGGGCCACCCGGATCCAGTGGGAAATACGGGTGAAGCGCCCAAAGATGTAGCGCAGGTGAACCGGGCTTTGAGTATTGACGTGAGCCATGGCGCCCTCCTACACCTTAATCTTCAGGTGGGCCAGCTCCTGGCCCTTGGGGTCGAGCAGGTGCACTGCGCAGGCCAGGCAGGGGTCGAAGGAGTGGACGGTGCGCAGGATTTCCAGCGGCTTTTTGGGGTCGGCCAGCTTCTGCCCGGTCAGGCTCGCCTCGTAGGCTCCCATCTGGCCTTTGGAGTCCCTGGGGGAGGCGTTCCAGGTGGAGGGGACCACCGCCTGGAAGTTCTCGATGCGCCCGTTTTTGATGCGCACCCAGTGCGAGAGCGAGCCGCGGGGTACCTCCGACATGCTAAAGCCCTCGCCGTCCTTGGGGATGTAGGGGGTGAAAAAGCGCTCGTCGCCCCTGGAGATGTTGGCGACCAGGTCGTTGACCAGGGTCGGCAGGTAGTCGGCTAGCAGCTTGGCCTCGAGCCCCCGGGCAACGGTGCGCCCAAGCGTGGAGTACCAGAAGTTGAACGGCACCCCGATGCGGGCGGTGTAGCCATCCATCAGTTTGCGGATGGGCTCGTTGCCGGCGGCATAGGCCACCACGAAGCGTGCCAGCGGCCCGACCTCCACGGGCATCCCGTCGTAGCGAGGGCTCTTGAGCCAGGAGTACTTGCCCTCCACCTTCAGTTGGCCGCCCTCCTCGAGGCCTGTGTACTGCGGGTTGGTCTGTCCATCGAAGGGATGCAGGGCCACCGCGTCGCCCTCGTAGGTGTACCAGGAGTGGCTGACCTCCTCGGCAATCTTCTGGGGGTCTATGGGCAAAACCTTAGAGAGGTCGCGGCCCACAATCAGACCTTTGGGGAAGTAGAAGTTGCGGTTCTCCCAGATCTCCTCGTCGAGGGGCAGGCCGCCAAAGGACATGTAGTTCTTCAGGCCGCTGCCGTCGCCCCGCAGGGCCTCGTCTTTGTAGCGCAAGCCCATCATCACCAGGTCGGGCAGGTAAGCCCGGTCGATAAAGTCCTGGGCTTGCTTGAGCATGAACATGAACTGCCCGATGCGCTCGGCGCTGAGGGCATCGCGTACCGAGGTTACACCGCCCACAATCAGGCTCTGGGGGTGGGGGCTCTTGGCCCCGAAGATGGCCTCCATCTGCGACAGAACCCGCTGCACCGCCAGGGCGTCGAGGTAGTGCGAGGCCATGATCAGGTTTTCTTCTGGCGAGAGCTTGTAGGCGGGGTGTCCCCAGTAGGCCCCCGCAAAGGGACCCAGCTGCCCGCTCTGAGCGAACCTGGTCAGACGCTGGGCGACCAGCCCGTAGTGGCTCTCTGAGGCGTTGTAGGGGTTGGCATGGTACTGTTTTGCGACCTGCACGGCTCTGGCCGGCGAGGCGCTCAGGGCCGAGACGATGTCGAACCAGTCCACCCCGTGCAGATGGTAGAAGTGCACCACGTGGTCGTGCAGTACCTGGGCGCTCCACAGCAGGTTGCGCACCAGCCGTGCGTTGGGTGGAATGCGCACCCCGTAGGCCCGCTCGACAGCCTCGGTGCTGCGCTCGTAATGCTGGTAGGTACATACCCCGCAGATGCGCTGGGTAAAGGTGGCCAGGTCGCGGGGGTCGCGCCCGCGCATGATCAGTTCGATACCCCGGAAGGCCGTGCCCGAGCTATAGGCTTGGCCGATTACGCCCTGATCGTTCAGGGAGGCTTCAATGCGAAGATGGCCTTCAATCCGGGTGATGGGGTCTACCACGATGCGTTCAGCCATGGCTTACTCCTTGGGCTCTGCTGGGGTTTCGCTCTTGCGATTCTCGAGGGCCGAGCGCACCAGGGTTCCTACGGCGTGGGCGGCGATGCCCACGGCGGCAGCGCCCAGCACCCAGCCTCCGATGCGGTCAGCGGTGGCATCGTTGAGCAGGGGTGGTGAATAGACCCGACTGGCCACCGGCTGATGGAAGGGGGTCATGGTGTCCCAGAAGTTGGGCTCGGCGCAGCCCACACAGCCGTGGCCAGCCATTACGGGCCAGGAAGTGCCCTGGTTGTAGCGCACCACACCGCAGTTGTTGTAGGTGAAAGGGCCTTTGCAGCCCACTTTGTACAGGCAGTAGCCGCGCTTGAGACCCTCGAGGTCGGCCCAGCTTTGCACAAACTCGCCGGCGTCGAAGTTGCCCCGTCGCTCGCACTTGTCGTGGATGCGGGTTCCGTAGGCCCAGATGGGGCGGTCGTAGGCATCGAGTTGGGGCACCCGGCCAAACATCACCACCTCGAGGATGGTGCCCACAATGTTGGTCGGACTGACCGGGCAGGCCGGCAGATTAATCACCGGGGTATTGATGCCATTGGCCCGCAAAAAGGCCTTGATACCGCTGGCGCCGGTGGGGTTGGGGCCCGCCATCGGGATGCCGCCAAAGGCCGCGCAGGTGCCGGCGCTGATGACGTACTTGGCATCGCGGGCGATGCGCTTGACCAGTTCGGTGCCCCGCTCGCCCTTGTGTCCAATGGTGAGGAAGATACCGTCCTGGGCCAGTGGCACCGAGCCTTCGAACACCGCGATGTACTGGCCCTTGTATTTCTTCAGGCTCTCTTCCAGCACGGCTTCGGCCTGGTCGCCTGCTGCTGCCATCAGCACCTCGGCGTATTCCAGCGAGAGCAGGTCCAGGATGATGTCCTCTATGCCGGGGTTGGCGCTGCGCAGCAGCGACTCGGAGTTGCCGGTGCAGGATTGCAGCTCTTGCCAGATTAGCGGCAACCGCGGGGCCGCTTCGGCAGCCCTGGCCACCCGCCCGGTAAAGCTGGGGGGCAGGCCCAGGGTGGCGGTCATAACCGCTGCCCACTTGACGAAATCGCGTCGGCTTACGCCGTGCTTGCCGAGAGCCTGGCCCAGGCGGGAATCGGGCTGGCCGAGTAGGGCGGCCAAATTCTGGTCGGCCTCGGCCAGCAGAAGGGCTTCCTGGGCAGGGTCTATCGGCTGGATCGGATTGAGGCTGGAATCTTC
>DAIUDO010000086.1:1578-8929 GCA_036845585.1 Meiothermus sp. | reverse complement strand
TCGTACCAACCCCGGTCAGGATCACCGGGCTTTAGAGGCCCGGCTCCGGCAGGCCCTTGAAGAAAGCCTCGAGGCCGGTGTCGGCGCTACCCTGGAGGTCTTCGAGGACCGCCCCGCCACCGAGACCTCGAGGGATACCGCGCTGGTACGGGCAGTTGAACAAGGTTTGCAGCTCCTGCAGATGCCCCTCTGCTACGGGGGGGTACCGGGCGCCACCGACGGCACTTTTTTGTGGGCCTGGGCCGGCTTGCCCATCGTGACGATTGGGCCTGGAGGCAAGACCATTCCCCACCAGGCTGATGAGTACATCGAAATCGAGGAGCTGCTTGCAGCCGCCCGGCTCTACGCCGCCAGCAGCGTGCTGATGCTGTATTGACCTCATCCCAGGGGCACTTTACCGCAAGGGGTTGTTGTGTTATCTTGCAGCTGCGCGTGAGACCGGAAAAGGTGTATCGCACAAGGCCTTTTCCGGCTGGGGAGGGTGGAGAAAACCCGACCTAGTTTGGCAGAGCTCGAGATACCGCAGCCTGCCCACACGACGCGACCATAAATCGCGTTTTCCCGGCACAACTAAAGTCTTTTAGGAGGAGCTGTGATGAAACGTTGGCTTCACATCGTTGGCCTAGCCTGGGTGGCCCTGGCTGGGTTGACTCTGGCTCAGCAGCGGGGGGGAGCTATCACCATCGCTATCCAGACCGAGCCCGCAGCCTGGGATCCCACCCAGGTGGCTGGTGCGGACATCTCTCGCGTGGTCTACGACAACGTGCTGCAGGGCCTGGTCAAGCGCAACCCCAAAGGTGAGATTGTGCCCTCGCTGGCCTCGCGTTGGGTGGTTTCTAACTCGGGTCTGACCTACACCTTTACCCTGCGCCAGGGGGTGAAGTTCCACGATGGCTCTGACTTCACCGCTCAGGATGTTCTGGCTAAGTTTGCCAGGGCCCGCAACCCCGATACCCGTGCCTCGGGCCATCTGCGCCCTGATCTGTACCGGGATATCGCCAACATCACTGCACCCAACCCCACCACGGTGGTCTTTAGCCTGCGCCAGCCCAACAACGACTTCCTCTTCATCCTCTCGCGTCCTGAGTCGCTCATCGGCCCGCGCAACCGGCCGCTGTCCGAGCAGCGCATCCAGCCCATCGGCACCGGCCCCTTCCGCTTTGCCGCCTGGGAGCGGGGGGTTGCGGTGCGCCTGGAGCGCAACCCCAACTACTATGTGCAGGGTCTGCCCTACCTGGACCGGGTCAACTTCCGCTTCCTGGGCGACGGCGATGCCCAGCTTGCTGGGCTAAGGGCCGGTGACCTGGATGTTATCGCCTACAGCCTGCTGCCGGAGAACGCGGTGGTGCTTTCAAGGGACAGCAACTTCAAGGTGTTCTCGGGCTCGGCCACGGCCGAAGCGGTGGCCGGATTCAACAACAGCCGCCCGCCCTTCAACGATGTGCGGGTGCGCCGGGCCATCACCCTGGCTACCAACAAGGACGAGCTGATTCAGGGGGCCATGCTGGGGTACGGCACCAAGATTGGCTCCATGCGTTCGCCGGGTGAGGCCTGCTATGTAGACCTGAGCAATTTCAACGCCTACAACCCCGACGAGGCCCGCCGCCTGCTGGCCGAAGCCGGCTTCACCAACCAGAACCCCTTGCGTTTTACCTTCAACATTGCAGC
Source organism: Meiothermus sp. (assembly GCA_036845585.1). Classification (GTDB taxonomy): domain Bacteria; phylum Deinococcota; class Deinococci; order Deinococcales; family Thermaceae; genus Meiothermus. The sequence goes on along the minus strand of DAIUDO010000086.1, from coordinate 7,261 downwards.
AGAGTTCCCTTACGAGCGCCGCATCGGCGAGGCCATGGTGGCCCAACTCAACCGGCTGGGCCCGCTGCAAGTAACCATCCAGGTCACCGACTTCAATACCTGGATTCAGAGGGTCTTCAGCCAGGCCGACTACGCCATGACCATCATCGGGCACGTGGAGGCCAACGACACTGGCAACTACGCCAACCCCCGCTACTACTGGCGGTATAACAACCCTCGCTTCCAGCAGCTTTTTACCCAGTACCTGCGGGCACCCAACCAGACCAAGGCCTGCGAAGCCCTGGCTGCTGCGCAGCGTCTCTTGGCCGAGGATGCCGCAGGGGTCTGGACGATGAGCCTCCCGGCCCTGGGGGCCTACCGGGCCCGCATTCAGAACTGGCCCGATGGCTTCTTGACCCCCGCCATCAGTGTGGCCGAGGTGTGGGTGCGTTAGTTGTCCAAAGCCCGACAGCCGGTAGCTGATAGCCGGGATTAGCTGGCTATCAGCTATTCACTGTAGGCCGCTGGTCATTCTTTATGTTTGCCTACGCGGTGCGCCGCCTTGGCTTCGCGCTTGTCACCTTGTGGCTGGCAACGCTGCTGGTGTTTGGAGCCTTGTTGCTCATTCCCGGCAACCCGGCGCAGGCCATTCTGGGCATCGATGCGACACCCGCCGACCTCGAGGCCCTCGAGGCCCGCCTGGGTCTGGACAAGCCGCCTGCCCAGCGCTACTTGAACTGGCTGGGAGGGGTACTCCGGGGCGACCTGGGGCAGTCCATCCGCTACGAAACCTCCATCTCGCAGCTCATCGTTGCGCGCCTGGGCATCACCTTGCCGATCGTGGTGGCCTCGCTGTTGCTGGCCACCCTGATGGCCGTACCGCTGGGAATCCTGGCAGCCCGCAGGGCGGGTAGCGCAGTGGATCTGGCGGTCTCGATGGCCTCGCTGCTGGGGATTGTGTTGCCATCGTTCTGGGTCGGGCTGATGTTCATCTACATATTCATCGTCTGGCTCAAGCTGCCCCTGCCCACCAGTTTTCCCATTGGCGGCTGGGAAAACCCCGAGCGGGCCCTGGCCGCCCTGGTCTTGCCGGTGCTGACGGTGGGGCTGGCCAGCGCCTCGTTTCTGGTGCGCCTGGTGCGTGGGAGTGTGCTCGAGGTTTTGTCGCAGGACTTTGTGCGCACCGCCCGTTCCAAGGGCTTGTCGGAACGCACGGTAGTTTACAAACACGCCCTGCGCAATGCCTCGCTGCCGGTGGTCACGGTACTGGGCCTCGAGTTTGCCCAACTCCTGATTGCCACGGTGGTGGTCGAAACGGTTTTTGGCATCCCCGGTCTGGGCTCGCTCTCCCTTACGGCCATCAGTGCCCGTGATTATCCCCTGGTGCAGGGGGTGGTTCTGGTCATCGCGGCTTTTATCGTTTCTATGAACCTGCTAGTGGATCTGCTCTACGCTCTGCTCGATCCGAGGGTGAGCTATGCATAGCCGGGTGGTGAAGGCCAAAGGGTCCGCCGGTAGGCGCTCCTGGTGGGCGCGACTGTCCATCTCGCTCAAGGTGGGTGTTTTCTTGATTTTGCTGATTCTGCTGATGGTGCTGGCCAGCGCGATCAACCCTACCAACCCCAACCTCACCACGCCCAACCGGCTGGCCCCCATTTTTGCCGAAGGGCACCCCTTGGGCACCGATATCCTGGGGCGCGATACCCTGGCCCGGGTGCTGGCTGGGGCCCAGAACGCGCTGTATGTTGGGCTGATTGCAGTAGGTATTGGGCTATCGGTGGGGTTGTTGCTGGGGGTATTGGCGGGGTATCTGGGTGGCTGGATCGATCAAATTTTATCGGTGCTGCTCGAGACCCTCTATGCCCTGCCGGCGCTGCTTATTGCCCTGCTGTTTGCTGCCATCTTCAACCCCGGCGTGACCACCTCGATGGTGGCGATTGGCCTAGCGGCGGTTCCAGCCTTCGCCCGGGTGGCCAGAGCCAGTGTGCTTTCGGTCAAGGCCCTGCCCTATATTGAAGCGGCCAGAGCCCTGGGCATGGGCAACGGGCGCATCATGCTGCGGCACGTCCTGCCCAACATCATCGGGCCGCTGGTGGTGCAAGCCAGTCTGGCTTTTGCCGTCGCGATCCTGGCCGAGGCGGCGCTCTCGTACCTTGGCCTGGGCACCCAGCCCCCCAACCCAAGCTGGGGCCGGATGCTGCGGGAGGCCCAGAGCTACCAGGAACTTACCCCATACCCGGTGATTTTCCCCGGCCTGGCGATTGGCCTGGCGGTGCTGGGTTTCAACCTGTTGGGCGATGGCCTGCGGGATTATCTCGACCCCAGGAAAAGAAGCCAGTAGCCCGCATCAAATCGTAAATAAGCTACAAGCGAGGTACACATGAACTACAACTACGCAGACATGTTTCGACTGGACGGCAAGGTGGCGTTGGTGGTTGGGGGGGGTTCGGGAATAGGGCAGGCCTCCTGTCTGGCCCTGGCGGCCCAGGGGGCCACCGTGGTGGTGGCCGATATGAAGGGTCAGCTGGCCGCCGAGACCGCCGGCAGGATAAAAGCGGAGGGTGGGCAGGCTGAGGCCAATGAGGTCAACATCACCGATGCCGAAGGGGTCAAAGGGCTTATCAAAGGGATTTTGGAGCGCCACGGGCGGCTGGATGTGGCCGTAACGACCCCCAGCATCAACGTGCGTAAACCGGCTTTGGCCTACACGGAGGAGGAGTTTGACCGGGTGGTGAACGTCAACCTCAAGGGCACCTTCCATGTGCTCACCGAAGCGGGGCGGGCGATGGCCATTCAGGGCTCGGGCTCGCTGATCGCTTTTTCGTCGATCCGTTCGCTGGTGGTGGAACCGGGACAGTCGGTTTACGCCATGACCAAGGCCGGAACGGTACAACTGATCCGGGGTTTGGCCGTCGAGCTAGGGCCCAAAGGAGTGCGGGCCAATGCGATTGCCCCTGGCGTGATTGACACCCCTCTGACCGCCCCCATCAAAAGCAAGCCCGACTGGTACAACGCCTACGCCGAGCGCAACATCCTCCGGCGCTGGGGTAGGCCGGAGGAGGTGGGAGCCGCAGTGGCCTTCCTGGCCTCGCCGGCAGCCTCGTACATCACCGGTACCATTCTGTTTGTGGATGGGGGTTGGACCGCGATTGATGGGCGCTTTACCCCACCGTTGTAGGCCGCTACAATCTCAGGGTAGTCCACGAATCATCCTGGTACTCTGTTGTCTTCGCAAGCAGGCTTGCGGAGCCTGGTTCAAAAACCGTGTCTCAAACACACCCAAGGGCGTCTGGTATAGTACCCTGATGCTGTTTGGCTTGGGTAAGCCAGCAAGGACGGGGTATGGGTCGGAATAATGCGCACTGGTTCGCGCTCCCAGCAGTGGCGCTGCTGGGGCTGTTTTTGCTGTACCCCTTTTTGGATGTGCTGCGTTTCTCGACCTGGGACTGGTCGGGGCTGTCGGAGCCCCGATCCATTGGCCTCGAGAACTACCGCAACATCCTGCGCGACCCCGACTTTTACAGCAGCCTGCGCATCACGCTGGTATTTGGGGTCATGACCCTCATTCCTTTCGTCATCCTCTCGATACTGCTGGCCCTGGCGCTGGATGGGCAGCCCTACGAACGTCCCATCAAGGCCCTGCTCTTTTTGCCGGGGCTGGTCACGCTGGGGGGGGCGGCGGTGGCCTGGTACACCCTGTTTTCTCCTGAGTACGGCGCCCTGGCCTCGGTGCTGCCGGTGCCCCGCTGGGACCAGAGCCCGTTTTGGGCCTTGATCCTGATCATGCTTTTTACCATTTGGCGGCACATTGGCTACGGGGTGCTGGTGGTCTCGGCGCGCCTGAAGGCCATTCCCAGAACCCTGCTCGAGGCCGCGGCGGTGGACGGGGCCACCCCAGCGCAGGCTTTTCGCTACATCACGCTGCCCCTGCTGCGCCCTGCCATCACGTTTCTGGTGGTGATTGGCACCGTCCTAACCTTGCAGGGCTACACGGCGGTCTTCTTGCTGACCCGGGGTGGTCCCTTTGGCGGCACCGAGGTGCTGGGCTACTATCTTTACAAGACCGGCTTTGAAGTGGGCCGTCTGGGGTATGCGGCGGCTCTCACGGTCATCATTTTGCTGCTGACCCTGGCCTTCGCCCTGGCGCAGGCCCGGCTGTTGCGGGAGGAACGTTGATGCGCTGGCTCGGACATCTTCTGGTTTGGACGGTGGCCCTGCTGGTGGCCCTGCCCTTTATCTGGATGGCCTATGCAGCCTTCATCCCGCCCGAGGCAGTGTTTAGCGGCGATATTTTCGGGCAGTTGGGCTTCAGCCTGGCCAACTTCGAGGTGCTGGGCCGGGGTGGTTTTTGGGAGGGCTTCTGGGGGCGCTTGCTGTTCTCGGTGCTCCTGACCGGTGGGGTGACGCTGTTGCAGCTCACCACCGGCTTCCTGGCGGCCTATGCCATCAAGGAAGGGGCTAGAATACTGCCCTTCTTCCTGGTGCTGCTGGCCATCCCGGTAGAGCTGCTGCTGGTGCCCCTGTACGGCCTGCTGGTGGGCCTGAGGATTCTGGACACCCTCTGGGCCCTGGTGCTGCCCTTTGCGGCCAGCCCCTTCATCGTGTACCTGCTCTTCCAGGGGATGCGAACCGTACCGGAAGAACTGCTCGAGGCTGCCCGTCTAGATGGGGCTGGGCACCGCATTCTGCTGACGCGCATCCTGTTGCCGCTGTTGCGCCCGCAACTGATTGCGGCGGGTGTGCTGGCCTTCGCGGCCCACTGGAACCTGGTGCTCTACCCGCGCATTGTGGCCGGTAGCAAGGAACTCAAAACCGTGCAGACCTGGATTACCGACCTTCAGCGGCAAAACCCCGCCGACTGGGGGCCGCTCTCGGCGGCGGCCCTGGCGGCAACCTTGCCCCTGGTCATCATCTACTTGCTTTATGAGCGGCGAATCGTCGAGACCTTTGAGGAAGGGCTCAAGGGGTAGACCGGCACAGGGGCATTTGTGGCTTTTTCTCATCCGGATTATGGCAGACTGAGGCGGGGCTCGAGGTGCCTCGAGCCGTGGAGGTTAAGCCCATGCGCTTGTTGATGTTTGTCCTTTTGGGCTGGGGGGTGGCCCTGGCCCAGCGTCCGGTGGATATCCCCTTCTGGCATACGGCCGGGCCACCTGGGCAGGAGATCTTGGAGGCCCATATCCGCGAGTTCAACGCCTCGCAGCGGGAGTACCGCATTGTGCCAAGCTTCGTGGGCGATTACCGCGAGGGGGGCCTTAAGTTGCTGGCGGCGTTGCGTTCGGGCGGAGCGCCGGCGCTCTTCCATGCCGAGATCTCCTTTTTAGGCCGGATGGTGCAGGACAATGTGGCGCTGCCCTTAGACGAGTACCTGGGCAACCTGCCGGGCGATTTTTACCCAAGCTTCCTGGAGACCGGTAGGCTGCGGGGCCGGACCTTTGGCCTTCCTATTGGCCTGTCTATCCCGGTTTTTTTCTACAACGCCGACCAGTTTAGCTCCCGTGGGCTGGGGGTGCCGCGTACCTGGGACGAGGTGGCTGCGGCAGCTCAGCGCCTGACCACCCGAGCGGCCAAAGGCTACACGGTTTCCAGTGACATCTACAGCTTTAACGTGCTGGTGATGAGCCGCGGCGGTTCGATTGTCAATGCGCAGGGCCGCCCCGACTTCACCAACCCCAAAGCGGTGGAAAGCCTCGAGTACCTGCAA
>DAIUDO010000086.1:0-1478 GCA_036845585.1 Meiothermus sp. | reverse complement strand
TGGTACAGCTTTTTGGAGGATGCCCTCGAGCGCGCCCTGAAGGGCAACGCCAACCCCCGGCAGGTGCTGGAAGAGGCTCAGCGCCGGGCCAACAGCGTCGAGCGGCGGTAAATGATTGCGCGTGATAACCCAGCCGGAGGCTGGGTTTTTCCTTGCCCGTCACCTCGAGATTGCAACTTACAGCTTCCCTCACACTCTCCTGACCTGCTGCTGATGGCTGGATGGTTTTCTATTTGTGCGTAGAATAGAGTTACTCACAGGAGGAACGTGTGAAGCGCCTGCTTGCGTCTTTGGTTTTACTCACCGGACTGGCCATGGCTCAGACGGAGATTTCCTTTTGGCACAGCATGGACGGCCCTGCTGAACGGGCCATCAATCAGTTTGCCAATGCTTTCAATGCCTCGCAGCGAAACTACCGGGTGGTGCCCCGTCTGATTGGCGACTACCGGGAGGGGGAGACCCGTCTTCTGGCAGCTTTACGGGCTGGGGGTGCGCCGGTCTTGTTTCAGGCCGAGATTCTGCTCTTCCCACGCCTGGTGGCGGAAGGGGTGGTGCTCCCGCTGGATGAGCTGACGGCTGCCCTGCCTAGAGCCTTTGTCGACGACCTCTTCGAGGCGGCCTGGGAGTACGGCCTGATCAACAACCGCCGCTATGGTTTGCCCTTCAATACCTCGACCCCGGTGCTCTTCTTCAACGAAAACCAACTGCGGGCCAGGGGGCTCAAAGTGCCCGCCAACTGGCGGGAGTTTGAGCAGGCTGCCAAGGGGCTCACCAGTCGCACCTCCAAGGGCTTCATCGCCCTGTCGGAGTCGTGGACCTTCGAGGCCCAGGTGACCAGCCGGGGGGGCAACCTGGTCACGGCCGACGGACGGCCCAACTTTACCTCCCGCGAGGTGGTGGAGGCCCTCGAGTACCTCCAGCGCCTGGGGCGCGAGGGTAGTACCAGCGTGCGAAACCTCTCGGAGAGCTTCTTCGCCCAGACCGACTTCATCCGCACCAAGGGCATGATGGTCTTTGCTTCGATTGCCAACTGGCCGGCCGCCGAAAACGCCTCTTTTGCTTTCAAGCTGGGGGTGGCCCCCATCCCGCGCGAGCCGAACGGCAAGGTGCCGCTGGGTGGGGCACAACTGGTAGTGTTGCGTGGGGCCAGCGCCGAGCAGCAGCGGGGGGCTTTCGAGTTCTGGCGCTTCCTGATGGAACCGCAAAACATCAAGACCTGGGTGGAGGCCAGCTACTACGTGCCCTTGCGCAAGTCGGCCACGCCGCTGCTGGAAGCCTTCTACCGCGAAAACCCCTACCGCAAGGTAGCCTTTGAGCAGGTGGCGGTGGCCCAGCCGCGACCCCGGGTGCCGCAATTTACCGTGTGGCGCAACTTCCTCGAGGAGGCCCTGGAAAAAGCCCTCAAAGGCAACGTACCGGCCCGTCAGGCTCTGGAAGAGGCCCAGCGCAAGGCCGAAGCGGCACGGTAAAAACGGTCT
>DAIUDO010000085.1:0-9065 GCA_036845585.1 Meiothermus sp. | reverse complement strand
GCACGGTGCGCTGCCCTAGGAAATCCGCCAGGGCGAAAGCGGCGCGGCGTCCACACGGCCAGGCCTTCCCCGAAGCGTCCAGGCAGGTTTGTGAGGACTCCACCGCGTCTATGCCCCACAGCCGGATGCGAACACCCTGCACCTCCAGGGTGTCCCCGTCTATCACGCTGGCACGACCTGTTAGGGTCTGCTGAGCCTGGGCCAGGCTCAGCAGGGTCAAAAGAGCAACAAAAAGTCGTAACATGATAGATAATCCTAATCAATGGCAACGCTAACGGATGAACAAAAAGCGGTCGTGGAAGCCGCAAAGACTGGTAATCATCTCAAGGTGGTGGCCTTCGCCGGGGCGGGCAAGACTTTCACCCTGGTAGAAGTCGCCAAAGCGCTGGCAGGCAAGCGCATCCTCTACCTGACGTTTAGCAAGGCTCTGGCAGAAGAGGCTAAGGAGAAGTTCGGCGACCTGGCCGACGCGATGACCAACCACGCCCTAGCCTACCAGAAGACGGGCAAGCCGTTTGATGAGAAGAATCGCTTGAGGGGAAGTCTCTTCCAGGCCCGCCGCCTGCTGGCTGAGGACATGCCCGGCCTCGATGACCTTCGGGAGTGGGGCTTCCGCGACCGGGAAGAGGCCCTGTTCCCGGTGCTTGAGACCGTGAACCGCTTTACCCAGTCGGAGGCTGAAACTGTCAAAGCGGAACACATCCCTGACATCCTACGCCTGGAGATCGAGGCAGCAGGCAAGAGATTTGATGACTTTGCGGCCTGCCTGGTGCCCCTGGCCCAGCGGGCGTGGGAGCTTTTATCAGACACAGAGGCCAGCTATCCGGTCAGCCACGATGTCTACCTCAAGCTCTACCAGCTCACCCGCCCCCAGCTCCCCTACGACGTGATCCTCTTCGATGAGGCCCAGGATGCCAACCCCGCGATGCTTGGCATCCTGCTGCCCCAGGCCGCACAGCGCATCTTCGTAGGTGACCCCCACCAGCAGATCTACGCCTGGCGCGGTGCGGTGAACGCCATGGAACGCCTCGACGGGCAGGAGCTCCTCCTCTCCCAGTCTTTTCGCTTCAAGGAACACATTGCAGATGAGGCCAGCGAACTGCTCCGCCTCTTCAAAGGGGAGGAGCGCCAGGTGCGCGGCAACCCCAAGCCGAAACAGGACGGATCTACTGCCATCCTCAGCCGCACCAACGCCGGGGCGCTCCGGGAGGTGCTGGCGCTGCTGGAGCAGGGCAAAAAAGTAGCTCTGGTGAACAAGATTGAGGAGCTCACCGATGCCCTGGAAGCCGCCTACCGCCTTTACCAGGGGCAGAAACCCCGCCACCCTGAGTTCTCGCTCTTTAGCAGCTGGAAACAACTGAAGCACCTCATTGAGCGCTTTCCCACCATTGCCGCACAGTACCGGCCCTACGAGCGCCTTGTCGAGGAGTACAAAGACAGCATTCCCAAGGTGTGCCGTACCTTGCGCAACAGTTTGGTGGACGAGGAACATGCTGAGGTGGTGGTCTCCACCGCTCACCGCTCCAAGGGCCGCGAGTGGGATCGGGTGACTCTGGCAGAAGACTTCACGGGGGTGACCTTAGCCCAGGAGAACCCCACACATCGGTGTGTGAAGCTGTACCCAGAGGAGGCCAACCTGACCTATGTGGCCTTCACACGCGCCCGCGATACCCTGGTCAAGGGGGCCTTCGCAGAGGCCCTTGAACGACAAAAAGATCTCGCCAGGGAGCTCAAAGCTGGCAAGCGTCAGCTCTGTACACCAGAGATTGAGGCGCAAGCGCGCAAGACCGATCCACGTACCCCAGGTCTTTTGGGTCGATTCTGGAAGAGGCTATTTGGTGGCTAAATAACTCGAGCCCTGCTTCACCAGCAACCCCAGCCGCTCCAGCCGCCGGAGCCTGTCGCTGGCGGAACTCTTGGCGATTCCAAGCGCCCGGCTGACGCTCGAAGGGCCCACCGGCCCTGCTGCCGCCAGGCGCAGCACCTCCTGGTCAACCGCGGATAGGGGGAAATCCTGCCCTGAGGTAGCCTCGTGCCCTTCCTGGGTGGGTAAGGTCACCGGCCTGACCTCAGGGTGTTCCTCGTAAACGGTCTGTCTCGGTAAGGGCTCACCAGAGCTCTGTTTCGACACCGCCCGAACTTCCTGCCTCACCTGGCTAATCCGGGTCTCCACAGCCTCGGCGGAAACAAACGCCAGCGTTTGCTCGGGGAATGCGCCGTGCAGGGCTGCTTCCGCACGAACAGGCTGTGCGGTGGTTTCTCCACTAAGCCGCCCAGTCCGGGCCTCATACATGCTGGAGAAGTTGCCCCAGAAGACTACGAAGGCCCCGATCAAGCTGCCCCAAAAAGCCCAGGGGGAGTGAATGACCACATAGGCAAAGCTCATATAAAAGGTCGCAACCTCGACCGCGAGGGCCAGCGCCCACGAGGCCCGCACCCCCTGGGCCTCATAGCCCTGGTAGTAGTGGCGCAGGTGCGAGTACGAGGAGGCCAGGGCCAGGGCGTATACCAGAACCCCGAAGCCAGCACCCACCGCACCGATTAAATCTCCACGGAGGAAGAAATCCCCCACCACCCGGCCCGTAACAAGTCCAACCACCGGCAGGGCCAGCGCCGCGATTAGGGAGAGCAGAACTGTGTTCCAACGCATAGCAACATATTACATGGCAAGAGGAACACGTTATCGTTTTCACGCCTTTCCGAAACTCACAAGGGGCCTATTGCTAAAACTCCCAACAGTCCCAACAGTCCCAACAGCGCTGTCCAGGACGCAATAAATCTGTTGGGAATTCTTATTTTTTGCTGAACTTAATTCCCAACATTCCCAACAAATCCTTCCTTTTCCGAGGAAGTTATAGGGGTTTCCGGTCGCTTCTTGCCCTACACTGAATAACCAAAGGTGACAAACGGGGGCAAGATTTCGCACCATCTCCCTTATGGAAAAGAGGGGCGTGGGGGAGCTATAAAACCCATCCCCTTCGGGGATGGTCGCCTCGCCGTGGCGAGGCGAGGACTCTCCTAGGTGCCCCACAGGGGCACATAGCATGGTGAGCGGCAGATGTGCTAAAATTGCGCCTGGAAACAAAAGTTTCCGGGGTTCTTGCCGCCCCGCCTTGGCGGGGCGGGGGTATGGGGTTCCGTCCACGAAGCGCTGGGCGGGTAAAACCTGTAGCGTAGACCTCGGACGTGTGCGGCGAAAACCAAGCCGTGCATCAACGTCCAAACTACCGTGGGGCACACGGGAAGTCACGCTTGGGGAGAGGGTGTAAAACCTACGCACTGTGGGCAGTCCTCGTTGAACCAAGAATCCCACCGGCTTTATTCGTGGGAGCGTCAAATAACTATGGCTACCGTGGTAACTCAGCATCAAGGACTGGTGGAATACCTGCGCGAGCAGGGATATGCGGTGGACGAGGTAAAAAAGCACGTGCATTCCGTCGAGGAGATTCAGGGGCGGGACGTGGTGGGGGTACTCCCCCCCCATCTGGCCGCCGAAGCGAACTCGGTCACCACGGTCAACCTGCGCCTCTCCCGCGAGGACTTTGGCCGCGAACTCTCACTGGAGGAGGTGCGTGAGCGGGTGATCAGCACGGAGGTCTACCGGGTATACCGGGAGGAGGACTTCCAGGCCCGCATGGAACGCATCGAGCGCGACCTAGGGGTGGCGCTGCCGGAGCGTTACTTCAGCAAGGGTGAGGGCGAACCGGTGGTGGTGACCAACCAGCCGGACACCGCCCGCTATCTCAAGGACGCCGGTTACGCACCGCAGGACGCGGTGGTGGTGGAGCAGGCCCGCATCGAGGACGTGCGCGGCAAAGAAGTCATCGGTACCGTACCGCTCTACCTGGCCGCGGAGGCCGAGCGGGTGCAGAGCGTGCAGTTCAACCTGACCGAGGAGGAGCGCGCTGCCAAGGTGCGCCTCAACTACGAGATGATGATGGAACGTCAGCCCAGCGTGGAGACCTTCCGGGTCTTCTCCGAGCAGCAGCTCGAGCGGGCTTTGGATCGGGTGGCCGAGCAGGCTGGGGTGAGCCGCGAAGAGGTGCAGCGCTTCATGGAAAAGGGCGGCCCGGAACGGGACTACGGGCGCTCCCAGGCGGTAGAGGGGTACGAACTCGAGCGGGGGCGGTAGATGAACCACGGCCACACGCATACCCTCGGGGTGGATCTGGGGCTGTACAAAAGCTACCTGGCCATCGTCACGCCGGGCCAACCGGCCCGGGTGGTGGAGGTGGTGGGGGCGGCTGCTGGCGGCCTACCCCATCGCCCTGGCGGTGGTGGAGGGGCTCACCCGGCGGCCCCTCAAGGGGCGCATGGACTCGGAGAGCTTCCGGGCCCTGCGGCGGCTGGGGCACCGGGTGAGCGGGGGGATGGCCCTGGTGGGGGCCGCTTGAGGATTGCACAGAGGGTGGGGCGCCCCGCCTGCACAGCGAGGAGAGAGCGATGGAAACGACCATCCACGCGGAGCTTCGGGCCCGGCGGGTCTTCGTCACCCGCCGGGGAGCACGTAGGGCAAAGGACATGGGAGAACTCCAGCGCGACCTGGAAGAGATCGCGCGGATGCTGGAGAAAAGCCCGGGGGAGGCCCGGGTGTGGCTCGCGCACCTGGACTACCTGGGGGAGGCCGAGCCCCCCTGGGGGGATTTTCAGGTCAGCGAGACCATCGTAGCGGCGGCGGTGCGCTGGCCCTACCGGGGGGTGCGGTTGCGCCGGGAGGGAGACCGGCTGCTGGCCCAAGGAGCCCCCCGGGAAGAGGTCGAGCCGGTAGCGGATTTGTTGCTGGCGGTTTTGCAAAACGGCGAGAACCTCCTCGCCGCCGAAGTCCTGGCCTGCTTGCAGCCGAAGCCGGGGGTGGAGGCCTAGGGTTTCCCGGTGCGCTTCCTTCGCCGCCACAGCGTGACGCGGCTGGGACAAGCCGGATTGCGCAGCGGTCGGCCAAACTCGGCGGGTCGGTGGGGGGCCCGGATCCCGTGCCGGGACATGTAGTTGTACAGCGTGCTCTCGGGCACGTCGTGGAGCCGGGCCACCGCCTTCACCGTGCCCAGCCGCCGCAGCTCGCGCCGCAGCCAGCTGTGGTCGTGCCAGGGCAGATTGCGCTGCCCCTGGCGGCTGGCTCTGGATTGGCTCATCGAACCTCTTTCACGGCGTGCGCTTTGCATGTCTACATCAATCTATTCCACTCAGTAGTAGATTGCAACAAGCCGCGCAGGGGCCTCCCCGCAGGCCGGGGGAGGGGCGGCGGCCTTCATCCGTGAAAGGTTTCTTTCACAGATGAAGTGCTACGCTGAGGCCACCGTGAAGGAGATCGCCCACCCCGCCTTCCCCTACCCCTTGCGCGTGCCCATGAGCATCCCCTGGCGCGGTGGATGGGGCGGCCAGGAAGTGCCCCGTCAGGTGCCGCCCAGCCGCGAACGCTACCCTTTCAGGATGCGGGAGAACAGCTTCTTCCAGTTGGCGAGCACGGACTTGTCGATGGAGGGTGGGTTCCGGGCAAGCAGCCGGTTCTTAAATCCTTTGGCCAGGGTGACCTTCCAGCCGGGGTCGAGCGCGATCCCCTTGCGCCCGGCCAAGCCCTGGACCTGAGCGACCAGTGGAAGGCCTGGATCGTAGTGGTCGGCGAACACCTCGTCGACTTCGCGGAACAGCTTGTCCAGCAGCGGCTCAAGCACGCTGAAGGGGATCAGATCCTCCAGCTCGGCGTCCTGCACCTGGGCGAAGTCGCCCACTGCGATCAGCCGCCCGGGGCTGGGCTTGTACAGCTCGGCGGCGAGGCTGGCCTGCATGGCCCGGCCTGCGTCGTCGCTGTCGAGCACCACCGGCGGCAGCTCCCCTTCGCGGCCGGTCAGCAAGCTCGAGAGCGGCTTTACCCCCTTGGTCCCCCCCGAGGGGACGAAGACGATTTCCAGCGGGGGGGCGATCTGCTTCTCCCGGATCAGCCAGTTTTTGATGGCGTTAAGGTAGATCTGGTCGGAGACCCCCTCGACGATCACCGGCAGACAGCCCTGCAACAGGGTATCGGAGACGCTGAGACCGAGCGCGGCGTGGACGGCGTAGACTGAGCGTTGGTGGCTACCCGGGCTCTCTGCAACACGCAGGTTTTCTGAGGCCACGGTGAATCCGTTATCGTCCACGTAGACCACCCTAACCCGGTCGATATGGTTGGTGTCCACCAGGAAGGGGGACTGGGTGGTGTGGATGACCTGGTTGGTCTTGGAGAGGTTGGCGAAGAACTGAGCTAGGTCGCGCTGGGCGAGGGGGTGGAGGGAGTGCCCAGCCTCGTCAAGGAGCAGGATAGCACCCGCATGGGCCTCCTCGCTCTCCACCAGGAACACCAGGTAGAAGCTCAGGAACCACTGCAACCCGGCGCTGCGGTTCTCCAGCTCGATGGGCTCGGGGCGGGAGGGCTCGGAGGCAAAGATGCGGAAGTAGTTGCCGTCGGCCCGGAAGTCGAAGATGTACTCGCCCTGCTTCCACCACTCGCGGAACTCGCGCGAGAGTCGGCTCTGGGCCGAGTGGAGCAGGGCCTGCCGCTCAGTCTTCTTCCTGGCGGCCTCGGCGATCTGCTCCTCGCTGACCTGCGGGACCACCTGACCGTAACCGTATTGGTTAACCACTTGGACAGGCTCCTTCCCCATCTCCATGATCTCCTTCGGGTCAAGGCCCACGTACTTGAAAAGCACCCGCAATGTGCGGGCCTTGGCCTCAGCGACACCGGTGAGGTCGGTACGCTGCATGTTCTCCACGGCGTGGGGGAGGTAGATCTCGGAGTCGAGGTTGCCGTAGTTGGAGTAATACACGAACTTGGGGATCGCCTTGAGCACGACCTCCTTCACGCCTGGGACCCGATGGGGTGCGACGAGGTAGCGCTCCAGGCGCTTGATCTCAGACTGCACCGCCTCCAACGCAGCCTGGAAGGCGGACGGCTTGGGCAGGCTCAAGGTCATGAGGGTGTGAAACTCGGCCAGCTGCTCCCTCGAGAAGGAGGTCTCGGGCGTGGGATACTTCTCGAGGATCTGCTCGAATCTTTCCTCCACTGCCGCCTTGGCCTCCTCGAGCTCCGGGGTGGCGGCGGACTCAGCCCGTACCCTGGCCAAATTGTCGGTCACCACCTTGTGGAAATTTTTCGAGATGATCTTATCGGCTGGCGTAGCATTCAGGAACTCGACGTCCACGTCGCCCGCGAAGGTTTTCGACAGCCTGACCCGCAGAGGCTGGTTGGTCGCGATCAAACATTTTTCGGCCACCGCCTCGGTGGCCTCCTCGGAGAGCTCGAAGTCGGCCTCGATGAAGGTGATCTCCCCTGGGTCGCTGCGTGCGGTGGAGTACAGACGGCGAGGCAGGTCAGCCAGCAGGTTGATTTCGCCGCCCTTGGCCGGGTTGAGCTTCCACAGCGCCAGCAGCAGATTGGACTTGCCCGCCTCGTTCACCCCCACCAGGGTGGTCACGTCGTCGCAGGTGATCCAGCCGCTGTCCTCTATCGAGCGAAACTGCCGCACGCGAAATTGGAGCAACGCCATATGCCGTCAGTGTACCAAATTCCAATACCCCGGCTGAGGCAGGCCCCACACAGGCATGATGCTGCCCCACCGAGGCGCAGAACCACGCTGAGGCGCGGCATCTGCCGCGAAAGTCGCCATGCCCCCGAAACAGGTTCCCCAGCACCAGGCGTACACCCATACGGCCAGCGGGCCCACCAGCGCCGCCCAGGCCAGCACCAACCCTCCGCTCACGGATGGCGGCTCTACCCGCTCAGGGCCTCGGGGTGGCGGAAGTAGGCCCGCTCCTCCTCGAGGTGGCCCAGGAGCACCAGCGACAGTATGAGCGGCCCGATTCCGAGCACCCGGCCTCGAGCGTCCCGCACCTCCATCACCAGCTCGGCCAGGCCCAGCCGCACCAGCTGCTCTTGCGGGGGCAGGTGGGCCACGGCCTCCCAGGCCGCCTCGTCCAGCGGTAGCAGAGGTCCCAGGGTCTGGGGCAGTCGGGTCCAGAGGGTTCCGTACATAGCCTTATTATTATTGGCTTTAGGAGGAGAGATGACACTCGAGGAAAAACGACAGATGAAAGAGGAGCGCAACGCTCTACGTAAGAAGCTGGCCCAGCTAACCGCAGACTACCTGACCCTCAACGAGAAGACCCACGAACCGGCCTTCTTCATGATGTGGGCGGCTGCTTTACTGAAACTGGAGGAACTCAAAATCATCGAGGGGCAGATCGAGCAGCTGGGATTTACCGAGTCCGCCAACACCGCCAAGACCCTGGTGCTGGCCCAGCCCTTGCACCGCCCGCCCCTACGCCCACCCCCACAGGGCTGGGCGGTGATGCAGGGCATACTGGAGACGCTGCGCGCTGAAGCCATGGCGAACCTCAGCGTTACGGGTACCACCTATACCCCGCTGTTCTTGAAGGTCACCACCCTGGCCCATATGAGCCCCTTTTATAAGGCTTTGCTGGCTCGAGCCATCTGGGATAAATACCGAAGCGGCAACCAGGAGAGGATCCTCGAGATGTACGAGCTGATCCTTAGTCGTTTCCCGGTACTGGAGAAAAAGTACCACCTGGACGTTTTGAGCAAGGTCGATTAGTACCTATCCCCACCAGCTTGAGGGAGCCCGGGCTGTGTTTCCCGGCTTGGCGATCTGGTCTTCTTCACCGCGCCGGGGAGGGCCGTGGATCACGTGGGGCTGGTGCTGTGGAACGGGCTGATGGCCCACGCCAGCTACCGCGCCGGGCGGGTGGTGGTCGAGCCCATCGCGGCCTACCGCGCGCGCTACATCGGGGCCCGCAGGCCGCTGGGGAGCGGTTTTTGAGCGGGAACCGGCCCCTTCTTGCCCCCTCCATGGACACCAGACAACAGGCGCGGGGGTAAGACACCTGTTCCGGGATGTTGGCGTCCACCTCATCAAAACCCATGCGCTTAAGCTCTAACCCAAGTTACTACCTACAAAACGCTGGCCAGCCGCCTGAAGTTGTGGACAAAGATGAAGCCCCACACCTTGAGCACAAAGCCCTGGGGGAATAGTTCGGTCAGGGCGGAACCCACCGACTCGATGATTTTCCTGCCCAAG
>DAIUDO010000084.1:5182-9224 GCA_036845585.1 Meiothermus sp. | reverse complement strand
GACCAAGGCTTCAATACTCATAAAAGCCGACAAACATACTTGATTTATTTTCTATAGCTTGATAGCTTTTTGTGAAGGCTATCGGTCCCAAGCTGTGCTGGCCCCGGCCCGATGCCCTGTATAGGCCCAAGTCTGGGCTTTTGCTGGATTTTCTGCGCCACTTGGCCCGTCTACCCTCGAGGTGCTTGACGCTATCCATGACGATGGTTCGAAGCCTGAACAAACCCATTCCCAAAGGACTCCTGGCAGTGGCTGTGCTGGTAGGTCTGGCGGTTATGCTGCCGCTGCTGTACTTGTTGCTGAGGGCTGCTCAGGCCGAGCCCCATCAACTGCTCGAAATCGTTCTACGGGAACGCAACCTGCAACTGCTGGCCAACACGGTGGCCCTGCTGGTTGGTGTGATCGCCCTAACGACGATGCTGGCCTTGCCGCTGGCCTGGCTGACCAGCCGTACCGACCTGCGAGGGAAGCGCATATGGACGGTTCTGCTGGCATTGCCGCTGGCGGTGCCTGGGTATGTGGGGGTGTTTGGTTTCTTTGGCGCTACCGGCGCCAATGGCTGGTTGGAAAGCCTACTGGGCTTTCCCTGGCCCCGGCCCACAGGCTACCTGGGGGCCCTGGGGGTGCTGACCCTCTTTACCTATCCCTATTTGTTTTTGAACCTGCGGGCTGCCCTTTTGGGGCTGGATGCAGGGCTCGAGGAATCGGCCCGCAGCCTGGGCTACAAGAGCTACGAGGTGTTTTGGCGGGTGGTGTTGCCCCAGTTAAGGCCTGCGCTCTTCGCGGGCTGGCTGCTGATTGGCCTACACGTGCTGGGGGACTTTGGGGTGGTGAGCCTGGTACGCTTTGAGACCTTCAGCTATGCGATTTACCTGCAGTATTCGGCCTCCTTCGACCGGGTGTATGCCGCCTGGCTCTCCCTGATGCTGATCCTGCTTACCGGCAGCCTGCTGTGGCTCGAGGCCCGCCTCCTCAAAAACCTATCCCTTAGCCGGGTGGGCTTGGGCAGTGCCAGACGGCCAACCCCGGTGCCGCTCGGCGCCTGGACTCTGCCTTCCTATGGCTTGATGGCGGTGCCCGTTGTGGGGGCCCTGCTGGTGCCACTCACCTCCATCGTCTACTGGACAGCCCAACATCCCCCTACCTACGTGGGCGGTTTGAGCGGCATCCTGGAAGCCCTCCGAAACTCGGTGCAGGCCGCAGCCCCAGCAGCCGCTCTGGCTGCCGGTCTGGCGCTGCCGCTAGCCTATTTGGGCGTGCGCTATCCCAGCAGGCTCTCGCGGCTGCTCGAGCGCACCGCCTACATCGGCTATGCCACGCCCCCCCTGGCCTTTGCCCTGGCCCTAATTTTCTTCAGTCTGCGCGGGGTGCCCTTTCTCTACCAGACCCTGGCCCTGCTGGTGCTGGCCTATGCACTGCACTTCCTGGCCGAGGCCATCGGGCCCATTCGCAGCGCCCTCTACCAGGCTCCACCCCGGCTCGAGGAAGCTGCCCGCAGCCTGGGCTACCGGCCCGTGCAGGCTTTCCTCAAAGCAACTTTTCCGCTCTTGCAGCGCGGCGTGCTGGCCAGCATGGCCCTGGTCTTCCTGTCTGCTGTAAAGGAACTGCCGCTGACCTTTCTGCTGGCCCCGGTGGGATATTCCACGCTTTCCACCCGCATCTGGGGCTATACTTCGGAAGCGATGTTTGCCGAGGCAGCCCCTTATGCCCTGCTGATCGTGCTGTTCTCGGCCTGCCTGGTTGGCCTGTTGCTCACGCAGGAACGAAGATGAAACCACTCAGCACAGAACGCCCTTCTCCACAGGCCGCAACCGCTCTGCCCATACTGCGGGTTGAGGGCCTGAGCAAACGTTTTCACCCCAGTCTCCCGCCGGTGGTGCAGGACGTGAGTTTCGAGGTTGCACCCAGCGAGGTGTTCGCCCTGTTGGGGCCTTCGGGCTGTGGCAAAACCACAACACTGCGACTGATTGCTGGGTTCGAGCAGGCCGATAGCGGTCAGATCTGGATGGACGGCCAGGATCTGACCCGGAAGCCGGTCGAACAGCGTGGGATTGGGTTTGTCTTCCAGGATTACGCCCTATTCCCCCACCTCAGCGTCTACGGCAATGTCGCCTTTGGGCTGCGCCATCTGAGCGGCAAGGCCAAGCAGGCCCGGGTCGAGGAGGTGCTGGGGCTGGTCGGGCTGACCGTGTTCAAAGACCGCAAACCCGGCGAGCTCTCGGGTGGGCAGCAGCAGCGTGTGGCCCTGGCGCGGGCCATCGCACCCGGCCCCAAGCTGGTGCTGCTCGACGAACCCTTCAGCAGCCTGGATGCGGCCCTGCGGCAATCCACCCGCGATGAGGTGCGGGCTCTCTTGAAGCAATCGGGGATTGGAGCCATTCTGGTCACCCACGACCAGGAGGAAGCCCTTTCCTTCGCCGACCGACTTGCGGTCATGCGCGGGGGGCGGCTCGAGCAGATCGGCACGCCCGAGGAGGTCTACCACCACCCCCGCACGCCCTTTGTGGCCCAGTTCCTGGGCCGCACCAACCTCATCCCTGGCGAGGCCCGGGGCCTCGAGGCCGAAACCCCACTGGGCCGCCTGGTTCTGATGGAGGAAGCCCACGGCGCGGTCTTGCTCTCGCTGCGTCCCGAGGGGCTTAGCCTGGCCGCTCCCCTGGGGCACCTGGGTATCTCCCGGCAGCTCGAGGGCACGGTACTGAGCCGCGAGTTCAAAGGCCACGACCTGACCTACCGCGTCCAGTTTGGCAACCGCGAGCTGACCGTGCAGGAAAGCCCAGAAAGCCCCTTCTACCCCGGCGACAAGGTGCGCTTGCTGGTGCGGGCCAAGGCCGTGGTGGTGGGGCGCAACCGCTAAGAGACTCCGAGACAGGCTCAACCGTTGAGGAATGGTCTGTGGTGGAGCACAAAGGTTGAAGGTGGTCTGGAGCAAAGCTGCGTCCGGCCACCGGTAGGAGGCGTCTGACCTACATTCATAGCCTGAACTAAGCAAGATACAATATCACTCGCTTTGTACGAGCTAGAACCACCCACCACCCGACCCGGCCACCCTCGGCGCATCTTGCTGACCCTCGAGTACGACGGTACCCACTTCGCGGGCCTGCAGACCCAGGCCAAGGCCAGCCCCTCCCCGGAAGGCCAGGCCTCCAGCACAACGCCGGTGCGTACCGTGCAGCAGGTGCTCGAGGCAGCGCTGGCCAAAATCCCTGGAGCAAAGCCAAAAATCTGGCCCTGCGGGCGCACCGACGCCGGGGTGCACGCCCTGGCCATGCCAGTTCACTACGACACCGAGGACCGGATTCCCACCGAAAAAATCCCCTATGCCCTCAACAGCTTGCTGCCCCCCGACATCCGGGCCATCGCAGCCCAGGAAGTCGAGCCGGATTTTCACGCCCGCAAAAGCTGCCACTGGCGCGAGTACCGCTACCGCATCGCCCAGCGCCGGATGCCCCCGGCCCTCGAGCGCCACCGGGTCTGGTGGATTCCACAATCGCTAAACCTGATTCCCATGCGCCACGCCCTGGACTACCTGGTCGGTACACACGACTACCGGGCCTTTGCGGTCAAGGAGGAGCGCAGCACCGTCCGGCAAATCTACCGCACTCATCTGGAGGTTTGGCCTGCCGAGGCTGGGCGGGAAATCTGGATTGAGTTTGTGGGGTCGGGTTTTTTGCGCGGCCAGGTACGCAGCATGGTCGGTACCCTCGTCGAGGTGGGTCTGGGCAAGCGTGAGTCCGAGTCCATACGGGCTTTGCTCGAGGGGGGTAGCCGCAAGGACGCAGGTGCTACCGCTCCACCCCACGGCCTCTACTTTGTACGCGCTGGCTACCAGCCCTATCGCCAGTGAAGCTGAAGATACAACCGCAGCGCCTCTATCGGAGCCCTGGAAAGGTCAACGCCCAGGCGCAGCCGGTCATTCCAGCTATAGGCAGCCCCAATCAGCAGCTTGCGCGGCTCCTGCAACCAGGCCCCAAACCGCTCCTCGGGCGGAAAAGGGCTATTCTCGCCCAGGAAGTCCCACTCGGGGTTCCACCAGAAGAAT
>DAIUDO010000084.1:0-5082 GCA_036845585.1 Meiothermus sp. | reverse complement strand
GTGCCCATGCGGAAAATACCCGCGTTAGCCCCCACAAAACCCTGGCCCCCCGAGAACCTACCATTAGGAAGATAGGCCATTTCGATATCCAGCCAGGGCAGATCGACTGGCGTGTAGCGAGCAAACAGCCCCCAGCGTCCGTCACGGCCCATCAGCGTATCGTCCCAGGGGCCGCTGTACGCCCCACGCTTTCCCAAACTGAGGGTATACTCCCCCCAATTCCACGTGGTAAAAGCTTCGAGCAGCCCCCATTGCAGCACCGATTCGTACCAAAGGGCTAGGTCGGCCTGAATCGCCAGGCCTTCCCAACGGGTCTGCATCAGCAAGCGACCCCCAAAAGCCAGGGTGGGCTCGAGCGCTGCGGGCTGGCTCAGCGCCCCGTTGCGACCCAGGCTAAACCGCAGCAACCCTGAGGGTTGCAAACAAACCACCCGTTCGACTGGAAGCACACAGTCCCACGAAACCCTGAACTCTGAATCGTTCTGCGCAAAAACAGGCTGCGAGAAAGCCAAAAAAACTGCCAAAAACACCACACGCATTCCCCTACAATACAGCCCACCCGGCTCAAATCCAGGCTGAAACCCGCCTGCATACCGGGATGAGCCCATCCACAGTTAATCAACAGTTCAACAAAAAAGCTGGGGAGATATGACCCCCCAGCTTGCAAAACCGTCCAGTCTAAAGCCTGCTGCGCGGGTCCAGGGCATCGCGCAAACCATCGCCCAAGTAGTTGAAAGCCAGCACCGTGATAAAAATCATAAAACCAGGGGCCAGAGCCAACCACGGCGCCGTGAAAATGTACTCTTGGGCTTTGGTGAGCATGTTGCCCCAGGTTGCGACCGGTGGCTGGATGCCGAATCCCAGGAAGGACAGCGCGGCTTCGGTCAGAATCGCACCGCCAATGGCCAGGGTGGCGTTCACGATCAGGGGCGCCAAAGTGTTGGGTACCAGGTGGCGGAACATCACACGGGCATCGCCAGCCCCCAGCGCCTGGGCGGCTGTGGTGAACTCCTGCTCCCGCAAGCTCAGAACGGCTCCACGAATCAAGCGGCCTGTTCCAATCCAGCCGAACAGCACAATGATGGTGATGATAATGAACACCGAGGCCGATTCGCCGAAGGTCGCACTGGCCCATCGGCCCACCACCCCCTGGCTATCGCGCAGCAATGCCGAGAGTACCAGGAGCAGCGGCAGTTCTGGGATGGTCAGCATGAAGTCCATGAAGCGCGAAATGGCTACATCCAGATCGAGCCGGCTTCGACCGAACAGCCCCCAAAAAGCCACATACAGCACCACCCCCCAGGCCAAGACCAGGCCCACCAGCGACAGCACATTGTTTAGGGAAAACGCACCTGCAAACAAAGCTTGCACGTTGGCACCGGAGAGCTGCCAGGCCAGGTCGGCCGCCAGAAAAAGCAGCCCATAGAGCAACAGCCAGGAGATAACCCGCCAGGCTGCAAAAGGCAACGGGCTCCAACTGTTCTTTTCTTTGGCCAGAGGTCCCAGATAAAAACGCAGCGGCTTGCCGGAGAAATATCCGGCTATGACCCCCAGGGTAGTACCCAGGAGGGCTGCGGCGAAAGCAGCCACAAAGCCCACCAGAAGTGAGATACGAGCCCCGTATATGATGCGTGAGAGCACGTCGCGTCCCAACTCATCGGTACCCAGCCAGTGCTCGCGGGTAGGGCCCAAGAAGTAGTAATCGGCTAGGTTGTCGCCGGTGGGCTGGGCCGTGGGGCTGTAGGGAGCTATCCAGGGTGCAAAGACAGCCATGAGCACCAGGGCAACGACCACCCCCAACGAGAACATAGCTGCCTTGTGCTTTCGAAACCGGCGCCAAGCCATAGCCCAGGTGGACTGGGATTTTTGTTGAGGAGCAGATGCAACAGCAGCCATACAACCCCCTAACTATACCGGATGCGGGGGTCTACCACCGCATACATCAGGTCGGCCAGTAGATTGAAGGTGGCCGTGAGCAAGGCCAGGAAAGCCAGAGCCGCCATGGCCACGTTGTAGTCTTTTTCCACCAGCGAATCGAAGATGGCCCGACCCATGCCAGGGTAGGAAAAGATGGTCTCGGTGATAACCGCCCCCCCGAAGACCCCTGGAATGGCCAGCCCCACCAGGGTCACGATGGGAATCAGGGCGTTGCGCAGGGCGTGCTTGTAGAGCACCACCCGCTCCCCTAGGCCCTTGGAGCGCGCGGTTCGCACGTAGTCTTGATTCAGAACCTCCAGCAAGCTCGCCCGCATGTAGCGTGTCCAGGAAGCCATCTGGATGGTAGACAGGGCCAGCACCGGCAGGATTAGCTTAAATGCCCAGTCGCCGATGAACTGGAAAAAGCTGATTTCACCGCTGACCACCTGCGACCACTGGAAATCGGAGATGCTTTGCACCGGAAACTTGGGGAACCAAGGTAATCGCTCTGGCAACCAGACCGCAAACAGAAAAAGCAACAGAATGCCCAAGAAGAAGATGGGCATCGAGAAGCCCACGAAAGACAAGAATGTGATGGCGTAGTCGGCACGGCTATACTGCCTTACCGCCGAGAAAATACCCACTGGAATGGCAACCAGCAAGGCCAAGGTCAGGGCGGCACCTGAGAGTATGAGCGTGCGCGGCAGCCGCTGACCAAAGATAATCTGTCCTGCTGGGGAGGCATAGGTGCGCGACTGTCCAAAATCGCCCTGCAAGGCCCGTCCCAGCCACTTGAAGTAGCGTACGTAGATGGGCTGGTCAAGGCCATAGGCACGACGAAGCTGCTCGAGTTGTTCGGCTGTGATGCGTGGGTTTTGCTGGCGCAACTCATCCAGCGGGTCACCAGGCTGTAGAGCCAACAGTGTGAAGATAACCACAGAGGCTGCAAACAACAGCGGAATCATTTGCAGCAGTCGACGAACGGTATAAGCAAACACGCCCTACATAATACCTTTTTGAAGTGCCTTTGTGTCCTACGGCTTATCAGCCGAATGGTGGAGAGAAAGCTAGGCCCCTCCACAGCAGGCTGGGAGGGGCTCGGCTGGCTTTTGCTAGATTCGCTCTGCAAGGCGCTGCTAACTCGCTTAAGCCGGCAATGGGTTTTTTCAGCGGATGGGCTGGCCGTACTTGGCCTGGTCGTACACCTTTTGTGCACCCCGCGACTGCCAGCCAATCAGCCAGGGCTCGATAGTGGGATAGGCCGAGTTGGCAAAGGTGGAGGAGACGTAGTTCAGCAATCCTACACGGAAGACCCGCGCATCGGACTGGAAGTACATGGGGATCATGGCCACCTCGCTGGCCCAGATCTCCTGCATACGGGCAAAGAGCTGTTTACGACGGTTCACATCGAACTCCACCACAGCCTGGTTGCGCAGGCGATCGTACTCGTCGTTACACCAGCCCCCGAAATTTAAGCCCCGGAAGCCATTCTCACGGGTGGGCACGTAGATGACTCGGCCTTCTTCGTCCTTACAGGCCGAGCGCACCCCGTCGTCGGCTTGGCCCATGCTGAAGGCAAAGTGCAGGAAGCCTGTCCAGGTACCCTCCTGAGCCCTCGAGCGATACTGTGCGCTCAGCACCACCGCACTGGGGGCGTTGTTGATACGCACGGCAATGCCCACCTGGCGGTAGTTCTCGGCCACGAACTGCTGGATACGCTCGCGCACCTGGTTGCCGGCGGTAGTGGCCCACTCGAGCTCAAAGCGAACCGTACGCCCGTCAACCGTGCGCTGCAGGATACCGTCGGGGCCGGGCCGCCAACCCAGTTCAGCCAGCAACTGGCGGGCCCGATCGGGGTTGTAGGGGTATTTGGTCACGTTGGGGTTGAACATGGGGTTCTGTGGAGCCACCCAGGTGTGCGAGACGGTGTAAAGCCCATCGAAGAAAGCCCGCGTGATACCCTCCCGGTTCATAGCTAGGATAAGCGCTTGACGGGTCTTGACGTTGTCGAGCATCAGGTCTTTGACCCGCTGCACGTTGGTGAACTGGTTGATCTCGAGGTGTTCGAAGAAGGGCGTGGGCACCGACCAGAGCTCGAAGCGACCCGGGGCGCGGCTGGTGAGCTGCTTGCTGCGGCCCTGGTCGAAAGAGATCGAGACGCTCGAGCCCGCGTCAATGCCACCGCCCAGAATGGCCACCAGAAGCGAGTTGGTGTTCTGGATGATGCGGTAAACCACCCGCTGCACATACTTGTCCTCGCCGCCTGGGGGCTTGATCCAGAAGCGTGGATTGCGCTGCATCTCGATGGTGCTGCCCGGCACCCAGCGGGTCAGAGTAAACGGGCCCGAGTACACCATACGCCCGCTGTTCAGGTACTGGGGGTTGGAGAACTGGGTGAAGAAGTTGCGGAATATCTCAGCCTGGCGAGCCGCATCGGTAGTCTGGGCTGCAGCCGCCTTGGCCCGATCCCACTCCGAGCGCATGATGTGGTTGGGCGCATAGTAGACCTGGTTGATGTCGAGGTCGTAGAAATAGGCTGGCTCGAGGCTCACCGTGAAGTTGCGCGCGTCGCGAACCCGCAAAGTAGCCCGGTCAAAGAAGTCTATGTTGGTCGAAGGCACGCCTTTGGTTTTGCCCATCTCGAAGTACAAGGCCACATCCTCGGTGCTGATGGGCCGACCATCCGACCAGACCGCATCGGGCCGGATGGTGTAGTCGAGCTCGAGGCGTCGAACCCCAGGGCGCACAGTGGTGAAGCGTAGGCGGTTGTTCTGTGCTGTCGGTACCTCCGTCACCACCACCGGGATGACCTCCAGGTCGCGGTTGGTCTGAACAATAGGGGCAAACAGGAAGTTTTCGATTTCAAATTTGATGGACTGGTTGGAGATGGCATTGACCACATCCCCAGCCAGCACCCGAGGCTCCTGGGCGGCTCCAATAATCAGGCTGTTGTCTTGAGGGCCTGCTAGGGCCAACCCACTCAGAACCATCAGCACACCAAGCTTACGTTTCATTACGCCTCCTCATTAGCCAGGTTTGGCTGGGCTTGATTTTATTGTCCTCTGAAGTATTTGTGTACCCACTTGACGGCTGGGTTTTATGCATGTATGCAAAAAGCATTCAGCAGTGCCAAAAGCTCGTTGCGGGTGGGGGAAAAGCCAACCG
>DAIUDO010000083.1:0-9291 GCA_036845585.1 Meiothermus sp. | reverse complement strand
AGCTCGCCGCTGCGGATGCGCTCGATCAGGTAGGCCCGCACCCGCGCGATGGGAAGCCCGGCCTGGATCAGCTCCCCCAGGTTGCGGCTGCCGTCCAGCAGCACCGTGATGTCTTGTGGGTTGCGGATGCCCGCCTGGGTTCTACGGGCTGAGGGGTGGCGGATGCGCAGGGCAAACCAGGCGTACTTGCGCAGCCCGGTAAGGTCGCCCTCGCGCAGCCCCCGCCAGGCCCGTTCGGCGGCTATGATTAGTGGAACATTCCAGCTTCTGGCCGCAGCGCGCACACTCCGGCCGCCCACAAAGACCGCAAACGGCTCCACTGCTCGGGGGGTTTCCAAGACCCGACTGGGGGAGTCCAGGACACTGCGAAAGCGGGCCCACTGGTCGTTCATGCGGGCCCACTCACCCAGCAGCATCTTGAAGGGCATCAGCGGTACGCCCTGAACCGGCCCGGCCTCAAAGCGGAAGCGCCCCTCCTCCGGGTGCAGTGGGAAGGTGGCGATGGCCTCAAACCCTTCCCAGTCCAGGATACCCCCACCCACCACCTCGCCCTCCTCAAAGCGCAGATGCAGGGGTATCTGCTGGCTCTCCAGGTTGAGCACCCCGGTTCTGCGGGTGGTATGCAGAATCTCGAGGACGTTGGTCAGCGGGATGGTACCGAAGCTACCTTCCACCTGAGCCCCTCCCCCAGTCCCATGACCAGGGTCGAACCCTGGCCCACATAGTCCTGCATGGCCTGTCGTATGGCCTCGACCTGGCTGGGCCGGGCCAGCGCAGCCAGGGTAGGGCCGGCTCCACCCACAAAGGCGGCCAGGGCACCGGCCTGATAGACCCGCTCCAAAGCGGCCTCGAGACCGGGCATCAGGTGGGCCCGGTAGGGCTGGTGCAGCCGATCTTTTGCAGCTTCGCGCAGGGCTTCCAGCCGCCCAGAGTAGAGCGCAGCCGGCCAGAGGGCACTGCGGGCCAGGTTGTAGACGGCATCGGCATGAGGAACGGTCCCGGGCAAAGCTGCCCGGGCCAGCGGCGTGGGCACCTCGTAAGGGGGAACCCCCAGCACGAAGAGCACCCCCTGGGGTGCAGGTAGCGGCAGGGCCAGCGGTGGGTCGGCCAGAGCGGCTACGAACCCTCCGTAGACCGCCGGGCCCACGTTGTCGGGGTGGCCCTCGAGGGCGGCGGTTACCCGGAAGACCCCTTCCCGCCCGAGCTGGCCGCCCGAGAGGGCATCGGCCAGGGCTGCCCCGGCGACCAGCGCGGCAGAGCTGCTGCCCATGCCCCGGGCCAGCGGGATGGGGTTATGGGCCTGGATGGCAATTGGTGAGGGCTGGTATTGCCCCAGCGCCGCCATGGCGGCTCGGTAGCCCTGATGAATGAGATTGTCCGGGGTATTGGGTACCTGCCCCTGGCCGGTGTAGTGCAGTTGGTCGGTTGAGGCGGGCCAGGCGCGGACCTCGAGGTACAAGTCGAGGGCAACGCCCAGCGCATCGAAGCCCGCACCAAGGTTGGCCAGTGTGGCCGGAACTTGAACGTATAGGCTTTCGTCGTGCGAAACTTGGAGACTGAGGTTCTCGTCGTACATACTGCCCCCGCCTCGGGCGGCGCTTGTAGCTCATCATAACCCTAGGCGCCTACAGCCGGGGGTTGCATTTTGGGGTTGGGGCGCCAAGATAAGTGGTAGACTGCCGGTTGGCTTTTTTATGGGCAAGGAAGTGGGTTTTGCCGTCCGTGGGGATGCCGAATGCGTTTGGGGCTTCGGGCCTCTGGAGGATTTATGAGAGATTCTCAGGGTTTGCTCGAGCACCTTTCCCCGGCTCTGATGGGCTACCTGCTGAGCTTTTTGCCCCAGCACAATCCGATGGCCGAAAGCGTGCCGGGGGGGCTGCTAACCCCCGAGCTGATCGAACGGTTGCGCGAGGAACAGTTCTGCGGCTATGCGTTGGCCCGCTTCCCGGGCGAAGAGCGCGGCTGGATGGCGTTCTATCGGGGTCGGTTGCTGGAGGCTTGGCGGCAGACCACCTATGCTCACCTGAGCGGTACGGTAGCCTACCGGGCCTTTCGGCGCGAGCTGGGTCAGGCCACTGTCTCGCTGTACCGCCTCCAGCCGGACGACCTGCCGCCGCTGGTGGCCCTGACCCAGGGATTGCCGCGTGTACGCGGGGCGGCTGCCCAGAGCGTAGCGGTTGCCGAACTGCTCGATTCGCTTCGGCAGGAGCAGTTTACCGGGGCGCTGGTGCTCGAGGACGGCTTGGTAGGCCGGGCTTGGTTTTTTGCTCGGGGGAAGCGTTTGTTTGACAGCGTGGTGCCCCGCGAGCTGCATAAGGGGCGGTTGCACCTGGTACAAGCGCCCACCAAAGCCCCGCCCGACCTCATCGAGCAGGCCCGCCACGAAGACCTGGAGCACCGCCAGGCCCGGCTCAACGCCATCTGGAGTGCGGCTGGGGAGGTGTTGCGGGAGTACATGGGTCGCGGGGCAGGCTTGGCCCTGGAGCGCCTTCGCGGTATCCACTCCGTAGACGACCCGGCTCTCCTGGAGAGGGATCTGCGCCGCTGGTTGACCGAAAGCCTCGAGCCCAACGCGGCCCTCCTCTTCGACCGCCTGCTGCGTCCAACCCTGTGATGCTGGCCCGCGCTGCCCACCCGGCAGGCGCTGGAACCGGAATGTTCAAGCGTCAAATACTGGGTTTACATAGGTGTTCATCCAAATCAAAGGCTATCTTTTCGAATCCCAGAGCACACCCCTCCCTACGATTGCGAAACAAGCATCACCCCTCGCCACCCTGGGCGAAACCCACATCTCGGTGAGGAAAGCGTATCGGCCAAACCAGCGTCACCGCGGTATTGCCCTCCGATACGTGGATAACTCCGGTCGGGTTGGTTCGTCACCGGATGGTGACAGCAAACCGAATCTGCTACAAGCATCGCTCCGCGCTGGTTCAAAAAGCAATGCGGGCAACTTTCTGGACAAAAGTCCCTGCTAGGCTTTGTCTAGCATAGATTGTACTTGACCTGGGGCGCTGTGGGTCCCTGGTTTTCAGGAGGAACAACAACGTGAAAAGAAGCCTGGTTCTGCTGATGGGTCTTTTGTCGCTGGCGCTGGCCCAGCCCTACCGGGTCACCGACGCAACCGGCAAGGAAGTGAGCGTCCGTTCCCTGGAGCGCATCGTGAGCCTCGGGGGCGGGGTGACCGAACTGCTCTTTGCCCTGGGTCTGGGGGACCGGGTGGTGGCCCGCGATACCAGCTCCTACTTTCCTCCGGCGGTACTTAGCAGGCCCGATGTGGGGCTGTTCTTCCGCCTGAACGCTGAGGCCATTCTGGCCCAGCGCCCCACGGTGGTCTTTGGGGCCGAAGGCAGCGGCCCCCCTCCGGTGCTGGCCCAGCTGGCGGCGGCGGGGGTGCCGGTGGTGATTGTGCCCGAACCCAGCGATGTGGAAGGGGCCAAGCGCAAGATCCGCCTGCTGGCCCAGGCCACCGGGCGGACGGCGCGCGGTGAGGAGATTGTGCGGGGTCTGGAGCGCGACCTCTTGGCGCTGCGCTCCAAGCTGAGCCTGGTCCAGGGCAAGAAGCCGCGTACCCTCTACATCTACCCCCGCGACCCCCGCAACACCTTCATATGCGGCAACGAGGCCAGCGGGGCTGCACTCATCAACCTGGCCGGAGCGGTGAACGCCGGTGGGGCCATCCAGGCCGCCGCTGGTCTGCGTGGTTGCGCTCCCATCAGCGCCGAGGCGGTGGTGGCGGCACGGCCAGAGGTCATCCTGGTACCCTTCTTCCCCGATCAGCCGGTCAGCCTCGAGGCCGTCCTGCGCCTGCCGGGGGTGGCCCAGACCCCGGCGGGGCAGCAGGGCCGGGTGGTGGCGATGGAGGTGCTCTACCTCTCCACCTTCGGCCACCGGGTGGGCCGGGCGGCGCTCGACCTTCACAACGCCCTTTTTGAACGGCAGGGGTTCGTGAGGATCAGCGGGCAGTAGATGCCACCGCTGTCACAGGCCCTCGAGGCCGCCCATGCCCGGCGCCTTCGCCGCTACCGCCTGGTGCTGCTGGCGCTGGGCCTGCTCCTCTTGCCCAGCTTGCTGCTGGCCTTGGGGCTGGGCGTCTACCGGATTACCTGGCAGGAGTGGCCCCAGGTGTTGCAGGGAGGGGAGGCCTACCTGGTGTTGACCCAGATCCGCCTGCCGCGGGTGCTGCTGGCGGCGCTGGTGGGCGGGCTTTGGGGCCTGAGCGGCGCGGTGCTGCAGGGGCTTTTCCGCACCCCCCTGGCCGACCCGGCCCTGATCGGTATGGGGGCCGGGGGGGCCCTGGGCGCGGCCCTGTGGAGCTTCGGGATGAGCGGTGCCTGGATGCTGTACGGGCTGCCGCTGGCGGCCTTGGCCGGCACCTTGTTGGCGGTAGCCCTGGTCTGGCGGCTGGCCTACCGCGAGGGGCAGGTCCAGGTGACCACCCTGATCCTGGTGGGGGTGATCTTCTCGACGGTGGCAGGGGCCCTGATCGGTCTGCTGGGCCTGCTGGGCGGCGAGGCCCAGAGCCGGGATTTCACCTTCTGGACCCAGGGCGGATTCAGCGGCAGCAACTGGGCCCTGGTGGGGCCGCTGGCCGGGCTGGGCCTGCTGGCCGGGGGGCTGCTGCTGCGGCTGGCCCCCTGGCTCAACGCCCTGGTGCTGGGGGAGCGCGAGGCGCGGATGCTGGGCCTGGATGTAGTCCGCTTCAAGCGTCGGGCCCTCTGGGGGGTGGCCCTGGCCGTCGGGGTGGCCGTGGCCGGGGGCGGGGTCATCGCCTTCGTGGGGCTGCTGGCCCCCCAGCTCTTCCGCTGGTTGGCCGGCCCCGACCACCGCTATGCCCTGCCGGGAGCGCTGCTGCTGGGAGCTTTGCTGGGGGTGTGGGGCGATCTGCTGGCCCGCCTGCTGGCGGCCCCCCTCGAGGTGCCCCTGAGCTTCCTGACCGCGCTGGTGGGCGGCCCACTCTTTTTGTGGATGCTGGTGCAGCGGGTGCGCCTGTGAGCGTGCAGCCACCCACCCTCGAGGCCCACCGGCTCGGCTACCGCCGGGGGGCGCGCTGGCTGCTTCGGGGGATCGACCTGCGGCTTTCGGGCGGGGAGCTGGCGGTGCTCCTGGGCCCCAACGGGGCGGGCAAGACCACCCTGCTGCGCCTGCTGGCCGGGGAGCTTCACCCCAGCGAAGGGGAGGTGCGCTGGGGAGGACGGCCCCTCGGGCAGCTGCCGCCGCTGGCGCAGGCCCGCGAGCGGGCGGTCTTCTCGCAGCACCAGGAGTTGGCCTTTCCCTTTAGCGCCTACGAGGTGGCTTTCCTGGGCCGCCTACCCCACCTGGAGGGCCGCCCGGAGACCTCCCACGACCACCAGGTGACCCGCCAGGCCCTGCACCAGACCGACAGCGCCCACCTCGCCGAGCGGGCTTACCCCAGCCTCTCGGGGGGGGAGGCGGTGCGGGTGGCCCTGGCCCGGGTGCTGGCCCAGGAGCCCCGCCTGCTGCTGCTGGACGAGCCCACCAACCACCTCGACCCCCCGCACCAGCTCGAGGTGCTGCGGCTTCTCCTGGCGCAGAGCCGCGCGGGCCGCACCGTGATGGCGGTGCTGCACGACCTCAACCTGGCGGCCCTCTTTGCCGACCGGCTGCTGTTGCTGCACCAGGGCCGCCTGGTGGCCGACGGTCCCCCCGCAGAGGTGCTCACCGCCGGGCGCCTCGAGGCGGTCTACGGACTCAAGGCCGCGGTCATGCAGCATCCGAGCGGGCGGCCCTGGGTGCTGCCCCTGCTCTAACCCCACCCCCCATCGTATGATAGCTGCGGTATGACCCCTTATGTCCTGCTGGGTCTGCTCTGGGCGATCTGGCTGCTGGGCCTTTTCACCGAGGATCCGCTTCGCAGCCTGGCCGTCAGCCTCGCTAACTTTGCGGGGGCCTACGCGCTGGCCCGTATTGCCCGGCAAGCCCCCGTTGTGCTGCGCCGGGCCTTGATGGGTCTGGGGCTGGGGTTGCTACTGCTTGGGGTAGGCGACCTGTTTTTTACCTACCAGGTGACGACCGGCCAGAACACCCGGGCTCTGCGTGAGCCCTTTTACCTTCTGGGAGTGGCCTTTTTTTTGCTGATGGGGACCCTCCTGCCCTTTCGCATGGGGCAGCAGGGCCTTTATCCGGTGGGCTTCTTCCCCCGCCTGGCCCTCGCAGCGATCCTGGGGGGAACCTTGCTGGCAGCAGCTTCTACCCTGATCCGCCCGCTGGGCCTGGTCGAGCTTATTTATGCTGCCGCCGCCTTCTACCTGACCCTGCTCTTTGCCCAGCAGACCCCGCTGCTGGCGGGGGGGCGCATCGGGCGGAGCCTGCAGGGGGTGGTGTGGGCCCTGGTGCTGGGCAGCCTGGCTCGAGTGGTCGATGTGCTCGGTGGGGTGCCCCCGGCGTACTGGTCTATTGTGGTCTACGACATCCTGTGGCTGCTGGCAATGAGCGTGTTGCTTCTGGGGTTCAGCCGAACCCAGGCTCCCAGAAGTCCCTGACCAGGCCTGAGCCTAGCTGTTCAACTGCACTTGGCAAGGCCTCGGCCACCTCGTGAGCCAGCAGCCCCGGCTTGCCGGCTAGGTCGCCGGCCAGCCCGTGCAGGTAGACTCCCAGCCGAGCGGCATCCCAGGCCGGGAGGCCCGCTGCCAGCAGGGCGGCGATCACCCCCGAGAGCACATCCCCCATCCCTCCGGTGGCCATGTGGGGGTTGCCGGTGGCGTTGACTGCCAGCCGCACCGTTTCTCCTTCTGCCAGAGCCAGCACGCTGGGGCCGCCCTTGAGCACCACCACCAGGCCGGGGTAGCGCTGGGCCAGGGTGGCGGCGGCCTCGAGGGGGAAGCGGGCAACCTGCTCGCTGGCCAGACCCAGCAGCCTGCCGGCTTCACCGGGGTGAGGGGTGAGCACGGTGGGCAGGGCCGCTCTAGTATAGGCCTGCAGCACCCGCTCGTGCAGGGCATCGGCGTCCAGCACGGTAGGCCGCCCAAGCCCCAACGCGGCCAGTGCGGCCTGTTCGCCCCCGTCACCTGACCCCATGCCTGCCGCCACGGCCTCGGCCCGGGCCATCTGGAGATGGGCAGTGGTCCACTCGGACAGAGGAAGCCGCACGGCCTCCAGGGGGGGCTGGACGTCGCAGTCGGCAGGGTAGGCCACCGTGACCAGTCCGGCCCCGCTGCGGTAGGCACCCAGTGCAGCCAGGCTCGGCGCGCCAGTGTAGCTGCGGAAACCGCCTACCACCAGAACCCGCCCCACCGATCCCTTATGGGCATTGCCAGGCCGTCTGGGCAGCAACTTCTGCATTCGCTTTGCGTATAAAAGCTCCGGTAGAGCCTCGTTTTCCAGGGCAGCGGGCGGCATCCCGATGCTGTCTATCAGGATCCGCCCACAGGCTGCGCGGTGAGGGTAGAACAGATGCTCGTGCTTGAGTCCGGCTAGCGCCACGGTCAGGTCAGCCCGGACGTGGGGTGAAAAGGGCAGGCCAGAGGGAAGGTCAATAGCCACCACCGGCAGCCCCGAGGCGTTGATTTGCTCGACCAGTTCGGCATAGGGTCCCTCCAGCGGTCCGCGCAGCCCCGTGCCAAACAGCGCATCCAGAAGAACCGTTCCCCGCTCGGGCTGCCACTCGCCCAGAGGCCTTATGACCGCTCCGTGGGCCAGCAGGGCCTGCTTTGCTAGAGCGGCATCGCCCGCCTGACCTTCGGCGGAAAAAACCTCTACCTCCGCGCCCCAGACCAGGAGCCAGCGGGCCGCAACCAGCCCGTCCCCGCCGTTATTACCCTTGCCGCACAGTACCGCCACTTTGCGGCCCTCAAAATACTGCAAGAGACGTTTAGCTGAACGCCTTCCGGCCGCGTCCATTAACACCAGGCTGGGGTAGCCCAGAAGGGTGGCTTTCTGGTCGGCCTCGCGCATAGCCTGGGCGGTATAGAGTCGCATGGTAGGTGAATTTGGGTTGCCGATGGCCAGGGTTTAGGTGCGGTCCGAGGGTCGCTGGGTTGCCTGCGTTGGGCCTGGGTAATTTTGACCATTTATGCAGCACTCATGCACCGGTTGCAATTCCCAAGCGGGGGTAGACCTATGCAGAAACCACATCGTACCTTTGTATTCTACGAAGCTCGAGGCAACCCGTACACTGAAGACATGCATGGGTTATCCACTGCCCAAGAGCGCCTTTTGGCCGCCCGGCGGGTGGCTGTTCTGACCGGAGCCGGCGTCTCCGAACCATCGGGTATCCCCACTTTCCGCGATTCCGCGGGGCTTTGGAAGGATTTTGACATCGAGGAATACGCCACACCGGGGGCCTACGCCCGCAACCCCCAGAAAGTCTGGGAGTGGTATGCCTGGCGCTACAAGAACGCACTACAAGCCCAGCCCAACCGTGCACATGTGTTGCTGGCAACCTTGGAAAAGCGGCTTGGGGAGGGTTTTTTGTTGGTCACTCAGAACGTGGATAGCCTGCACGGCCGGGCTGGTTCACAGCGCCTGATCGAGCTGCACGGAAATATTGCCAGGGGTCGCTGTGAGCGCTGCAACCAGCGCTTTGCTCTTCCCGACCCGGACCAGTTTAGACCCCCGCCACACTGCCCTGACTGTGGCTCCCGGGGTCGACCCGATGTGGTCTGGTTTGGCGAGATGGTGCCGGAAGGTGCTTTTGAGCTGGCCGAGCGGGCTTTTGCCCAGGCTCAAGTGGCCCTGGTTATCGGCACCAGCGCCGAGGTGGAGCCCGCTGCCAGCTTGGGGCGGCTGGCGGGTCTGAGTGGAGCCTACCTAATCGAGATCAACCCAAACCCCACCCCGCTCTCGAGCTGGGCCCATTGTTCCCTCCGGATGAGGGCCGTGGAGGGCCTGGAAGCCTTGTTGAATGGCCCAAAAGCTGTTCATGAAAGGCCAGGACAGGGGTAAAGTCTAGCTTCGAGAAAAGAAAACCGCACCCGGCTGGGCTCGCGCAAGAGCAGTGTGGCCGATTGAATATGCGAGCCAAACACTGGTCTTGAAAACCATACCGGATTCAAAAAAACAATTTTCCCAATCAAAAACCTCAGAGGCTCGGTTGCGCCGCGCGCGACGGACCTAGAGTCTCAGGGCACACTCCAACCCTCCCTCCGGTCGGTGAAACCCGCGCCACCCCTCCCTCCGGTCGGCGAGGAAAACGATTCACTTCCAAAAAGAGAGCGGTATTGCGTTCCCGTGATGTAATAAATCGGTATCGCCCTCCGCAAAGCGGATAACTTTGGTCCGCCGCCTCTGCGCTCCGCCATGGCGCTTCGAGGGGAGGCCACCATCCGCTGACGA
>DAIUDO010000082.1:6519-9348 GCA_036845585.1 Meiothermus sp. | reverse complement strand
TTCAAGTACCTGGTGGGGCGCGGAGCCCTCTCGGCCATCGGGATCGGGGCCGACTTTCAGGATGGCGACGTGGGGGTGCGCGGCAACTTTGCGACCCTCGATGCGGCTGGGCTGGTTAAGGACCGCCGCGCAGGCCGTCCCAGCGACGCCGAAAACATTCGCATCGTCGGCAAGCTTAAGGCTGCCATCCAGGAAATAGAGGGGGTGCAGGTGCACTTCTACACCGAGTCCGAACACCGCTTCGTGGTGATTTTGCGCGGGCCTGACCTGGGTGAGCAGGTCAGCGACACCGACCCCCAGAAAACCGGGGTGGCCCCACTCGAGTCTCGTGCTCACGATGCTGGCGACACCGCCAGCGCCAGAACCGCCCGCGTACTGAATGCCCTCACCCGCCGCATCCGGGAAGTACTGCAAGACGAGCCTCAAATCAATGGGGCACTGTTTAGGGGAATTTCAGAAAAGCCCAAATTCCCCAGCATGTCCCAGGTCTACAAGGTGAGTGCTGCTTGCGTGGCCAGCTACCCCATGTACAAAGGGGTGGCCAGCCTGGTGGGGATGGACGTGCTGCACGTGGAGGGGGTGGAGGACGCTCCCGAGGGCAAGGTGAAGGCGCTCAAGGAAAACTGGGATAAGTACGACTTCTTCTATCTGCATTTCAAGAAAACCGACTCAACCGGGGAAGACGGCAATTTTGACGAAAAAGCCCACAAGGTCGAGATTTTTGATCACCTGCTGCCCGATCTACTGGCCCTTAAACCCGACGTGCTGGCCATCACCGGCGACCACTCTACCCCCAGCGTCCTAAAGGCCCACTCCTGGCACCCGGTGCCGTTGCTGCTGCACGCACCCTACCTGCGCAACGACGCGGCCAAGCGCTTCACCGAGGACGAAGCCGCCAAGGGCAGCCTGGGGCACCTGCGCGGGGTGGAGTTAATGCCCTTGCTGCTGGCCCACGCCGGCAAACTGCAGAAATACGGGGCCTAGCGGTTGCGGGCCGGGCGCAGCGCGGTCTGGGTGGGCAGGAGGTAGCCGTGGTTGTCGGGGGCATCGTCGGTGGCAGTGGTTAAGACCCGTCCGTCACGCAGCTTGGTGCCCTCGCCCACCAGATACACAGCGCCCCAGGGGCGGTAGGTGCTGGTTAGGGTGTCTTTGCGCACCTGTCCATCGCTGAAGCGAATGGTGCGGTAGACATGCACGGTGGCACCTTCGGCGGCCCAGTCAACTTGCACAAACTGTTGGGGCCTTAGTTCAGGGCTCACGATGAAGCGGGTGCGAGGGGCTGGGGTACGGCTTTGGTAGACCGGCTGGCTCCAGCTCACCTCGCGGTCTTTGCTGCCGAAGACGCGGAAGGTCAGGCGATTGTGCTTTACCTCGCTCTGGATGAGCAAATGACCGGGAGTGTCGTTTTTGAACTTGAGGTCCAGCGAGGGCAGAAACACCGCGGCATCCAGGCCGGTGGGCTGGTAGTAGCGTACCTGGTAGCTGTGCGGGCGGCGCTGCACAATGGGCAGACCAGCAAAATAAGCCGAGCGGAAGAGGGTGGTTGAGACCTGGCACATCCCGCCGCCTACCCCTTCCAAAGTCTGCTCACCAGAAATGACAAAGGCCTTTTTGAAGCCCGTGCGCTCGGAAACCTCGCCCATGGCCTTGGCGAAGGAGAAGGTTGCGCCGGGGGGTACTTGCAGTTCATTCAGGCGGCGGGCTCCTAGCTCGATGTTGAAGCGGCGTTCGTAGGATGAGCCAGCAAAGGAGGTGGTAGCTTCGGCCAGGAGCTGTCGGATGCCCAGGCGGTAGTAGTAGGGGGCTCCCTGGGGGTGCAGGCTATGCGCCACCGGCAGCAGAAACTC
This sequence comes from Meiothermus sp., assembly GCA_036845585.1. GTDB lineage: Bacteria > Deinococcota > Deinococci > Deinococcales > Thermaceae > Meiothermus. The sequence continues at coordinate 7,501 of DAIUDO010000082.1, read as the reverse complement.
GCTCTGGCCAGCCTGGAGGGCCTCGAGGTAGCGCTTTTTGGCCTCGGCTATGTCAAATCTGTGCCCCATCTGGTCAAACAGCACCCAGTCTTTCAGGGCCGGATCGAAAACCCACTGCGCTGCGCGGGGGGCGCGGGCGGCTTTGTTTAGCAGGGCCTCGAGCTGTCCCACCCCGCCGATCCGGATGCGCTGCGGAACCCCCACCGTGGCAATCTGACCCTTTTCGATGCGGTTTTCCAGGGCGTAATATATGCCGTCAGGCCCGGCCAATGCCAGGGGAATCCAGAGGAAAATTGCTAGGATTGTGGGTCTCATAAGCCCACTTTACGCCAGGATTACGAAAAAACTGTGCGGTTTTACCGCTACCCCTGCCCCCGGGCGTGGCGCTCGAGCCAGTGTTGCAGCATCTCCTGGTAGCGTTCCGGCGAAAGGCGGGGCCGGTCGTAGAAACCGGCCTCGAGGCGCTGGCGTTGGGCCTCGAAGAGGATCACTGCCGCTGCCACCGAAACATTTAAGCTCTGCACCATGCCCATCATGGGAATGATCACGTGCTTGTCGGCTTGCTCGGCAGCCTCGGGCGAAACGCCCCACCTCTCAGTGCCCAGCAGAACACAGGTCGGAAGGGTGTAGTCCACCAGGCGATAGTCCTCCGCCCGCTCCGAAAAATGCGCAGCCAGAATTCGAAACCCTTGGGCCTTGAGGTGAGCAAAAGCCGCGCGGGTGTCGTTGTGCAGGTGCAGTGCCACCCATTTGGCCGCCGAGCCGGAGGTTTCGTTGTGGGTTTTGCTGGCCAGGTTCAAACCCTCGGCCTCGAGGTCGGGCATGCCCTGTCTGGCTGGTACGGCGTGGGCCTCCAGCACCCCCACCGCGTCGCAGGAACGCAAAATGGCCGACAGGTTGTGGGGCTTGTGTACCCGCTCCAGAAGCACGGTCAGATCGGGCTGGCGCTTGTCCAGCACCGAGCGGATTCTGGCGAGGCGTT
>DAIUDO010000082.1:0-6419 GCA_036845585.1 Meiothermus sp. | reverse complement strand
GGTCGGTCGCCTATGCGCGGCGTGGGCGAGGCCGCCATTCGGTGCCGAACCAGCTGAATCTCATGAAGCCTCAAAACCCGGGCTGTGGCGTCGGGTCGTGGATGGTGGAATGGGGGGCCTTGTGTCTTCACTGGGCATGACTGAGCGAGAGGGCTAGTACATCCTCGAGGGCCAGAGGGGACTGCGTTTGAAGCCGTGCCCCCAGAGCCTCGACGGGCCAGATTTTGCCCAGTACCCGGCCTAACTGGGCGCGGTAGGGGGCGGGTAGGTTGGAACAGGCTTGAAGCTTCTTCCAGGCGGCCTCCTCCTGGCCCAGTCCCAGCAGCGCCTGTGTTTCCAGGCCCAGCTTCCAGCTTTGTACCCCGGGGTCTTGCAAATCGCCGATTTGCACCACCTGGGCCAGGGCTTCGGCCCACTTTTCCTGCCGGGCCAGGGTCTCGGCGTAGCCCAGGCGGGCCTGGGCCTGAAAGTAGGGGTCGCTCTGCTGCAAACAGCCCTGCATCATGGCCTCGGCTTGGTCGGCGGGCATCAGCAGGGAGAGCTTCAGGGCCACATCGATGGCCAGGGCAATATAGCGGTCTCCGGGTAGCTTTTTGCTCGAGAGTTCCTGGCGCAGTGCCCGCAGGATTTTTTCGCTCTCGGGGGCTTTTTGCCCGCCCACGTAGGGGGGCAGGTAGGGTAGCCCACTGGCCCGCACCCAGTAGGCCACGGCAATGCGGTACAGGGTGCGGCGGTGGCGGTAATGGGCTTCTTCCGGGCGCTCTCGTACTTCACGCAGGTAGGCTTCGGCCTCGGCCAGCAGGTTTAGGGCTTCCAGGGGCCGCCCCCGGGCCAACTCCAGCACACTGGCCTCGCTCATGGCTCGTGCCCGGATGAACTCGTCGGAGGCTTCACGGATAGACTGGTACAGGTATTTTTCTGCTTCGGCAAAGTTTCCGATGCGCCGCAGGGCGGTGCCGAACCGGGCGCGCACCCTGGCCACCTCCTCCGGCGGGGCCCCAGAAGACTCGAGGGCCTGCAAGCCCTGCCGCATCTGGACCTCGGCCTCGTAGACCCGACCGGTGCGCAAGAGCAGGTCGCCCGACTGGTAGCGGGCCCGGCCCACCAACAGGGGGTCATGGGTTACCTGGCGCAAGGCTTCCAGAGCTTCCTCAAAGCGGCCCGCGTCCTTGGCCACCAGGCCCTGCCACAGCCGTACCCGGTCGGCCAGGAAAGGCTGGATGGGCAGGGAGAGGGCCTGTTGCACGTAGGCTTCGGCTTGGGCATAGTCGCCCTGCCAGCGTTCCACAGCAGCCCAGACCAGAAGCCCTTCGGCCCCCACATCACCGGAGAGGGACTCTGGCGGTGGCAGGAGCTCTAGGGCAGCGGGGAAGTCGCCCGCGTCGACCCGAGCCTCGGCGGCCTTGACCCTGGCCCAGGACTGGGTTGAAGGGTCGGAGGAGCGGAAGAGCAGCTCGAGGGCCTCCAGTGCCTCGGGGTGGGCGTACTGTCCCAGTACGGCCCGGTAACGCACCACGGCCATGGCTAGCTTTTCCCGCTCTGGGGTGGGCCAGTGCAAAGACTCCGCCCAGAGGGTGGGCAGCAGCGATAGCCGGCTGGGGTCTTGCGAGAGCAGCTCCAGCAGCTTGTCGAGCCGATGTGCGCCTCGGGCATGGTGGAGCTGGCGGAATAGATCGCTTTTGAAGAAATCCAGCGCCAGAGCATGCAGTTTTCGCGCTTCCTTTTCGGAAACCTGGGGCAGCAGGGTACGCATAGCCGGACGCACCTTGCCCTCGCCCATGGGGGCCAGCAGGGTTCGCTCGGCCTGTGAGAGGTGCTCGAGGCCTTTGCCCAGGGCTTTTTCCAGCAGGGCCACTGGAATGCCGGGGTCGGCCTCAGGGGATAAAACGGCCAGCGCCTGCAGGATGGGCCGCAGGGTAGCGTCCTGGGCTAGGTTGGTAGGGGTACTGCCGTGGGTTTGCGCGGCCTCCAAAAGCACCAGCCGCGAGAGCTCGGCGAAGTTGCGCCCGGCTTGGTTGACTAGCATCTCGACCCGTTCAGGGGGCAGGTCGGGCAGGCGGTCTTTGACGTAGCGGCGGGCTTCGGCCCGACTGGGGGCGGAAAGCGGGTTCCAGGCCAGGTTGGGCGGCGGCTCGGACAGCCCGGCCAGAAAGGGAATCGTCAGGCGGCGCAGCAAAGGCTCAACCCAGGCAGCCAGCCCTACCGGGTTGCCCTGGGCATCGCGCAGGCTTAACCCGCCGATCTGACCCTCTTTTTCGGCCCGCAGAAGGAGTGGCCGGCCAGAGGCGTTGAGAGCTCTGGCAATCTCGTTGCGGAGCTCATCTTGCAGGGCAGCTTGCAGAGCGTAAGGCTGGGTAGGGGAGAGCTGGGAAAAGATTCCCTCGAGCTCTATGTGCAGCTTCTCGGCAAGGGGATGCAGGTGCTGGGCTAGTTCTCCTCCTAGATTCACCATCAGACAGTTCGGCACCGCCCGTTCCACCGCGGCCAGCAGCACCCCTTTGCCGGTTGCCGCGCCCCCTACCACCACCATCTGAGGCCGGTCGCCTTGCTCGAGGGCCCGCACGAAACGTCGGAACAGCCTGCGCTTGTCGCGCCCCAGCGCCCGCCGGGCCGACTCCAGGGCCAGTTCCGAGGGTAGGGTGGGGGCTTCCAGGCCCGACTCGGTGTACAAATCGCTGATGACCTCGAACAGCCGAAGCTTCTCTTCGGGGCTTCCCAGGTCTTTATACAAAATGTTGCGTACCGTTCCGGCCCGCCCGCCGCGCTCGGCCACGGCGGCTTCCAGCCAGCGCAGGCTGCCTTTTTTGCCGCGATGGTCGCGGCCGCTCAGGTGTGGACGCAGGATCTCGAGGTGGCTCTGCCAAAGTGTACTTACTTCGCTCACAATATCTACACCATAACGGAGTGTAGTGTAATGTGCAAGCAAAATTCACTGGACCAGTTCTACTTCCAGGTCTTTGTTCCGGGGTACATTAATCAGTGCGCTGAACGTGCGATAGCCGGGAGCCTCGACCTGCAAGGTGTAGTCGCCGGCCTCGAGCATAAAGCTCGAGCGCCCCAGGCGGCTCATGGCGATCTCGGTAGTGCCCCGCAGAATGCGAATGGTGGGGTTTGGGGCGCCCACCCTGATATTTAGAGTGCAGGGGCAGGTCGGCTCAACCTCGCGCACGCTGCCCGAAGCAGTCGGCAGTGCGGGTGAGGGTGGGGCAGGGCTGGGCTCTGTGGGGGTGGGTGGTGGCGAGGGCTCAGGGGTGGTTTGGGGGATACTGGGTTCGGGTGCAGTGGCTGAGGGTTCGGGGATGGCTGGGGTTGGACTCGGCTCCACTGGCTGAGCCGGTGCAGGTTCGGTGGTGTCTGGGGTTGTGGGCGCTGGGGGCTGGGGGGCGGTGGGGCCGGTGCGGAAGCCGCTCAGTGGGTCGGGGATGGTGCCAGAGGTGAGCAGGTTCTGGTTGGGGCTGCCGAGCAGCGCGATGCTGCCAAAACCCACCAGGCCCAGCAAAACCGCCAGTGCTGCTGTCCAGCCTGCCAGACGGCCCCGGCGCAGATTCAGAAAGGCCCAGACCAGCAGCAACACCCCCAGGACCCCCAAGCCCCAGAACACAGCAAGGCCGTACTGGTGGTGGAGCCAGGCTCCGCCCAGTCCGAACAAGGCCAGCAGTGCGCCAAAACCCATCCAGGCCAGTCCGCCCCGCCGAAGGCGGGTCAGGCCCCACAACAGCAGCAGTACGCCCAGAATTCCCATCACCCACAGCAATAGCGCGTTCATGTCGGCTCCTTTCGTACTATACGGTCTATCGGCCCCTTTGTGCGCGGCGGTGCCAATTCTGCAACCGAGGACTACTATTCAAACTCTAACACTTCGCCTTGTAGCCATTGTGCAGGGCTGTTCATCCGCGTAATGGAGAGGGCTTGAGGTTCACAAAAAGCCACAAAGGAACACCTCGGCAGAGTCTCCCCCCGCTGTGCACGCTCCAACAAGCCCCATCATGGCAAACGTCCCGCCACGGCAGCCACTGGGCAACGGTATACTTGACCCACTATGAAGCTCGTGCGTTTTGGTGCAGGTCAGTGGGGGGTTCTGGAAGGCGAGACAATTCACGAAACCGACGGCCCGGCGGGCAACCCCACCGGCCAGCATTTTGACCTGGGCGGCGTAACCCTGCTGGCCCCGGCCACCCCCACCAAAATTGTCTGTGTGGGCCGTAACTACCTCGACCATATCCGGGAGATGGGCAACGACGCCGGCGATCTACCCAAGGAGCCGGGGCTATTTCTCAAGGGGCTGAATACCCTGGCCCACCCGGCCAACCCGGCCCGCCCTCACCACTCCGGCGACGTGGTGCCCTACCCCAGCTTCACCAAACTGTTGCACTACGAAGGCGAGCTGGCGGTGGTGATCGAGCGGCGGATGCGGAATGTGCCCGAGGAAGAGGCGCTGGACTACGTGCTGGGGTATACCTGCGCCCTGGACGTCACCGCCCGCGACGTGCAGAAAACCGACCTGCAGTGGGTGCGGGCCAAGAGCGCCGACAAGTTCTGCCCCTTGGGGCCTTGGCTGGTAACCTCGCTCGAGCCTCAGAACACCACCCTGCGCACCTACGTCAACGGCGAGCTGCGCCAGGAGGCCCACACCAGCCTGATGATCTTCCCCGTGGCCCGGATCCTCGCCTACATCAGCAGCTTCATGACCCTCGAGCCCGGCGATGTGGTCCTGACCGGCACACCCGAAGGGGTGGGCGAGCTCAGGCCCGGCGACCAGGTCGAAGTGGCCATCGAGGGCATCGGCGACCTACATACCCGAATTGGGCACTGAGGCGCTGCTGCCCTAGCTGCGCTTGTTTGGGGTGCGCGCGGACTCACCTTGGTAGCTCGGCATCTACAAACAGGGTCTTGGCCTGGGTGTAGAGCACCTGTCCAGGGGTGGCCTTGCGCGGGCGCCAGACGTGCTTTTTGAGGGTGTAGTCCACCGGTACGTTTTTGCCCCCTTTGGCCTTGGAGTGGCAGGCTGCTAACTGGGCCGCGTAGAGCAGGTCGGGCAGGGCGGCGCTTTTCCCCTGGGTGCGCAGGATGACGTGTGAGCCGGGAACCCCCTGGGCGTGGAACCACAGGTCTTCGCTGTGGGCCGCGCGGGTGAGGAGGTCATTTTCCCTGCTGTTGCGCCCAATCCAGACCTCGTAGCCGCCGGGGCTTCGCAGGCGCAGACCAAGGGCAGATGCCTTCTCGCGAATTGTGCGCCGCCTGGTCCGAAGTTCATCGCGGGAAAGCCCATCCAGGGTCTTCAGCTCGGCCTTTAGGGCAGCCAGTTCGGCCTCGGTGAGGGGAATCCGCTCGAGGGCTTTTTCGGCGTTGGCCTCGAGGCGCTTGGCCCGCTGGTAGTACTTCTGCGCGTTCTGGACAGGGGAAAGCCCGGCCTCCAGGGGAATCTCCACCGTCTGACCAGAAAAGTCCTCCAGCTGCACCGAGATCCCCGGTCCCACGCGGTGGGCGTAGGCCAGTAGCAGGTCGCCCCACAGGCGCAGCTGATGGGCCTCCTCCAGACGCTCCAGGGCTTTTTGATAGTCCTCGAGGCGGGCTTGTAAGGTTTTTATTTGCCGCTGCAGGGCTTCTCGCAGGGGTTTGTGCAGGGCCTCGAGCTCTTCTTGCTCCCAGGCAGCGCGCAGTTCAGCCGAGAGATCGGTTCGCTCGGCAGGCTGCGCCACCAGGCTGTGGATAACCCTGTGGATAGAGGGCAGGTGCCCGGGGCTGAGGGGGGTCTCCGGGCCCAGGCCGGCCCGGCGCGAGAGCTCGGCCCCCAGCTTTTTGCCCACCCCGTCCAGGTTCTTGACGAGCTGGGCCAGAGGCCGGCCCACAAAGGGTTCTAGCTCCTGCAGCCGCAGGCTGCGCGGGTCGAGTTTCTGGTAGGGGGGCGGGGGGGTGTAGGGCAGGCCAGGCCGCAGTTCACGGTAGCGGTTGATCTGGTGGGTCACCACGCGGTCGAGGCCCAGGATGCGCCCTTCCGGATCGCACAGAATCAGGTTGGCGTTGCGCCCGGTCAGCTCGAAGACCAGCCGGCAGGGCTGGGTGTCCACAAACCCCTTCTCCCCCTCAAACTGCAAAAACACCACCCTATCGAGCTTGAGTTGCTCCAGCCCCACCAACCGCCCCTTGCAGCGGGCCTCCACCATCCGCTGGAAGGGGGTTTTGGCCGGACCCTCTAGGCGGCCCGCTTCGACCGTCAGGATGGGGTTGGGCGGACGGTAGCGCAGTAACAGGTTGCCCACCCCCTCCAGCAAGAGCGCCGCCGTCCCCTCGTTGGGGAAGGCCCAGCCCAGGCTGCGCTGGGGCAGCCTGGGGGCCAGCTCGCGCACCACCGCGTGTATCAGCAACCCTTCCATTTAATCCTCACGGCAGGCACGCGGACAACCCACACTGGCCAAAAC
>DAIUDO010000081.1:0-9362 GCA_036845585.1 Meiothermus sp. | reverse complement strand
CCGTGCATGAACATGCGGTCGGGGGCCGAGATGCGCTCGAAAATTTGCGGGCTGATGCCCACCCCGCCCAGCGGCACATACCCCGAGGTGATGCCCTTGGCAAAGCTGGTGATGTCGGCCTGGAAGCCATAGGTGGTCTGGGCGAACATCTCGCCGGTGCGGCCAAAGCCGGTAATCACCTCGTCGGCAATTAGCAGAATCTCGTACTTCTTCAGAATGGGGACGATGGCCTGCCAGTAGCCCTCGGGGGGTGGCACCACGCCCCCTGCCCCCTGCACCGGCTCCCCGATAAAGGCCGCGATGGTTTCGGGGCCTTCCCGAAGGATTAAGTCCTCGAGCTCCTGGGCCAGCATGGCTACAAACCCGGCCTCCGAAAGCCCCGGATTGTTGCGGTAGGCCAGCGGCGCGCTCAGATACAAAAACCCCGGCGGCAGCGGCCCGAAATCGGCGTGGTAGGCCGGAACACCGGTGGCGGCCAGCGCCCCCATGGCGATCCCGTGGTAGGCCATGCGCCGCGAGATAATCTTGGTTTTTTGGGGCTGGCCCGACAGGGCCCAGTAGTAGCGGGCAATCTTGATGGCGGTTTCGTTGGACTCGGCCCCGCCCGAGGTGAACTGGAAATGGGAGTGGTGCGGCAGAAGCTGGTGCATCTTGGCGGCTAGCTCGATGACCGGGGGGGTGGCCAGCCCAAAGAAGGTGGGTTGAAAGGCCAGCCGGGCCATCTGCTGGCGCGCGGCCTCCACCAGCTCCTGGCGCCCGTACCCCACGTTCACGTTCCAGAGACCGGCGAAGCCGTCGAGGTACCACTTGCCCTGGCTATCGCGTACCTTAGAGCCTTTGCCCTCCACCAGCACCAGCGGGCCCTGTTGCTTGTGGCGGTGCAGGTTGGTGACGGGGTGCAGGTGGTGGGCGATATCCTGCTCGATGAGCTGCTCGGTGTTCCAGACAAGGGGGTTCATAATGCCCCCGATTCTACCTTCTGCTGGGCGGTTGTGGGCCAGGCGCGGCGCCTCCCTGCTGCGTAGTATGCTGGCCTTTGTGACCGGTAATGTTCGGCAGGAGATCGTCAAAATTGCCTTTCCGGTGAGCCTCGAGTCCACCGTGCAGCTAGCCCTGGGTTTTGCCAATCAGGTAATTGTAGGAACCCTGGGTACCGCCACCATTGCCGCAGTGGGTCTGGCCAACAACGTTCTGTTCATTGGCATCCTGTGCCTCAATACCCTGGGTGCGGGGTGCGCCATCCTGGCTAGCCGGGCCCGGGGGCGGGGCGACGAGATCGCGGTGCGGCGCATCGTAAGCTTTTTTATCGGATTTTCTGCACTAATATCGCTGGCGCTGGCCCTACCGCTGGGGCTGGGGGCCACCCCTTTTTTGAGGCTGATTGGGTCGAATCCGGAGATTGCTGCCATCGGTGGGCCTTTTCTCACCCTGGTGGCTTTCTCTTTACCCCTCATTACCCTAAGCGTGGTGAGCAGCGCGGCTTTTCGCAGCATCGGAAGGGCGCGCATACCAATGATTGTGACCATTCCGGCCATAGCCCTGATACCGCTGCTGTCCTGGCTGTTTGTGCATCCGCTGGGGATGGGCGTGGTTGGGGCGGCGCTGGCAACCCTGGTAGCCCAGGGCATCCGGGCTGTGGTGCTGTTTGGGCTCTTGGTGGGAAGCCGCTGGGGGTTGCGCTGGGCCTGGCCCAGCCTGGGACAAGGGCGGGATTTGCTCCGCGAGGTGGTGCCGCTGGTGTTGCCGCTGTTCATCACCGAGGTGGTTTTTAGCGGAGGGGTGTTCTTGTTCGCCCTGCTGTTCGAGCGTCTGGGCACCCAGGAGCTGGCGGTGTTCCAGATAGTGAGCAACCTCGAGTCGGTCTTCATCACCGCCTCGGCGGGCCTGCACTACGCGGCCACGGTGCTGGTGGCCCAGGCCATTGGACGGGCCGACTCGCCCGGTGTTTGGCTGGTTTCGCGCCTGGTCTGGCAGGTTGGACTCACCTCGGCTGCCATCTTCGGCCTGGCTTTTGCTTTGTTCGCTTTTCTGCTGCCTGTTCTCTACCCCAACACCACCCCGCAGGTGCAGGAATGGGCCTTCTGGGCCATACTGCTCAACGCGCTGTTCCAGCCGGCCAAGGTTTCCAACTTCATCTTTTTTGGCACCCTGGCCAGCGGGGGGGATACCCGCTTTTTACTGCTCTCCGATGTTGTAACGGTGTTTGTGGTGGGCTTGCCGCTGGCCTGGCTGCTGGCCTTCCCGCTGGGACTGGGCTTGTGGGGGATATTCCTGGGGCGGCTCCTGGGAGAGGAGGCCGTGCGGTTGGCCCTGTTCTTGTGGCGCTATCGAAGTGGGCGGTGGTTCCGGCTCGAGGCCCGGCCAGCGGCCTCTGATTAGCCGTTCATACCAACGCTTTTTTTCTGAAGATGCAAAAACCCGTATTATACTGAACCTCAATGCGGGCGCGCTCTTACTTATTTACGCTTTATATGGAGTATCTATACCCCGAAAACCGGGCCTGGGTAGGGGATTTGATCCGCTGGATGGAGCTGTTGAATTTCAGCGAACCCGCGGTGCGGGCCGCGGTTTCGCGCAGCGTCAAGCGCGGCTGGATTATCCCGGAAAAAGAGGGGCGGCGGGCGTACTACCGGCTTTCGCCCAGGGTGGCCTGGCAGGTCGAGAAGGTGCGTGAGCGGCTGTATGCCTATGGCGCGTCGTGGGATGGCCAGTGGCGTATTCTGGTGTATGCCGTGCCGGAAGCCAAACGTACGGTGCGCGATCGCTTCCGTAACGAGTTGATTCTGCTGGGCTTCGGGACGCCCGCGCCGGGGGTCTGGATCAGCCCCAACGGCTCGCTCGAGGCCGCCCGCGACCTGGTGGGCTTTTACGGCCTGCAAAACTATGTCGAGCTGTTCCAGGCCGAGCGTTTCTCCAGCACACCCCCCCTCGAGCTCATCGAAAAATCCTTCAACCTGAAGGCAGCCCAGACCCGCTACCGGGCTTTTCTGGCCCAGAAGCCACCAAGGGCCCAAAGCGCCGAGGAGGCTTTTGTGCGCCTAACCCATATGATTCACCAGGCCCGCAAGAACCTCTTTTTAGACCCCGGCCTGCCCCCCGAGCTGACCCCACCCGGCTTTCTGGGCCAACAGGCCAAAGCGCAATTCCTCGAGCTGTACAATCAGCTCTCCAGGCAGGCCCGCCCGGTGTTTGAGCAGGGTTTGGTGGCCGCCGACTAACACCCGATGGGTGCTGCTGGTGCTACAGACGCACCGCACGGATGCGCTCGAGGAAGTCGTGCACAATGTTCCCGGTCACACCCCAGATATCGTAGCCCCGCCAGGGATAATGCCAGACCTTGCGCCGGAGCTGGCCTTCCATCTCGGAGAACTCCCCGCCCAGGTTGTTGGGAAGGCGGTTGCCCGGTGGGGGCGTGCGCTCTTCAGCGTAAGCGGGGGCGGCCAGCAGCTCCTCAATGGGTACCCAGAGCAGTGCGTCTACTTCTGCGGGGTTGGGGGTAAGCTGGGGTTCCTGGGTGATCCGGCCCAGCAAGGGAAAGACCCGGTACCCAAAAGGGGAGAGGGTGGGGTTGAGGTGTCCCAGGATTTCCACGTGCTCCGGGTTCAACCCCACCTCTTCCCAGGCCTCGCGCAAGGCGGCCTGCTCTGCACTCTCGCCATCGTCAAAGCGGCCCCCGGGAAAGCTAATCTGTGCGGCGTGGTGGGGGAGGTGGGCACTGCGCACGGTAAACAGCAGTTGCCCTTCCCAGACCGGCAGCAGCACGGCGGCGTCCACGAAGCCCTCCGGCCTCGAGAGCGCTTCAGGAGGGCGGGCAACGATGGCCTTGAGCAAGTCCGATTTCATGGGTGAACCAGGTTGGCGCTGTGGTTTGTGGCATCTGACCTTTTAGGAACAGCTTTCCTCGCATCGCTCGCGCAGCAGAATCTCCGGATTGATTTTTTCCTCCCGGCACCAGGCCACCATCAGCCACAGCGCCTCGGCCAGGCGGCCCTCCTCGATGGCCCCTATTAGCTGGTCTTTCCCGGGGAAGGTGTACCCCATCTTTTTCTGAATTTCGGCGGCCCGGGCCAAAGCCCCCAGGCTTTTCGGCACCTGATCGCAAATGGACTGGGTGGTTTTGCCCTCCTGGGCCTTAATGGCCTTCCAGTTGGCAGTAACGGCCTCGGGGGTATCGGCCTGTACGTTGCCAAACACGTGCGGATGCCGCCGGATGAGCTTATCCACAATGTGCTGCTCCACCTGTGAATAAGTAAAGCTGCCCGCCTGCTCGGCAATCACCGAATGAAAAGCCACCTGTAACAACACATCCCCCAGCTCCTCGGCGATTTCGTTGGGGTGGCCTTTGCTAATGGCATCCACGGCCTCGGCGGCCTCCTCGAGCAGGTAGGGGCGCAGGCTTTGGTGGGTTTGCTCCTTGTCCCAGGGGCAGCCATCCGGGCCCCGCAAACGCCGCATAATCTCCAGTAGACGCTCCATGCTTACAGCCTAGCGGGTTTTGGAAGGTTCACCAGGTCTTAGCAGGCGCCACAGCAGGAAGCCGGCCGCCCACGAACAGCCCATCAGAATCAGGCTCAATAAATCTACCGGGGCAGTATCCCCCAAGGCCAGGCCCTGGGGGCTGGGGTAGGGCAGGCCAGTGGTGCGGGTCAGGGCAAACAGCAGGGTGATCAGCCCCACCAACCAGATCCCCCCTTTGTAGGTTCCCCGCTCCATGCTGGCGGGCATCTCGAGCAAACGCGCCAGCAGCAAGAAACCCCCGTACATGAGCTGAAAGCCCAGCAGCATCATGAACAAGACCGCATACCAGAACCCCGCCCCCTGAAGCCCCAGCGGGGTGTCGTTGCCGAACAACTCACCACACAACCCACCCCCCAGCAAGGTGTTGCCCAGGCCCAGCAGCTGTAAAAAGAAAGGGGCCACGAAGAGGGCCCCCGCCCAGCGAACCAGGGGGTGAGAAAAAGCGACAGTCCGACCATCCATGCCAACCCCATCTTGCCCTAAAGCTGCGGGGCCAATGTATATTGGCTTGCCATGAAGCCTGGGTAGATGCTCCAGCCTGCGTCTGACAAAACCGAAAACAGCCACGTTCAGACCCGTCGGAATCAAGGACCGCCAAACTGTCTGTTGCGGGACATTTGCCAGGGGCTGGGTTGTCTAGGGTTAAGTACGGTTTACAGAGGGCTCGCAGGCAACCGATGAACCCCTCGAGCCCAGGAGTGTGCAGATGCCGCGTCGAGCAATATGGATCACCCTGTTGGCTGGCCTGCCTCTGTTGCTGGCAGCGGCGGCCTTTCTGGTATCGCGCGATACCTACCAGCCCTATGGAACCCGCCTGTTGAACGCCCGCCCACCAGAAGCCAACCAGTTTACCCTCACCGCCCACGACGGCTCGCGTAAAAGCCTTTCCGATTTTCAGGGTAAGGTGGTTCTGATTTTCTTTGGCTTTGTGAACTGCCCGGATGTCTGCCCCACCACCTTGCTCGAGCTCAGCAAAGTCTACAAAGCCCTGACCCCCGCCGAGCAGGCGCGGGTGCAGGTTCTGCTCATCTCGGTAGACCCCGAGCGAGACACCCTGGAAAAGCTGAGGAACTACGTCACCTTCTTTAGCCCCAGCTTTATCGGTCTGACCGGAACCCCCGAGCAGATCGCCGAGGTGGCCAAACGCTACGGGGTGTTTTATCAAAAATCCCAGATCAAATCGGCCACCGAGTACAACGTAGACCATACCGCTACCGTCTTCGCCCTTGACCCCAAAGGACAACTGCGCCTGATATACGGCAACGGTAAAGCCGCCGAAACCGAACGGGTGGTGCAGGACGTGCGCTGGCTGTTGCGCTGAGCCCCATTCTTCCAGGGCAGACCGCACGCTTCCCCAGCCTTTCCTTTTCCAATGCTACGCTCACGATCGAGCGCGGCAGCACCGTCCTTGTAGCCGCTCCCCAAGCCATATTCTGCCCCTTGATTAACTTTTTGTGCCCGTATATACTTCTAGGGTTGCGTCGCCTCAGGCCAGCCCCGGCCCTGAGGCAACATCGGTTGCGCTCACGGGAAGACCGTCGCGCACGGCGATTCTTGAGAATCTAGGGGCGAAACACGGGCTGCTGGCCTGGTTCGCTTCTCGACGGGAACCCCGCACCGAGCGCAGCGCAAGAACGCAGAACTCCGTGTGGGGTTTCGGTTTTTGAGAGAAGTCGAGTCAAACGAAAGGATGTGATTACACTGCCAACCATCAACCAACTCCTCCGTAAGGGCCGTACGCCGGTAGTCAAGAAGAGCAAGGTGCCTGCCCTCAAAGGAAGCCCCTTCCGCAAAGGGGTCTGCACCGTGGTGCGCACCGTCACCCCCAAGAAGCCCAACTCGGCGCTGCGCAAAGTAGCCAAGGTGCGGCTTTCGAGCCAGTACGAGGTTACCGCCTACATTCCTGGCGAAGGTCATAACTTGCAAGAGCACTCGGTGGTGCTGATCCGCGGGGGCCGTGTGAAAGACCTGCCGGGTGTGCGCTACCACATCGTGCGTGGTATCTACGACACCCAGGGCGTGAAGGATCGCAAGAAGAGCCGCTCCAAGTACGGCACCAAGCGGCCCAAAGCCGATGCTAAAGGCGCGGCGGCCAAGGGCAAGAAGTAACTCTTCCACGTGCAGCCCTCTAGGGCGGCATGAGTGAGGTTTGAAGTATGTCGCGGAGAAGACAAGCAGAAATTCGCCAACTCGAGCCCGACCACCTGTACGGCGACGTGGTGGTCACCGCGCTCATCAACCGGATGATGCGCGGCGGCAAGAAGAACCTGGCTGCTCGCATCTTTAAGCAGGCCTGTGAGATTATTCAGGAGAAAAGCGGGCAGGAGCCCCTCAAGGTATTCAAAGCGGCCCTGGACAATGTGCGGCCCCGTGTGGAGGTGCGCAGCCGTCGGGTGGGGGGGGCCAACTACCAGGTGCCCGTCGAGGTATCGCCCCGCCGTCAGCAGACCCTGGCCATCCGCTGGATTGTGAACGCCTTCAACAGCCGGAGTGAGCGTGAAGCCCACCAGCGTCTGGCGGCCGAGCTGCTGGAAGCCGCTGAGGGCAAGGGCGGAGCCGTCAAAAAGAAAGAAGATGTTGAGCGTATGGCCGAAGCCAACCGAGCCTACGCCCACTACCGGTGGTAAGTATGTCCGTCAAGACTGGTTTTGACCTGAAACTCTTCCGCAACATCGGGATTGCGGCCCACATTGACGCTGGTAAGACCACCACCACCGAGCGCATCCTCTACTACACCGGCCGCATCCACAAAATCGGTGAGGTGCACGAAGGCGCTGCCACCATGGACTGGATGGAGCAGGAGCGCGAACGGGGCATCACCATTACCGCTGCCGTAACCACGGCCAACTGGAAGCACAGCGGCACCGGTATTGAGCACCGCATCAACATCATCGACACCCCCGGCCACGTGGACTTCACCATCGAGGTGGAGCGCTCCATGCGGGTGCTGGACGGTGCGGTGGCGGTGTTCGATGCTTCGCAAGGGGTGGAGCCCCAGTCCGAGACGGTCTGGCGCCAGGCCGACAAATACCGGGTGCCCCGCATCGCCTTCGCCAACAAGATGGACAAGACCGGGGCCGACCTCTGGTTGGTGGTCAACACCATGAAAGAGCGCCTGGGGGCCCGGCCGGTGGTGATGCAACTGCCCATCGGCCGCGAGGATACCTTCAAGGGCATCGTGGATGTGCTGCGCCAGAAGGCCTACATCTACGGCAACGACCTGGGCACCGACATTAAAGTGGTTGAGATCCCCGAGGAACTGAAGGCCCAGGCTGCGGAGTACTACGAGAAACTGGTGGAAGCCGCCGCCGATTACGACGAGAACATCATGATGAAGTTCCTCGAGGGCGAAAAGCCCACCGAAGAGGAGCTCGTCCGGGCCATCCGCAAGGGCACCATTGCCATGGAGATCTTCCCGGTTTTCCTGGGTTCGGCCCTCAAGAACAAGGGCGTCCAACTGCTCCTGGACGGGGTGGTGGACTACCTGCCTTCGCCGCTGGATATTCCCCCCATTCGGGGTAAAACCGAGAACGGTGAGGAGGTCGAGCGCCCGGCCGATCCCAACGGCCCCCTGGCGGCCCTGGCCTTCAAAATTATGGCGGATCCCTACGTGGGCCGGCTGACCTTTGTGCGGGTGTACTCCGGTACCTTAAGGTCGGGTTCTTACGTGCAGAACACCACCAAGGGCAAGAAAGAGCGTGTGGCCCGGCTGCTCCAGATGCACGCCAACCACCGCGAAGAGGTGGAAGAGCTGCGCGCGGGCGAGCTGGGTGCGGTGGTGGGTCTCAAGGAAACCATCACCGGCGACTCGCTGGTAGGAGATGGGGACGAGGCGATTATCCTCGAGTCCATCGAAGTACCCGAGCCCGTGATCGACCTGGCCATCGAGCCCAAGACCAAAGCCGACCAGGACAAGCTCGGCGTGGCCCTGGCGCGGCTGGGTGAGGAAGACCCCACCTTCCGCGTCTCCACCGACCCCGAGACCGGCCAGACCATTATCTCGGGGATGGGTGAGCTGCACCTGGAAATCATCGTGGATCGCCTCAAGCGCGAGTTCAAGGTGGACGCCAACGTGGGCAAGCCCCAGGTGGCCTACCGCGAGACCATCACCCGCCCGGTGGATGTCGAGGGTAAGTTCGTGCGCCAGTCGGGTGGGCGTGGTCAATATGGTCACGTCAAGATCAAGGCCGAACCCCTGGGCCGTGGCTCGGGCTTCGAGTTCGTCAACGCCATTGTGGGCGGCGTGATTCCGCGCGAGTACATCCCGGCGGTGCAAAAAGGCATCGAGGAAGCCATGCAGTCGGGGCCCCTCACCGGTTTCCCCATTGTGGACATTAAGGTCACCCTCTACGACGGTAGCTACCACGAGGTGGACTCCTCCGAAATGGCCTTCAAGATTGCCGGTTCAATGGCCATTAAAGAGGCCATCGAGAAGGGCGGTGCGGCCATCCTCGAGCCCATCATGCGCGTAGAGGTGATCACCCCTGAGGAGTTCCTGGGTTCCATCATCGGTGACCTGAACTCCCGCCGCGGCCAGATTCAGGGCATGGAAGAGCGGGGCAATGCCCGGCTGGTACGGGCCTTCGTTCCCCTGGCCGAGATGTTTGGTTACGCCAATGACATGCGCTCAATGAGCCAGGGACGGGCCCAGTTCTCGATGTTCTTCGACCACTACGAGCAAGTGCCCCAAAACATCGCGCAGAAGCTGATTAAGGGGCAATGAGCAACCGGGGTTGGGATCACAGGGTGAGCCCCAGCCCGCGACACTTACAGAAGGAGTGAAACTGCTATGGCGAAAGGCGTATTTGAGCGCACCAAACCCCACGTGAACGTAGGGACGATCG
>DAIUDO010000080.1:0-9609 GCA_036845585.1 Meiothermus sp. | reverse complement strand
ATAAAAGCCACCGAGGTTCCTGCCGAGTCCAGGCTGCCCCAGCGACAAGAACGTCAGGGTCAGGGTTTTGGTCGCGGCCAGGGCCGCTCTTACGGCAGCCGCGAGGGTGGGGGGCAGCGCCGCAATCAGGGCGAGCGTCGCCTCGAGGGTCTCGAAGACCGCCGCGAGGGCGAGCGTCGGCGGATCGTGTACCGATAAATCTGGTGTTGGTGCATCGTGTGCCGATAAACTGAAGAAAACTGTCGGCCCCCTCTCTCGAGGGGGCTTTTTCAAATTATGGCCGCCTCAGGCCTGTAAGCGGGGGCGGCGCGTCCTGACCAGAAGCCAGACTCCAGCTACCAACAAAAGCAGCGGCAAACCCCATTGCAGTATGAAACCCAACAGGCCGATCGCCACGCCCAGGGCACTGCCAACCACCCAAAGCACCAGACCCAGCACCAGCAACACCAGCAGCAACGGGAACGTTACCACACCCAGCACTGCCAGCAACGGCAGGGCCGCAATGGCCAGCACAACCCCCAGGACCGGCCCCAGCAGACCGGTTATCAGCAAAACAGCCAGAAGAACCAGCGACCACCCGAGCAGCTCCATGCCTTGAGGGTAGCGCGTCCAGTAAGGGGGGGCGTAACCTCCCTTACACTTCAAAGCTCGTCGTCACCGCCGAGACCTTGCTTGCGCAAGCGGGCCAGGATGGCCGGGGCAAACAGCGAAAGCACCGCCAGCACCCACAACACAACAGCGATGGGGCTGCTGAACAGATAGCCCACATCGCCGTTGCTGATGGTCATGGCCCGACGCAGGTTGATCTCCATCAGGTAGCCCAGCACCAGCCCCAGCAACACCGGGGCCAATGGGAAGTCGAGCTTGCGCATCAGGTAGCCCAGCAAGCCAAACACCGCCATCAAGAGCAGGTCGAAGGGGTTGTTGTTGACCGCATAGACCCCAATGAAGCTAATGGCCAACACCGCTGGAATCAAGAACCAGGCCGGCACCGCCAGCAGCCGCACAAACAAACCCACCAATGGCAGGTTCAAGAGCAGCAGCACCGCATTCCCCACATACATCGAGGCAATCAGGCCCCAGACCACTTCGGGATTTTTCTCAAACATCTGCGGCCCCGGCGTCACCCCCAGGCTCACCAGCGCCCCCAACATGATGGCGGTAGTGCCGCTGCCGGGCAGGCCCAGGGTGAGCAGTGGAATCATTGCACCGCCTGCCGCGGCATTGTTGGCCGACTCGGGGGCCGCTACCCCACGCAAGTCACCCTCGCCGAAGCGGGCCTTAGATCCCAGCAGGCGCTTCTCGGTGGTATAAGCCACGAAGCTAGCAATGGAGGCTCCAGCTCCGGGCAAGACCCCAATCAGGAAGCCCATCACGCTGCTGCGCAGAATGGTCAGCAGCGAAGCCATAAAGTCCTTGAAGGAAAGGTAGATGCGCCCCACCTGGGCTCGTATAGCACCTGGGGTTTTTTCCTCCAAAATCATCAACACTTCGCTCACCGCGAAAAGACCAATGGCCACCACCAAAAAATCCATGCCGTCTTCCAGTTGCAAAAAACCAAAGGTATAGCGCGAGATGCCCGACTGGGGGTCCTGTCCCACCGTGGCCAGCATCAGGCCAAAGCCAGTAGCAATGAGGGCCTTGAACAGGTTTTTGCCTGCCAGGGCCGACAGGGTGGAAAAGCCAAAGACCATCAGGGCAAAGTACTCCGCCGGCCCAAAGCGGATGGCCCACTGGGCCAGCAGAGGCCCCAGGGTCATGAGGCCCACTACCGAAAGGGTGCCAGCAATAAACGACCCCCAGGCCGCCATGGCCAGGGCGGGGCCAGCCTGCCCTTGTTTGGCCAGCTTGTTGCCGTCAATGGCCGTGACCACCGAGGAGGTCTCGCCGGGGATGTTGAGCAGGATGCTGGTGGTGGAACCGCCGTACATGGCCCCGTAGTAGATACCGGCCAGCAAAATTAGCGCCGACTCGGGTGGCATCTTGAGGGCGAATGTAAGGGGCACCAGCAGGGCCACCCCGCTGATGGGGCCGATGCCGGGCAGCACCCCAATCAGGGTGCCCACCAGGCAACCCAGCACCACCAGCAGCAGGTTGAGGGGCTGGAAGGCCACCCCAAAGCCGTTCATCAGCGCTTGCAGGATGTCCACAAACCTCCTTATCCGAAAATCCGGCCCACCGGCAGGCTCACACCCAGCCCTTCAGTAAACAGGAAGTAGACCGCCAGGGTGAAAGCCAGGGCTCCGCCCAGGCCCTGCCACCAGCGGGCTCCAAACAAAAGCGAAAGCAGGGTCATCTCGAGGGTGGTGGTCAAGATAAAGCCCAAAGGCAACAGCAGATAGGCGTAGGCCACCAGGCTCAAGAGCACCAGACCAAAGGTTGGCCACAGGTGCCTAGGCGGCCAGGTAGGGTCGGGGTCGGGTCTGAAGAGCAGCCACAGCGCCGAGAGGCCCACCAGGGCCGCAATGATGTAGGGGAAGGGACGGGGACCCAGCGGGTCGGACAAAAAGCCAACCTGCATCCGGCTGGCCTCCAAGGCATAGGCCACCGCCAGCAGCAAAAACAGCGCACCTACGATACGGTCGGTCATAAATGGTACCTGATGGCTTATACCGGATTAAAAAAGACAGTCTTCCAAATCAAGAGGCTATCTTTTTGAATCCAAGAGCACACCCCTCCCTGTCGGTCGTCGAAAAAATGACCCTTTTCGGTCGGGTCAGTTCGTCACCATCCGGTGATGAACTGACCGAATCTAGTATTACAGCCCAGGACCGATAGCTGAAAACGGAAGGTTCCTGACTTGAACTGCCCCAGAGCTGGTTCGCCACACCAGCCGTGCAGCTCCTTGCCCTGCCGTGTCGGGCAGAGCTGCTTCGACCCGTGCAATGTACGAGCGCAACAAAGCCGACCCACCGCCCATCCGGATGGCCTGGTTTACCCGGCTTAATCGCGGCGATGGCCACCTGGCAGGGTTGAGCTTGTAGCGACGGGCCAGGGGTCACTGGCTAGCGTATGATGCCGAGCTCCCGCGAGAGGTTGCGGAACTGGTTGACCTGCCGGTCGATGAAGACCTGGAACTCGGCACCGACCATAAAAAACTGGCCTAGGCCGTTCTGCTCGCGCACCTTAGCCCACTCCGGGCTACGCTCGACCTGCCTGAGGGCCTGTTGCCAGAACTCCACCGCCGCCTGGGGCATGTTCTTGGGAACGTAGAAGCCCCGCCAGACCACCCAGTCTACGTTGTAGCCCAGTTCGCGCAAGGTGGGCACATTGGCGTAGGACCCACCCAGCCGACGGGGCGACATAATGCCTAGCACCCGCACGGTACCGGCCTCGAGCTGTGCGCGAAGCTCAGAGGCGTCGCCAGCAAAAACCTGTACAAAGCCGCCCAAGAGCGAGGTCAGGGCCTGTCCACCCCCATCAAAGGGCACATACTTGATGGATCGCGGCTCGATGCCCGCTGCCCGGCCCAGCAGCAGCACCTTCATGTGGTCCTGACCACCCACCGCGCTACCCCCACCCACGGCAATTTTGGAGGGGTCGGCTTTCCAGGCCGCCACCAGTTCCTGCATGGTTTTCCAGGGGGCGTCGGCCTTCACCGCCACCAGGCCGAAGTCGGCAGCTACCGCCCCCAGCCAGCGCACATCGCGCTCGGTGAAGCGGCTGAACTGCCCCTGAGCCAGCCGCAGGGTGGTGGCCGGGCTGGCCGCCACAATCAGATTGGCGTCGTCGTTACGCTGGGTGACCACGTTGGCGTAGGCCACCCCACCCCCACCTCCAGTCAGGTTGGTAGTTTTGATGGGTTGGGCTACGATCCTCAGATCCTGCATCACCTGAGCCACGCTGCGGCAGGTAAAGTCCCAGCCGCCCCCGGCCCCAGCCGGTGCAATGCACTCAGGGTTGCGCGGGGTGAACTGGGCTAGCGCGATGCTGCTTACCACCAAACCAAGTATCGCCAGTCTCTTCATGAACATCCTCCATGAGAACATACACGTGCCTAAGGGCTTTTGCAGGCCATTTGGGGCTTTGCCGGCAAGCCTGTAGTTGGTATGTGTTTAGATTGTACCGATCAAGCCGGCTGCGTCAAGACGAGGGCGTCGCAAGATAAGGGTACCGGTGGAACAAGACCTGCACACCTCCCAGCAAAATGGCCTGTCAGCAGGAAGTGCGGATTTCGCAGCAAATTTCATCTGGCGAGACCTTCGGGGAGCCGCAGACCCCCCTATGGGTGGTTGCCCAGAAGGATTGAGCCCAGCCGGGTACCCCCCAGGCTTTTTAGCAAGGCTTCGCGGGAACGCTCGAGGTGGCGCTGCATGAAGGCCGCGGCCTCCTCGCCCTTGCCCTGCTGCACCAGTTCGATCAGGACAGTGTGGTCCATGTGGGCCTGGTCGGCCCCCTGGGGGCGGGTAATCTCCAAGTAGCGGGCCCGGTAGATGCGCTGCAGCACCTGGGCCAGCGAGGCCACCACAAAGCGGTTACCGGTCAGTTTGGCCAGGGCCAGGTGGAAGTCGGTAGCTTTCTCCAGCTCGACCTCGGGATCGAGATCGGCCTCCACCGAGGCCAGCAGGTCTTTCAGCTCGCGGTTTTTGGGCGGATGGGCGGCTGCTGTCCGCACGATATGGGTCTCCAGCCAGCTCCGAAACTCGAAGGCCTCCTCCAGCTCGGCCAGGTCGATGGGGGCCACGGTGTAAACCCGACCGGTACGCTGCACCAACCCCTCGCGGAAAAGCTGCTGGATGGCGGCCCGGATGGGCGTGCGGGAAACCGACAGGAGTTCCTCGAGCCGGCGCTCCACCAGCGCCTCGCCCGGCTTGAGCTGGAGTGAGAGGATCATTCGGCGCAGGCGACGGTAGGCTTCATTGGTCTGAGGTGCCAGCATAAAGGTTAGCGCTATGCTACCTTCTTTGGTATACCGGCTCAACTCGGACAGCCAACCAGGGGCCCAGCACCTAGCCCGGTGCAAGAGCGACCGGAATGACCTGGCTCAGCGCTTGCTCCAGGTCGGCGATCAGGTCCTCGGGGTCTTCGATGCCCACCGATAGCCGTACCAGAGTATCGGTTACGCCATGCTGCTCGCGGATTTTCGGCGGCAGCAGTTGGTGGGTGGTAGAGGCCGGGTGGGTCGCCAGCGACTCCACATCGCCCAGGCTCACCGCCTGGGTGAACAGCTTCAGCGCATCCAAAAACATCGCGGCGGCCTGCTTCGATGCCAGCTCAATGGAAACCAGCCCACCGAAGCCCTGCATCTGCCGTCGGGCCACCTCGTGGCCAGGGTGGGAGGGCAGGCCTAGTATACGCGCCGAACCGCAGGATGGCCTGACAGATACTCCGCCACTTTCGCGGCCCCCGTGCAGTGGGCCTCCATGCGCAAGGGCAAGGTCTTGAGGCCCCGCAGCATCAGGTAGCCCTCGAAAGCGCCCAGGGTTCCGCCCAGATGCCGCAGCCCCTCGGCCCGTACCGCGTCCAGCAGCTCCTTGGGGCCGGCCAGCACCCCAGCCAGGGCGTCGCCGTGACCGCCGAGATACTTGGTCGCTGAGTGCAGCACCAGGTCGATGCCATGCTCCAGCGGGCGGGTGAGGTAGGGGGTGGCGAAGGTGTTGTCCACCACGGTCAGAACACCCCTGGCTCGGGCAGTTTGGGCCACTGCCGACAGATCGTGGATGCGCAAGGTGGGGTTGGTGGGGGTCTCGAGGTAGATGAGCTTGGTAGCAGGAGAAATTACGCTGGGCAGGTTCTCCACGCTTCCAGCGTCGGTCACGCGCACCGCAAACTTGGTGAGGGTTTCCAGAAAATAGCCCTCGGTTCCACCGTAGAGCGGGGCCAGATAGACGATCTCGTCGCCGGGGGCTAGCAGGGTGTTGCACAGGGCACTGATGACAGCCATCCCGCTCGCAAAGGCCACCGCTTCCTCGGCCCCCTCGAGGCTGGCCAGCTTCTCTTCAAAAGCCCGCACGGTGGGGTTGCCGATGCGCCCGTAGATGTAGCCAGCTTCCTCCCCGGCAAACAGGCGCTCGCCCCTGGCGAAAGAGCCGTAGGCAAAAGTCGAAGTGCTGTAGATGGGCACCACGTGGGCTCCGGTCTGGGGATCGGGGTGGTGTCCAGCGTGAACGGCGCGGGTTCTGATTTTCATGCCATACCTCGGGTTCGAGCAGATGGGTGCTTGGGTTCAAGATAGCACCCCCATCCCGGCAGTGGGATGCAATAACGCCCACCAAAAACCAAAGGAATGCAACCCAATGTCATAAACAGCTAAAATGTCAAAATCCTATGACATCTATCGAACTGGACAGAAAAGACCGCAGAATTCTGCAAATTCTGCAGCGCCGGGGCAACATTCCCAACAACGAGCTGGCCGAGCTGGTCAACCTCTCCCCCTCTACCTGCCTGCGCCGGGTCAGGCGGCTGGAGGCGCTGGGGGTGATTCGCGGCTATGTGGCCCTCCTGGACAAGGACAAGATTGGCCGCAGCCTGTGTGTGTTTGTGCGGGTCAGGCTCGACCACAAGAGCCGGGCCGATGTGGAGCACTTCGAGCAGGAGGTGCTCAAATACCCCGAGGTAACCGAGTGCCATGTGGTGATGGGCGAGGATGACTTTCTCTTGAAAATCATGGTGGCCGACCTGAACGATTTCCAGAAGTTCCTGCTCGACCACCTTACCGCCATCCCTGGCCTGGGTACGGTGATTTCCTCGGCGGTCCTGCGGCAGGTTAAGAGCACCACCGAGTTGCCGGTATGAGTGCAAGTGTGTGCTCAGGTGACCCCAAAAACAACAAATCAGATCCTCAGGGGCGCCTAGGTGGTATGTGATGTCTGGAGTCCGAGATAACGGGTGGCGCAAACCATACGGCGACCGGGTAGGGACAAACGTTATTGCAAAAAAATCTAATCTGGGAAACATGGTTCAAGTTGCCACGCAGCAGTGGTGTCATGCACTGGCCGAACTGGCCTCGACAGCAGCTTCTGGTACAGATGAAGCGGTTCTTTTGCGCAAGGGCCTCGAGGTCTTGCGCAACAACCTGGGGGCCCGGTGTGGTGAGGTGTATCGGCTCAAGCAGGGCCAGCCCGAGCTCGAGCACTTACAAAACTGCCAGATCAGTTGTTCGCTGGGGCAGGCCTCACACGAGCTGGCCCAGGCCGCCGTGGAAACCGGGCAACCCGTCTGGCACGAGCGGCTGGTGGCCCTGCCGTTGCAAGCAGGAGGACAGGTGCGCGGGGCTTACGTGCTGCACCTGCCCGAGCACCCGGCCCCCTCGGAAGAGGAGTTTCTGACCCTCAGCACCTCGCTGGTGGCGATGGGTCTTAAGCAGGCCAGCGAGATAGATCGGCTTCGGGGACGCGAGGCCCAGCGCAGTACCCTGATGCACCAACTGCTCTTTGCCCAGGAGGAAGAGCGCCGCCGGGTGGGGCGGGAGCTGCACGACGAGGTGGGCAGCCAGCTCACAGCAGCCCTGCTGGCCCTGCAGATCACCGAAAAACGCCCGGAGTATCTCGGCGAAGCCCGCAAAGCGGTGGTGCAGGCCCTGGAAGAGGTGCGCCGCCTCTCCCGTGAACTTCGGCCTGCTGTGCTCGACGACCTGGGATTGGCCAGAGCCCTCGAGCGCTACCTGCACGA
Source organism: Meiothermus sp. (assembly GCA_036845585.1). Taxonomy (GTDB): domain Bacteria; phylum Deinococcota; class Deinococci; order Deinococcales; family Thermaceae; genus Meiothermus. The sequence continues at coordinate 1,998 of DAIUDO010000080.1, read as the reverse complement.
ATACCAGGAGCGAACCGGCCTACTGGTCGAGTACGAAATCGAATGTCCCCAGCTGCGCGAAAGCCAACAGATTGCCCTCTTCCGGGTGATCCAGGAGGCCCTGACCAATGTCGCCCGCCACGCTCAGGCCAAGCGAGTCTACGTGGGGCTCTCGGCCTGGGATCGGCGGGTGCGCGGACTGGTGACCGATGACGGACGCGGTTTCGATCCACTCCATACCCCTACCTCCATTGGGATGGTAGGTATGCGCGAACGAATCGAGCTGTTGGGCGGGAGCCTGAGCGTAGAAAGTACGCCTGGGCAGGGTACGCGCATCAGCTTTGTGGTGCCGGTATGAAGGTGGCGCTGGTTGAAGACCATGCCCTGATTCGCACGGGGCTGCGCCTGCTGCTCGAGTCAGCGAATCATTCCGTGGAGGCCGAGTTTGACCGGGCCGAGGATGCCCTGGCCTGGTTCTCCAAACCCGAGCGCAACGCCGATCTGCTGATCCTCGACCTCAATCTGGCCGGCATGTCAGGCCTCGAGGCCCTCCCCAAGCTGCGAGACAGAACCAAAGTGCTGGTACTCTCCATGCACGAGGAGGCCGAGTACATCGCCGAGGCCTTTGCCCGCGGAGCCAGCGGCTACCTGCCCAAGCGGGCGGTGGATCGGGACTTGCTCGATGCGGTCGCAGCCATCGCACGGGGGGAGCGCTACCTGCATCCCCTGCTGGCGCCCCGTCTTGCCGAACATGTGGGCCTACCCGCCCCCGAGGCCCTATCGGAACGGGAAAGGACGGTGGTGGGGCTATTGGCCCAGGGCTACAACCTGAGCCAGGCCGCCGAAAAGCTGGGCATCTCGGTCAAGACCGCTGCTACCTACAAGGCCCGGGCTCTGGACAAGCTGGGCCTGCAATCCCAGCCCGAGTTGGTGCAGTGGGCCAGGGAGCACGGGTTGGTGTAGGAATTCTTCTGACGAAGTTGTCAGAGCTTCCCTGACCTAGCAAGTCTAAGGCTAGCCTAGCCTAGAATCAGGAGGTTAGGAAATGAAACATCAAAAGTTGCTCCTGGTAGTGCTGCTGGCCCTGGTTCCCGTTCTAGCTTCTTCCGCCAACTTCTCCGCCCTTACCGTCCGCGAGATGGGTAACTTCCTGACCGCACTGCCCACCGACTTCTACGGTGTGCAACCCCTCGCAGCCAAGGCCCAGATTGACGCCATCAAGCCCTTTATCCTGGACGTGCGTGAGGCCAGCGAGTACAAGGAAGGCTTCATCGCCGGAGCGGTCAACATTCCCATCCGCGAGTTGCCGGCCAAGATCACCAGCCTGCCCAAGGACAAGCCCATCCTGATCTACTGCGGCATCGGACACCGGGGCGCCATGGCCCTGCCCTTCCTGCGCGGCCAGGGTTACAACGTCAAGAGCATCATGGGCGGCTATAAGGGCTGGGTCGGGGCCAACCTGCCCGTCGTGAAGGAATAATCCATAGCCCTCCACCCAACCGCCTCGGGCAAAGTCGCTCGAGGCGGTTCTTTTGTTTTCTGACCAATGATCGAACACCTCTGAAGGGGGGCCATTGTAGGAATTCTTCTGACTCCCCTGTAAGACCTAGCCTGACCCCGAATAACCAGCGAGATTTTAGGGTAAAGAAGGAGGTAGACATGCAACTTCTAGGATGGGTTACCGCCGCAGCCTTTGCGCCCCCCAAGTCCGCCCTCGAGCAGGACCTGACCTCGGGCGCCTTGCAGGCCGCGCTGGCCGAGATGGCCAAGACCCGTGGCCTGATGACCCCCACCCTGCCCAAACCCCGGTTGAGCGAGCTACAGGCCACCTACACCGCGCTGTTTGTGACCAACCCTGCCGGGCTACCCTGCCCACCCTACGCAGGTATGGCTCTTGACGAGCGGCTGTTTGGGGAGGGCTTTGACCGATTGCTCGAGCTGTACCGGGCAGCCGGCCTCGAGACCTCGCCCGACTGGCGCGACCTGCCCGACCACATAGCCGCAGTGGGTGAGGCCATC
>DAIUDO010000079.1:0-9881 GCA_036845585.1 Meiothermus sp. | reverse complement strand
CAGTAACCCGCGATTTCAACTTCTTTGTCGAACTACAGCCCGCTTTGCGCTTCTCCGGAGGGGCTAGCGATTTTGTCCTGGGGATCGAGTTTGGGCCACGGCTATACTTCCGCTAACTGCTGTCTTGACAGGTTCGCACAAGCCTTGCCGGGGATTTTTTCCCCGGTTTTTTGCTGTTCTCTGAGTTTTTTGCCTATGCTGGGCATCTCGAACGATGGGGCTGGGATAGCTTTCCCTTTAGGCGGCATCGTTGAGAGGTAGTGCGCGAACTCTGCCAAACACGGACTGCGCAGCTCTATGGTGGGCGAAAAACCAGTTGGGCGCGGTATTGTGGGCTTTCACGAACGGCCGGGTTGACTGCGATAATGCGCTATTCGTAGCGCAGCGCCTCGATGGGGTCGAGCGAAGCCGCACGAGCAGCCGGCCACACTCCGAAGAACAAACCCACCAGAGCGCTCACCGCCAGGGCCAGAAAAACAGTGGTGGGGTTGAGAATGAAAACCTTGAAGAAGGGCACGGTAGCCGTAATCAAGAGCAACAGACCCGCCGCTAGAATTACGCCCAGCACCCCGCCCACCAGGGTCAGCACCACCGCTTCAATCAGAAACTGCTGGCGTACCTGACCCGAAGTAGCTCCCAGGGCTTTGCGTAGCCCGATCTCGCGGGTGCGTTCGGTGACCGATACCAGCATGATGTTCATGATGCCAATGCCACCAACCAGCAGCGACAGCCCCGCGATGGCCCCCAGCAGCGCTTGCAGAATCAGGGTGATGGATTGCAGGGTGCCCTGGAAGCTTTCGGTGGACTGGATTTGGTACTTGCCCTTACCATAGCGGTTCTCGAAGATACGTCGTACCTGCTGGGTGACCTGGTTTGAATCCGCCCCCTTTTTGAGGGGCATGATAACGAAATCGTACTGGCCTTTGCGGGCGACCGGCGAGGTGTTCCAGATCAGCTGGATGGGGGCAAAGACTGTCGCGCTCGAGCCAAACCCCCCGAAGATACCGCTGGGGGGCTCCATAACCCCCACCACTGTGAGATCCAGACGGGCCCCGCCAGGGTAGTAGAAGCGGGCAATCTGGCCTACCGCCTCACGGCCCGGGAAGAGGTCTTTAGCGGCCCGGTCGGAAAGCACCGCAACCGCCAGTCCACCCCTGGCCTCGAGGTCGGTAAAGTAACGCCCCCTGGCGATTTTGTTGGTGGGGTCGAGCCTAGGCAAGTCGCCAGGGGTTCCTTGTAGTTGCATCGAACGCCGCTCGCCGGGCTTGCTTTCGTACTGGATATTGGTGAAGAGCTGGGGAATGACCGTAACGGGCAGTGGCTGTAAGGCTTGAATGTCTACATCGCGGATGGGAGCCGAATTGAAATCATGGCCTTCGTTAAAGTTGGGCTGTACAAAGATCGAGCGGCCCGCCACAGCTTCCAAGTCCTGGGTGATACCAGCAGTAGCCATCTGCCCCAGCGAAATCATGGCCGTAACAGCAAACACCCCAATCACAATGCCCAGCAAGGCCAGGAAGCTGCGCAGCTTGTTGCCCCACAACGACTCGAAGGCCATGCGGAAATTCTCGAGCGGGTTCATGCCCGGCTGGCTCCCACTCGATGGGCTGAGGGGGGCGTTTTTGGCAGGGTTCATGCCATTCCTCCATCGGCCACCTTGCCGTCACGCAACCGGACGATACGCTCGGCTCTGGCCCCTACTTCAGGCTCGTGAGTAACCATCACGATGGTCTTGCCCTGACGATGCAGGGCATCAAAAAGCTCCATAATCTCGTCGGAAGATTTGGAGTCGAGGTTGCCGGTGGGCTCGTCGGCCAACAGCAAATCCGGTTCTTGCACCAGGGCCCTGGCGATGGCCACGCGCTGCTTTTGCCCACCCGAAAGCTCGGAAGGCAGGTGGTCGAGTCGGTCGCCCAAACCCACCGACTCGAGGGCCTGCCGTGCCCGTCTGAGCCGCTCAGTGGCCGGCACACCCCGGTAAACCAACGGCAGCGCTACATTGTGCAAGGCAGTCAGGCGTGGCAACAAGAAAAATGCCTGAAAAACGAACCCAACCCGCTGGTTTCGGATACGCGCCAGTTGCACTTCATTCAAACCTCGAACCGCTTCCCCACCCAAGCTGTACTCGCCCTCGGTGGGTGAGTCGAGCAGCCCAATGATGTGCATCAGTGTGGACTTCCCCGAGCCGGAAGGTCCCATTAGGGCCAGATACTCGCCCGGGTAGATGGTCAGATCCACGCCGCGCAAGGCTGGCACCTCTACGGTGCGAGCGCTCGAGCCTGAGCGGTAAACCTTGGTGACGCCGCGCATCAGCACCACCGGGGTCACGGCAGACCTCCAGGGAGCTCGCCCGCTCCTGCTGCCGGCATCTGAGATATGGGCCTCGAGTTTGCCGTCATTAGGGCCTCCCCGCCTGGGGCAAGCGGTAACTCACCTTACCCCCCTCTTTGAGCGCCTCGGGAGGCAGTGAGATAAGAATGCTTTGATCGGCAACGCCTTCTACGGCAGCTTGGGTCAGGTTGCGGGCCTTGACGGTGATGGGCTGCTTTTTTGCCGTGCGGTTGGCCTCGTCAACCACCCATACGTAGGTACGGCCGTTCTCCTCTATCAGGGTCTCGAGGGGAATCCGGGTTGCTGTTGCCAGGCGGAGCGTGGTGATGCGGGCAGTAGCGGTCAGGCCGGGCCGTGCAAGGTTTTCGGCGCGGTTATCCATAAATCTGATCAGCACCGGCAACACCGCGCTCCCTCCTGCTCCAGCCACCTCGGCCTGCACACCCAGCTGGTCGACTTTGCCCTCCAGAGGTTGCTCCGGAGCCGAGTCCAGCTCAATGCGAACGGGCTGTCCCGGACGAACCCAGGGTATGTCGGCCTCGGACAGACGGGCCCGGACGCGCAGGCTACCGGCCTCCACCAGGCGGATCGAGGGGCTGACCGGAGAGGCCGCGCTGCCGAGCGGTGCGGTGGCCTCGAGGCCGACCAGGTAACCCACACTGGCAACAGTGCCTTCCACCGGGGCACGCAGGCGCGCCTGGGCCAGGCTGCGCTCCAGTGTAGCGATTTCGCTCTGGCGTGATTGCACCTGGGCCTGAAGCTCTTGTTGGCTGCTCCGACGGCTTTGCTTGAGGCTAGCCCGTTGGGCCTCGAGGTCGGCCACCTGACGAGCCAGCTGGTCCACCTCGCGGGGAGCTACACCACCCACAGCCAGCAGCTGACGGCTTATGTCTAGGCTGCGCTGCGCCTGGCCAAGCTGGTTTTGCAGGCGGGTAAGCTGACTTTGGTACTCTGCCTCCTGGGCCAAAGCTCGGGCCTGTAAAGCCCGCAAGGCCTCCCGCGCCGCCCGTAACCGGGCCTCATCATCGGCAGTATCCAGTACCGCCAGCACCTGACCCGCCTGCACCGCCTGGCCCTCCCGTACCCGCACCTCTGCCACCCGGCCAGGCCGGGCAAAAGTCAGGGTGTACAGACGAGCCTCCACGGTACCGGTAGCCCGCACCTCGCGCACAAACTCGCCCTGTTCGGCCCGCGCCACATTCACCGAAAGACCCTGCTCGCCTCTTGGGCGCATCAGGCCAAAAATGGTCAGGCCCAGCGAAAGGACCAGCAGTCCCACAAAAAACCAGCGTCTCATTCGCAATGCCTCCAGTAAGTCTGACAGCAGATTCGGCCAGTTCGCCACCATCTGGTGTCGAACGAACCCGACCGAAGGGAGGAGTGGGTTCTGGGATTCAAAAAGACAGCCTCTGAACGCATTGGGTCTGAATGATAAATCTTCTATCCAGCATGAGGGGGTGCGCGATGCCCTGGCTCATCGCTGGGCAAAAATCCCCCACAGCAAAAAGGCCAGCGAAACCACTGCCACTCCCACTGTTGCTAGGAGCGCCCGACTTGGAGCCAGGATTTTGAGGCCCGACCAGATAATCCACAACGACCAGATTGAACCCAGAATCCCCAAACCTTGCACAATGCGGGTTCCAGTAGCGGAACCAATCAACTGCTGGTACTCACGCTGCCAGGCCCGCAGAGCCTCGGGTTCGGTAGCCGGTGGGATGGGTGGCAAATCGCCTGTTACCGGAAACAAGGCCCCAAAGGGTATCAACACCAACCCTACCAGCAACGCCGGTACAGAGGCCCACCCGTACACCTCCCAGGCCCGGCTCTCGGCCCCGGCCAACAGCCGAATAATCAGGCCGCCCAGGCCCCACAGCAGCATTCCAAATACCACTCCACCCACCAGCGCAAGCACCAGTTGCACCGGCAACCCTCCCGGCACGATGCTCGGCAAAAGGCGAACCAACAACACCTGACCCAGCGAGGACGCCATCGTACCCGCCAACACGATCAAAAGAGGGATCACCAGGCCGGGTTTTCGTTCAGCCAGAGCCTTGAAAAAGTTCGTAGGTTGAACCAAAACATCAAACATCCTTACCTCACCACCTTGAAGTGTGCCCAAGTCAAGTCTGGAGCGACCGTGTCCGGAGCAATGTAATGCGGGTCATGCGTCCAAAACTCGGCTGCGATGTGCGCACCGCAAACCTTTGCAGACGGCGCTCGAGCGAAAACAAAGTGGATTTTTTGCTGTGTAGCAGACACTTTACCCCCGGGACTTTGGTCTCCGCCCAGTTCTGCCCAGGGTTCTGCCAGACTGCACAAACATCCTCCGAGCTTTCTACTCCCTGCTCAGTTCGAACAGGCTGCACCAGGGCCAATTTCCAGTACAACTTCGCTGGCCCCGCTAAGTTCAAGCTTGACCTCGTCTGAAATCCGACCCATGGCACAACCGCTGCTTAACCTGGCTCCATCGAGGCGGGCGGTTCCGCTTTTGTAGCTGAGCGCGTAGGGCTGGGTTCCCTGGGGCCGCAGGGTGTACTCACCGGCAACCCAGTTGCCGCGTAAAAGGTACTTGTCTCCTTGTAAGCTACGCTCACAATCGATGCAGATACCGCCACCGCTCACCTCTACCACACCGCTCACCACACCGGTGTCTGCCGAGACCACCCCGGCGTTTACCGATTGGCGGCCTATATCGAACAGATCCTGCGCCAGCCCGATAGCCGCTAGCGCGGTGAACCCTACGCCCGCCCATTGCGCGGTCTGACTGCAGGTACCGGTCCACAGGCGGTAGCCGGCGTAGGCCAACCAGGCGAACACCAGGCCGAATACGATGAGCTCAACGGTTCCAAAGTGTGCGTTGGGCATCTCAGGCCTCCACTTCCTGCCACAGACGGCTCGTAACCAAAAAGAACAGTGCGGTGAGCACCAGTAGAATCACAAAGGCCTCGGTTGGAAGGCCCGGAAAGCTGTCCCACTGCATCCGCACCGCAGGGCTCTGCTCCACACTAGGGGCGGGTAGCTTCCAGGCGGGCAGCAGCTCGTAGAACTGGCCGCCAAAGAGCCGGGCACTCCATTCCAGTACTTGTCCCATTCCAATCGTACCGATGATGAAGGCGAGGAGGGTGGCTTTGCCAGGGATGTAGGCAGCTACCAACAGACCCAGGAATAGTGCCGGAACCACCAGAGCCAGGCCGCCCAGCAGGTAGAGCCACACACTAGCCCCCAGACTGAAGGGCATGCTGATTCCGACCTGGCCCAGCCAGAAGGCCTGCACCAGCCACATCCCGCCGTTGAAGAGGGTCAACACCATTACGCCGAACACAGCCTTCGCAGCCAGGTGTAGCCAGCCCGGCTGGGGCGAGCCCAGCAGCAGCGACCAACGCCCAGCACGGTACTCGCGCCCGAAGTCCAGGCCCAGCGCAAACAGGAAGACCATGCTCAAACCGACAGCGCCCACGGCGGTGGTCGCAAACACAACGGCAGCAGACTCGAAGTTGTTCCCATTCCATTCGAATATCTGTCGGGCTACCAAGAACCAGGCCAGCACCCCCAGCAACAAAGCAAACCCGAACACGCCGAACTTGCGAAGCTCGAGCCACAACAGTGTAGTAAATGCGTTCATTTAGATGTACCTCCTAGCTGGATTGATCGTTGAAGCGTGTAAAGAACCGGTGAACCGCCAACTACAAACCGCCCGGAATTCTCTCGCCCCTGCCCCACAACGCTCCTGCTCAATAGCCTCATCAAGCCAGCACCTCGATAAAGGCATCTTTCACACTTTGCCCCTTGAGCCGCAGATCTTCGGCTCTGGCATCCATGGCGAGCCTGCCTTCTTTCAAGAGCAAGACCCGTTCAAAAATTCCCTCGGCTTCGCTGACCTCGTGCGTCGAAAGCACCAAGCAGGCGTCCTCCCGCCACTCCAGTACCAGGCTCTTGAGGATGCGGTCGCGCGAGATCACGTCGATGCCCGAGAGCGGCTCGTCGAGCAAAAACAGCCGGGCATCGCGGGCCAAAACCATCGCCAGACGCAACCTCGCCCGCTGCCCCCGCGACATCGAGCGGTAGCCTTGCTTGGGCACCTCCAAAAAGGCCAGCAGCTCGCGGTAGCGCTTCGGGTTGAAGTCTGGGTACAGGCCCAGCATAAAGCGCTCGGCATCGGCAGGGGTCATCCAGGCATAGAGGTTGTCGGTATCCGACAAATAAGCTATCTGGCCGCGGTTCTCGCGGGGGGTTCTACCCAGCACCTCCACAACCCCCTGGGTGGGAAACAACATCCCGGCCAGAAGCTTGAGGGTGGTGGTTTTACCGGAGCCGTTCAGGCCCAGCAGCCCCACCGCCTGCCCTGGATGGAGCTCGAGGCTAAGGTCATGTACCCCGTCGGTCTTGCCATAGCGCTTGGTCACGTTCGAGAGCTTTGCCAGCATTAGGCCTCCCTCTGGCCGTTGGGGCCCACTTTTTTGAGGGCCCTCTGGGCATCTTCCAGGCTCAGCCCCAGGCTCTGCACCTCGGTCAAAAAGCGCAAAGCGGCCTCCTGTAAGATTCGCAGACGGATGCCCTCCACATTCACGTCCTCGCGCACAAAAGTTCCCAAGCCGCGTTTGGTTTCGGTTATCTGGGCCATTTCCAACTGGCTAAAGGCGTGAATCACCGTGTTGGGGTTCACCTTCAATTCGGCTGCCAATTCGCGTGCCGAAGGCAGTTTTTCACCCGGTTTCATCTTCCCGCTAGCCAGCATCCGCTCCACCCCCCGCACGATCTGCGCGTAAATCGGCCCTGACTCCAGATCTAGGTCCCACAATCTAGCCACCTCCTTAGTGAACTAGTTATCTAATACACTATATCTCAGCTGGACGGCTGTCAACCCGCCCTGAGGATTGGCCGTCCTCCGGCGGGTCAAGGTAACAGGTCAGAACCGCAGATGGGGCTTGGTCCTGGCCATGCCGCGCCTTGCGGTCTTCTGTTTTTTTGTTGAGTAGCAGAGGCCTGAACCCGTCCGCCCCTGAGCACAGATGGCAAGCCAAGACTGAGGGGGTGTGCGGGGACAAACGACCTCGATGAGGGATCGTCCGTTTGCTGAACGGAGCTTACCTGTACCAAAGTGTACATGGTCCAGCAGTGAAATGCGAGGCACCCATACCGCTGGGGCTCTCGAGGGGTGCAGGATTGATTTCAAAACCTAGGGGCACTGGCTGTGGGCAGATCACCTTTGCGGCTCGAGGGTCTGGCGGGTGCGAAATTGAGTCTCCCCCATCCGCATTGGCAGGTATTGCCCACCCGCCCACCTGCCCAGCAGGTCGTCGTAGTGGCCCGACATTAGCGCACCCGACTGTCCCAAAGGATGAATGAAGAGGGAGTTCTCGAGGTCGGCAAAGTCTAGTATGTGCCGGTAGCTGCTGCCCACGGTCATACGCAGGGTATCTGGGTCGTAGGAAGCCCGGTTCAGGGTGTAACGGTCGCCCCCATGGGGCACCGCCCGATCCGAAAAACGCCGCAGGGGGCCTACATTGGTCAGTACCGCATGGGCAAACACCGCCTGATGCACCTCCCCCCAGCGGGAAGGGCTGCGGCCCAGCCGGTCGAGGGCCCGATCCAGGGCCAAGGCGGCGTACTCCAGGCAGGTCCGGGTGTCGGGGGTCTGGCAGGCCGGGTCGCCATGGCGCATGGCGGCTAGCAAGTAGCGGGGTTGTTCCCAGAATTCCTGTCCGACTTCTTTGCTGGGTAGACGGCTCAGCTCGGTGTACCAGCCTTGAAATACCGTGGGCTCAACTTGGTCGGCCCGCATCACCCCGTCCCAGGCCAGCAGGCGGGCTTTCCAGGCCCTGGCGTTCTCCGATAAGGGGTTGAGCAGCTCGAGCACCGGCTTAAACTCGCGGTAGAGCAGGCTGGTGATGTCCTGCTGCATTGCGATCATGTCCTCTACAGAGAGTTTATCCTTGGAGAGAATCAGCTCACGGATGCGCTGGGCCCGGTACGGCTCCTCCCATTCCAGCGAGATGGTGTGGGGGTAGCCTGGCGCCGTGACCTTGTTGTTGGCGGTCACGATGAAGCCCTCCTTGGGGTTGTAGACCTGAGGCCACTGTTCGGGCAGCAGGTAACCCTGCCAGTCCCAGTTGCCGTCCCCCGGCACCGGCATCAAGCCGGAGTGACCGGGCCTGCGAATGGGAAACCGGGCCGGGGCCATGTAACCGATGTTGCCGTCTACATCCGCATAGACAAAGTTCTGGCTGGGCGCGTTGTAAAGTGAGAGGGCCGCTTTGAACTGATCCCAGTTCTGGGCTCGGGCAATACCCAAGAATGCCTCAATGGTGCGGTCGGAGGGGTCCAGGCTGGTCCAGCGAAGGGCCAGAGGCCGCGCACCAGGATTGCTAACCACATCGTTGATCACCGGCCCATAGCGGCTTTCGCGCACCCGTAGGGTCGCATCGGGCGCTCCTTTGACCTTGATAACCTCGGTGCGGATGCGCCAGGGTTCGACCGCTCCTTTATAGCGGTATCCGCCTGGAGCCTCCTCGAGGACGTAGAGGTCTTGTACATCAGCCCCCACCGTGGTCACGCCCCAGCCAATGCGCTCATTGCGCCCGATGACCACCGCAGGCAGGCCGGGAAAACTGCTGCCGATAGCCTTGTAGGTGGGGGCTTCCATATGCACCAGATACCAGACCGAGGGCGCCCGCAAGCCCAGGTGGGGATCGTTGGCCAGCAGGGGCTTGCCACTTGCGCTGCGGGCCGGCCCGACCACCCAGTTGTTGGAGGCTCGTGCCAAAAGCTCACCCGGCAGGTGCAAGGCCATGGGCATCCGGGCAGCCATTGTCAGCAGGCTGCGGGCCGACTCCCCATCAGGCTGGGAGGGTGGGGGCCGATGCAGATCCTCGGACTGGAGCACGGTGGGTGCATCGGTGGGGTAGGGCGGCCGGAGCTGGGCCATCCGCTCAGGGGGCATGCCCTTGGCTGCCCACTGCCAGCGCTGCAGCTCACTGCGCCAGTTGCCCGAGAGGTCGTAGGACATCATCTTGGCCCAGACCAGCACATCAGCGGGCTTCCAGGGCTCGGGCTGCAGACCCAGCAAACGGAACTCCAGCGGCAGCGGGGGGTTCAGCGACAGGTACGCGTTGATGCCGGCTACGTAGGCGTCCACCGCTGCTTTAGCATAGGACCCCAGTCCAGCATAGGCTTGTTCGGCCGCCCGGTAAAAGCCCCAGGTGCGCAGAAAGCGGTCTTGCTCGAGGGTTGCCTGGCCCAGCACCTCGGAAAGGCGCCCCGCACCAATTCGCCGCTGAAACTCCATCTGCCAAAGACGGTCTTGGGCATGGGCTACTCCCAGGGCAAAAAAAGCATCGGCATCGGTCTGAGCCTTGATATGGAGTATGCCTTCGGCGGTACGGTTCATCTCTACAGGAGCTGAAAGACCCTTCAGGGCCAGGCGACCGCCGTATTGGGGCAGCGTAGCCCCCCGCAGCCAGAACCAACCGCCCAGTATCAGCACCATCGCCAGTCCTACCAGTACCAGCAGCAAACGTCCCGCAAACCGCAAAAAACGCATGATTCCTCCC
>DAIUDO010000078.1:0-10411 GCA_036845585.1 Meiothermus sp. | reverse complement strand
CGCTGGGCATAGGTCGGGAGGGCTTCTGCCCAATCGATCCCGTGCTCGCCGATACACTCCTTGAATAGATTGGTGAGATTCAAGCGCAACATGCGGTCAGTCTACCAGTATGGCGAAGAGGTCTTTGGGGGGTCGCGCCGAACTGAGTTGCTCCTCTCAGGCCTGTTCTCGGCCGGAATTAGGCTCATAGCCTGTCGTGCCAGTGCGGGGGGTCGGGTTGGGAGTCACACCCGCATGGGCCGGTAGACGGGCACAACCCAGCAAGCCCCTGGTTCCTTAGGGCCGTCGGGTCTCATGAATACAGATCCGTATAACCATGCGGCTGCCGGTTCCGTGCTAGCCTCAAGATTGGTAATCAAACGGTGCCCTCGAGCTTGGTCATGCCACAGTAAGGTGCTAGACTTAGCAAAGTGTCCAACCGGGTTCGCCAAAAACAAGGCCTGCTGCATCTATGACCAAGCACTCCCATCAACCCATGCCGACCAACCTATCGCCCGCCGAGCGCTTGGCGGTTGAGTCACTTTGGCGCGATCTGGAGCCCCACCTGAACTACCTGACAGCCCAGGCTAAAGCCCAGGTGCGCACCGCCCTCGAGTTCGCCCATACAGCCCACAAGGACCAGAAACGCAAGAGTGGGGAACCCTACATCACCCACCCGGTAGCAGTAGCCCAGATCCTGGCCGATCTGGGCCTGGATGCCGAAACCCTAATGGCCGGGCTCCTGCACGACACCATCGAAGATACTGAGGTTCGACCGGAGGACATCGAGGAGCGGTTTGGGCCAGCAGTGCGCAAAATCGTGGAGGGCGAGACCAAGGTCTCCAAGCTGTACAAGCTGGCTCACGCCGCCCACGAGGACAAGCCCGCCGAGGAAAAACACGCCGAAGATCTGCGGCAGATGTTCATTGCCATGGCCGAGGACGTGCGGATTATCATCGTCAAGCTGGCCGACCGGCTGCACAACCTGCGCACCCTGGAGTTCATGCCGCCCCACAAGCAGCAGCGCATCGCCCGCGAGACCCTAGAAATTTACGCCCCGCTGGCCCACCGACTGGGTATCGGGCAGGTCAAGCTGGAGCTCGAGGACCTCTCTTTTCGCTACCTTAACCCAGAGGACTACCAGGCCCTCGAGGCCCGCCTCAAGAGCCACCGCGCCGAGCGCGAGGCCGCCGTGCAGGCTGCTCGCGAGAAACTCGAGCAGGCTTTGGGACGCGATTTCATCCTCAAGCAATCGGTTAAGAGAGTCGAGGTCACAGGCCGCACCAAACACCTGTTCTCCATTTGGAAAAAGATGGAACGGGAGGGCAAGGCCATCGAGCAGATCTACGATCTGCTGGCCCTGCGGGTGATTCTGGAGCCGCGCCAGGGCCAAGACCCTGAAGAAAACGCTCTGCGCGAAAAACAGGTGTGCTACCACGTGCTGGGGCTGGTGCATGCCCTCTGGCAGCCCATACCGGGCCGGGTCAAGGACTATATCGCCGTGCCAAAGCCCAACGGCTACCAGTCGCTGCACACCACGGTTATAGCGGTGAACGGCCTGCCGCTGGAAGTGCAGATTCGCACCAAGGAAATGCACCAGGTAGCCGAGTTCGGCATCGCCGCCCACTGGCTCTACAAGGAGGGGGTCACCGACCCCGAAGACCTGCGTCGGCGGGTGGGCTGGCTCAAAAGCATCCAGGACTGGCAACAGGAGTACAGCAGCTCGCGCGATTTTGTCGAGGCAGTCACCAAAGAACTGTTGGGCGACCGGGTATTTGTGTTCACTCCTAAAGGCAAGATTATCAACCTACCCAAAGGCTCGAGCCCGGTGGACTTTGCCTACCACATCCACACCGAGGTGGGGCACCACATGGTTGGGGCCAAGGTCAATGGGCGCATCGTGCCGCTGAGCTACGAGCTGCAAAACGGCGAAATTGTCGAGATTCTCACCGCCAAAACCGCCCATCCTTCCAAAGACTGGGTAGAGTACGCCAAAACCCGCTCGGCCAAGCAAAAGGTGCGGATGTTCTTCCGTAGCTTTGAGCGCGCCGAGACCCTGGAAAAAGGCCAGCGGATGCTGGAAAAATACTTCAAGCGGCGCGGGCTGCCCAAACCGCTGGAGAGCCAGCTCGAGGAGGTCGGTCGAAAGCTCATCAAAAGCGCCTCGCCCGAGGATTTGTACGCTGCCATTGCGGGAGGTAGGGTCGCACCCCAGCAGGTCGCGCGCATGCTAGCCCCCAAAACCGAACACACGCCGCCCAAGCCTAAGCCGGTCAAAAACGAGCTGGGCATTCGCCTGGAGTCCAATCTCCAGGCACCCATCAAGCTGGCCAGCTGTTGCAGTCCCGCCAAGGGTGACACCATCCTGGGTTACGTGACCCGGGGGCGGGGGGTCACGATGCACAAAGCGGGCTGCCCCAACATGCGCCGTCTGATGGAGCAGGACCCAGGGCGGGTGGTCTTGGCCTACTGGGAGGGACTGGGGCGGGTGATGCAGCTGGAGGTAATGGCCGATGACCGGGCCGGCCTACTGCGCGATATCATGGACGCTATTGCCTCGATGGGCAAAAGCGCTATGGGTGTAAACTCCAATCCTACCTCGCCGCTGTCCACGCTGTTCCGCATCAGCACTCGAGTCGACCTGACCGAAGGTGAGCAAAAGGTACTGGACGAACGCCTGCGCAGCGTACCCAACGTGCGTACCGTGAACTGGTCTCAGGTATTGTAGTTTTCACGCCCCAGTAATCATGAACCTGCTTCTGGCCCTGCTCATCGCTTTTGGGTTGGGTCTGCTGGCCGAGCGGCTGGGCTGGCTCAGACCCAACACCGCCTGGGCTGCCGCGCTGGTGGGTGGGCTACCCCTGTGGGCCGGCGGCATCCCGGCTGCGCTAGCGGTTCTTTTCCTGGTCGCGCTGGGCAGCGCGGCCAGTCGGCTTAATCCGAATAGCCACGACCGCTCAGGCCGCACGGCCTTTCAGGTGCTGGCCAACGGGCTCCCGGCTGCGCTGGGGATTGCCCTAGGCTCACCGACTTACTTTCTGGCCGCACTGGCCACCGCCGCCGCCGACACCCTTGCAACCGAGGTCGGCAGCCACAGCAAGACGGCCTGGCATCCCTGCAAAGGGCGCGTGAAGGCCGGAACCAACGCTGCCGTGAGCTGGCTCGGCACAACGGCTCTGGGGATTGGCGCGCTGCTGTTCGCTCCATGGGCGGTACTGCTGGGCGTGCCGGTATGGGCCGTTGTGGTTGGCGGGGTAAGCGGCGCCCTGCTGGATACCCTGCTGGGCTTGTGGGAAGACCGGCACGACTGGTGGAGCAACCACCTGACCAACCTGCTGGCCAGCACTGCGGGTGGCCTGATTGCAGTTCTTCTGACCAAATAAACCGCGCAAGCCCCTTTTGCGCCGCACCCGGCGCAAGGCATGGGGTGAGCGGTTTGCCATCGGAAAGAGCGCCGTGTGAACACATACTGCTCTGTGCTGTATAGTAGCCGTTGTGGACAGATTCCCCGCCTCGCGGGGCAGCGGAACGCCGGTCCTCAAGCCATGCGGAAAGCCTTCGCCTACCGCCTCTACCCTACCAAGCCCCAACAAAGGGATTTGAGAAGCACCTAGAGCTCACCCGCGCGCTGTACAACGCGGCCTTGCAGGAGCGTAGAGATGCCTACAAGAAGGCGGGCAGGACGGTTACGGCCTTCGAGCAGATTCGCGCTCTGGCCGAGGTCAAAGAGGCCTGCCCCGCGCGCAGTGCAACCAAGCCTCTGCAGTTGTTGATTTGGAAGGTTAGGTTCTGGAATCCAGTATCATCAGGCTCGAGAGAAAAGCACCCATCGCCAGTATTCTTCAGGAGGCGTATGCTAGAAACCCGCTTGCAACCCCACCGTGAGTACCTGATGGCCAACATGCCCGACCAGAAGATGTTTCTCGCCCTCAAGGTGCGCCCCCAGGCCGAGGCGGCAGGGGCCAGGCCCCAGCTCGCAATTGCCTTTGTGGTGGACACCTCGGGTTCGATGCGGGAGGTGGTGACCGAGCCCACCCACCGCACCGGGCAGAGCGTCCGAGTGGACGGCAAGGAGTACGAGGTGGTGCGGGGAGCCAGGAGCAAGATGGACCTGGTGGTGGAAGCCCTGCAAAACCTGCTGAACAGCCGACAACTTCAACCATCCGACCGACTGGCCCTCATCAAGTTTGACGACCACGCCGGGGTAGTGCAGCCGTTCACCGAGGCGGCCAACAAGGCCCGGCTGGTCGCAGCAACCCAACAGCTAACGCAGTTCTCGGGTGGTACGCACATGGGTGCTGGGATGCTCGAAGGCATGAAGTTGCTGCGCAAAGAGAGCGGCAGCCGCCGGATGCTGCTCCTGACCGATGGGCAGGCCTTCGACGAACCGCTGGTTGAACAGGCCGCCGAACAGTTGGCCGAAGCCCACATTCCCGTGACGGCCATCGGGGTAGGCGACGACTGGAACGACGACCTCCTCACCGAGATCACCGACCGCACCCAGGGCAAGCCCTTTCACATCGTGCCCGACACGCAGAACCCGCTGCCCCCCAGCCTGCGGGCCAGCGAGCTGCCGCAGGCCATCCTGGGCGAGCTGGAGAACGCCGCCAACGAGGTCATCACCCACATTGCCCTCGCGGTCAAGACCGTCAAGGAGGTCTCGCTGGACCGGGTGACGCGGGTCTATCCCACCCAGAGCGAGGTAGATCTCAGGGCCGTGCCGCATCCTCTCGGCAACGCAGCCAAGGGCGATTGGACGGTGTTTATCCTCGAGTTCACTCTGCCAGCCCGCCCACCCGCACGGATCCGCCTGGCCCAGTTGGGCCTGACCTACGAGGTACCCGGCAAGGGTTACCGCGGCGAGGTACCGCCCATGGACGTGGTGGTGGAGTTCACCACCGACGAAACCCTGGCCGCCCAGATCGACCCTCAGGTGATGCAGTGGGTGCAGCAGCGCAACATCGAGATGCTCGTGCGGCAGGCCACCCAGGAGGCCCGCACCGACCCCGCCAAAGCCGCCAAGACGTTGGAACTGGCCCGCAATATGACCGTCAAGCTGGGCAATACCGCCATGACCCGTGCCCTCGACCAGGCCGTAGGAGAGCTCAAAAGCAGCAAGACCATCAGCATCGGTACCGCCAAGACCATCAAGATTGGGGCCAAGACCCAGGTGCTCAAGCAAGAACAAAGCGACCTGCCCTCCGATGAAGAAATCCGCAAGATGACCGGGGCTTGATGGGAGCGGGGTGCTAGGAGCGTGGGGGCGATACGGAGTCACCGCGATTTGAACGTACACAAAATGGCCCTCGAGGCAGCCATGACCGTGCTTACCCTGAACCGAACTGATCCGCCCGAAGAGCGCTTATCCTACGGATCAGATGCAGCGTTTTTCCCGTACTGCATTATGTTACCCCACTCTTCTGCCCCCCTCTACCCCCCTGCCTGAACATGGAACGTTGTCCCTACTGTGCCAGCCCCGTACCGGCCCAGGCTGCCATCTGTCCGGCCTGCGGCATGAGCATCGCGGCGGCAGGCGAACAACACCTGCCGGTGGGCACGCGGTTGCGCGGTGGGCGCTACACCCTGGGCAAGGTACTGGGGCAGGGCGGGTTTGGCATCACCTACCTGGGTGCCGATACCCAGGAAAACCGCCCTGTCGCCATCAAGGAGCTGTTCCCTGAGGGAACGTCGCGCAAGGCCAACTCGCGCAATGTGGTGCCGCCAACCAGCCTGCTCGGTTCGGGTTTTGCCGAGACCATGGAGAAGTTCGAGGACGAGGCCAGGGTGATGGCCAAGTTCAACCATCCGGGCATCGTGCAGGTGTTCGATATTTTCGAGGAAAACGGCACCGCTTATCTGGTGATGGAGTTTTTGAAAGGCCAGACCCTGGGCAAACGCATCGAGAAGCAGGGCCGGCTCTCCCCCAGCGAAGTGCAGAGCATTGCGCTCAA
The DNA here is from genome assembly GCA_036845585.1 of Meiothermus sp. GTDB lineage: Bacteria > Deinococcota > Deinococci > Deinococcales > Thermaceae > Meiothermus. The sequence continues at coordinate 4,481 of DAIUDO010000078.1, read as the reverse complement.
ACTGCTGGATGCGCTGGAAGTGGTCCACAGCACCGGTATGCTGCACCGCGACATCAAACCGGACAATGTATTTTTACACCAGGATGGCCGGGTGGTGCTGATTGATTTTGGTTCAGCCCGGCAGTTTGCCCAGGGCAAAACCCAGCGCCATACCCGGCTGGTCACCCCCGGCTATGCCCCCCTAGAGCAGTACGGCACGGCAGGCAAGTTTGGCCCTTATACCGACATCTATGCACTGGGAGCCACGCTTTACCATGCGCTGATGGGGGTGGTACCGCCCGCCGCCACCGACCGGGTACAAAGCAACCAACCCCTGCGGCTCCCACGCGAGACCCCCGACGGGCTGGAAAACGCGGTCAACCGTGCCCTCGAGATCCGGGTGGAGCGACGCCCGCAAAGTGTGGCCGAGTTTCGCGCCATTCTGCTGGGCCAGCAACCCCAACCCAAGCCTACCTCCCCGCCGATCCCCACCACCGGCAGCCTTTCGATCCGGGTGAGTCCACCACAGACCGCCGTGCGACTGCAGGGGCCGGGCGGCTTCCAGCAAGTAGTTCTGGGCGATACCGACCTGAAGGGCCTCCCGCTGGGCACCTATACCCTTTACGCAGACGCGCGGGGCTTTCAGCCTCAGCAGGTCAAGGTGCAACTGCGGGCTGGCAGCCACCTCGAGGCCCGTTTCACCCTGGCCCCCGTCCAGCGTCCAGCCCCGGCACCCGTCCCTAAACCTGCTCCCACACCCGTTCCTCAACCTCAGCCAGCCCCTACACCCATTCCCCAGCCCTCACCAACTCCTTCAGGTACACCCAGCCCGGTGCCGGGTCCAGCCCCTACGCCTTCGAACACCTCCAGGCTGCTCAACCTCCGGCTCAATCTGCTCACACTGATCGCTTTTATGGCCCTGTTTTACCTGTTCTTTGAGGTACGCCCCGCCACGCTGCAAACATTTTTGCAACCCTTAGACGAGCAGTTGCAACGCGACTTCGATGCCCTGGTGCCAGGCTACCCCGAAATCTTCCCCTGGCTGCGGGCCGGGTTCTACTCGGCCATTGTGCTGGGGGTTTTCTACACCTTGAGTTTTCTGGTAACCCAGGTGGTCTGGCTCTTGCCCCTGGTGGTACTGGTCGGCGCGGGGCTGCTCTATTACAACAATATGCTGCCCATCGAACAGGGGGCCCTGGCCGTCTTGGTTTTGGGGGCGGTTTACCTGGGGGTGCTGCTGTTGGAGCGCCAGAGCATCCCGTTGGCAGTCGTACTGGGCCTGGTGGCGGCTTTTCGCTGGGCCGACCCCGCCCAGGGAGAAGTCCTCGAGCCCGGCGGCCTAGCAGTGGCCGTGCTGATCCTGTGTTTTGGTGGTATCGTTCGCTTGACCCGCGAACGGCGAAGAGAGGAGCGTAACCCATGATGGTGTGTACGGTGTGCGGAAGCGAGAATCCCGATGGAACCCAGTATTGCGAGAGCTGTGGGGTCGAACTCACCCCAGCCCCAGAACCCGTTGTGAGCGAGATTGCGGCCCCGCAACCCGTGGTCAGCGAGACCCCCACTCCCGGAGTTGCCGAGGCCCAACCCGCGTCCGAAACAGCCGCTACCGAACCTGCCCTTCCCGCAGCGCCCGAACCCACCCCTGCCCCACCCCCGGCCCCGCTGTTTCGACCGGGCAGGCTGGTCTTCAAACGCTTTGGCGCCCTTACCACCGAGGTGATCCCTCTGCAAGGTCCGCGCCTGGTGGTGGGGCGTTTCGATGCCTCTACCGGCCCGGTCGAAATCGACCTGACCGGGGTGCCGGGGGCCGAAAACATCTCGCGCCGCCATGCCGAGCTCTTTTTTGACGGAGTCTGGAAAGTGCGCGACCTGGGTTCGACCAACGGTGTGTTCATCAAGCGGGCCGGCCAGGAGGCCTACTCGCCGCGCCTGGTCGAACCTACCGAGATCAAAGACGGCGACGAACTGGCCTTTGGCAATGTGATTCTGGTCTTTCAGGAGGGCTGAAGATGCCGGACGAGCGTCCTGTGGACGAACAGGACAGCCAAGAGATTCTGCAAGCCGAGGCCGAGGGTATGACCCACGCCGACATGGGCCTCCCGTCCGAGGAGGAAGCCGAGCCCCCCATACCTCTACCGGCAACACAATCCGAATCCCCCGTGCCCCCATCGGCGGCAGAAGGGGAATTCCTGGAAGAAACCATCCTGCCCTCCACCGTGGAAGACCTCGAGCTCAAACCCGGCGCCACCCAGACCTGGGGCCCCCTATCCTTTGTGGTGGAGGGGGCCTATCTGGCGGGCTGGAGCACCGCCAAAGCAGACGAGGCCCGGTTGCTGGTCAAGCCCCGGCAGGACGGCAGCCTCCTGGCCGGGCTGGGCCCGCACCGTCTGCTGCCCCGGCTGGTCTATGCGGGCCCCGAAGGGGTGGCCCTCGAGGCCTCTCCGGTTCAACCCCTGGGGCGGCCCCTGTCGCTGGCCCAGGCCCTCGAGGTGGTGCAGCCCCTGGCCCAGTTGCTGTATTTTCTGGAGCTCAAGGGCCTGACCCTACTGGACCTGGAGCCTCAGGCCCTCGGGCAGACCCCCCAGGGCCTCCAGCTCGTGCTGCCGCCCCGACTGGCACCCATCGGTGAGAGGCCGCCCAGGGTCTGGCGGCAAGGCTACACCCCACCGGAAGTTTTAGCCGAGGCAGCCCCCAGCAGCAAAACCGGGGTTTACCTGCTGGGAGCGCTTTTGTTTGAGCTGCTGACCGGCACCCCCCTGCCGGTCGAGGGGCCTAGCGAGATGCTCCTGGCCGGAATTCCGCTGCCCGGCGTACCCCAGGCCCTGCACCAGATGCTCGCCCCGGTCGAGGAGCGGGCCACGCCCAAACAAGCCCAGGCCCTGCTCAGGGGGCTCGTCCGCCCAGCTGAGGTGGTGCTCGAGTTCGGCGAAGCGACCAGCGTGGGGCTCAACCCTAGCCGCCACTACAACCAGGATGCCTATTCCTACCGCCTCGAGCGCATCCGCTCGGAGTTCAACCGCTCGCTTTTGCTGCGGGCCTGCGTGAGCGACGGCATGGGTGGAATGGCGGCCGGTGAACGGGCCAGCCAGGCGGCCGTCGAGACCTTCATCGCCGGCAACCTGCCCCACCCCCTCGACGACCCCCAGGCCCAGTCCGACTGGGGGGTGCGCCTGGTCTGGGAGGCCAACCAGGCCGTGCTGGAAGCACTGGCCGGTCAGGATGGGGGCTGCACCCTGAGCGGGGTGATTCTGCGGGATGCCCGCTACACCATCGCCCACGTGGGCGATACCCGGATTTACCTGTGGAGCGGGGGCCAGCTTCGTCAGCTTACCCGCGACCACTCCCTGGTCGCAGCCCTGGTGGCCAACCAGATGATCAGCAAAGAGGAGGCCATGCACCACCCCGACCGTAACCAGGTTTTGCGCTCGCTGGGCAACCTGCGCCAGCCGCAAGAGGGGTACGTGGAGACCCTCGAGGCCACCACCCTCGAGGTCGGCGAAACCCTCGTGCTGCTCTCGGATGGGGTCTGGGGAGAGGTTTCCGAAGTCCAGATGACCGAGATTCTGGACCAGGCCCCTACCCCCCAGGCCGCCGCCGAGGCCCTGGTGCAGGCTGCGCTGGAGGCAGGCGCACCCGACAACGCTGTGGCCTTACTGATAAGGCGGATACGCTGAGGAGCAGCGGTGTTCAACGGCTTCAAGCACCTACAGGTTCCCACCTCGCAGGTTCGTATAAACGCAAGGATGGGCGGCAGCGGTCCGGCAGTTCTGCTATTGCACGGCTACCCCCAGACCCACGCCATGTGGCACCGGGTTGCGCCAACCCTGGCTGAGCACTTTACCGTGGTGGCGACCGACCTGCGCGGCTACGGCGATAGCGAAAAGCCTCCCGGAGACCCTGCCCACTGGAACTACAGCAAGCGGCAAATGGCCCAGGATCAGCTCGAGGTCATGCAAGCCCTGGGCTTCGAGCAGTTTATGGTGGTGGGCCACGACCGGGGTGGGCGGGTGGGGCAGCGCATGGCCCTAGACCACCCCCAGCGGGTGCTGAAGCTGGCGGTACTGGACATCGTCCCCACACCTTATGTGTTCGCTCACCTGAGCCGGGAGCTGGCCCTGGCCTACTACCACTGGTTCTTCCTGGCCCAGCCCCTGGGCTTCCCAGAGCGCCTGATTGGTCATGACCCGATAGGATTTTTGCACCAGAAGCTGGGCGGTTGGGGAAGCGGCCTCTCGGTCTACACCCCCGAAGCCCTGGCCGAGTACGAGCGCTGCTTTCAGAACCCTGCCACTATCCACGCTACCTGCGAGGACTACCGGGCCGCGGCCAGCATAGACCTGCAACACCATGCCGCCGACACCCGCAAAATCGAGTGCCCCCTGCTGGTGCTGTGGGGCAGCAAAGGCGTCGTGCACCGCACCTGCGATGTGCTCGCGGCATGGCGCGAATACGCCCACCACGTGCAGGGAGAAGCCCTCGAGGCCGGTCACTTTATCTGTGAG
>DAIUDO010000077.1:0-10436 GCA_036845585.1 Meiothermus sp. | reverse complement strand
ACTTCCTGCGCGACTTGTTGATTGGTAGGCAACACCATGCGGAAATGCGCTCCAGGGTCGGCCAGCAACTTCACGAGGCGTTCAGCCTTGTCTTCGCGCTCGGCAGCCCGCAGTGCATCCAGATAGGCGCTCATCAGCTCGCGCACGTCGGCAATGCCGCGCTCATCAAGTTTTTGAATGGTCACCTTAGCCCCTTTGGCCAGCCTGCGGTACATGGCCCCTTCGTTCAAACCCATCTCAGGCCAGTAGCGCAGGTAGACCCGCCCCCCAGTCATACCCGAGCAAATCCAGGGTCCGGGGTCACCCAGCACCACTGCACGGCCCCGGGTCATGTACTCAAAAGCGAAGCCCTTGGCCTGGGCTCGAGCCGCGATGTTACCCAGCTCATCCTGCACAGGACGGTCCGGTTCGCCCGCCAACACCACATCAGCTCCTGACAAACGAATGCAAAAACGGCTGTCGGCCTGGCCTTCCACAATCAGCAAGCCCCCAATGGCTCCATAGGCAAACGACTTTCCAACCGAACCATCCACATACTGCCCGAAGGGGTTGCGGCCTTTCAGAATCGCCACTTTGCCGCCATAGGCATTTTTGGCTACGCCGTCTTGGGCACCCCCCTCGACCACGATGTCTAAACCCTCCACGTTGAAAGCCGCAATGCCGTTGCCAGCCACACTGCCCGCATCAAAACGAATTTCCACTTTTGCGTCCCAACCCTTGCCGTACAAGCGGCGGCGGGCAATTTCCCCAGCCAGGTGGGTTCCCAGAGCGCGGTCGGTTGAGCCAACCGGCCCTTCCTGGAAGAGCAGTTCGCGTCCGCCCTCGGCATAGGCATTGGTGACAACCTCGGTAATGGAACGGGTCAGCTGATTCAAGGGCTTGCGCAGCACATGAGCCGAGCGCTCGCCCAACCACTCCGGCGCCGCAACGGGCTCAAAAAAGTAGCCAAGGTCAATTTCGTTGTGATGCCCTTCCTGGACCAGCAGGTCGCTGCGCCCCACCAGGTTACGCAGGCTTACTTCACCCAGGGCTGCCACAAGGCGCCGCAACTCATTCCCCTTGGCCGCAAAGAAGGTGACCAGCTGCTCTACAGCCCTGGTCGACTCCTGCGGCACAAAGCGCTTCAGGCCGTGTGCCTGGGCCTGTTCAACAGTTTCGATCTGGGTTGCAATACCCACATGACAGGTGTCCATCTGGCACTGACGGCAGATGGTACAACCTATGGCCACCATGGCCATGGTCGCCATGCCTACCCGGTCGGCCCCTAGCAGCACCATTCTTAGGGTGTCGTAGGCAGTTTTTAGCCCGCCGTCGGCCCATATTTCTACCTTGTCGCGCAGGCCTGCGCGCACCAGCGCCCGATGAGCCCGACGTACACCAATTTCTACGGGCAAGCCCGCATATTTGAGCGCGTGCCAGCGGGCCGCCCCCGTGCCCCCTTCGAAGCCCGACAAAGCGATGACATCGGCACCGGCCTTGGCGATACCCACTGCGATGGTGCCGATGCCCGGGATGACTGGCACCTTAACCGAGACTTTGGCCTTGGGGTTGACGGTTTTGAGTTCTTCGATCAACTGGGCTAGGTCTTCAATGGAGTAGAGATCGTGGTTGTTGGACGGTGAGATCAGGTCCACGCCTGGTACCGCATTGCGAGCTGCAGCCACTTTGGCCGTCACCTTCTTGCCGGGCAGGTGCCCCCCCTCTCCCGGTTTGGCCCCCTGGCCAATTTTGATCTCGATGAAACCCGCCGAGTTGAGCATGTAGGCATGGGCCCCAAAGCGACCCGAGGCCACCTGCTGGCCACGCCAGTGCGTGTATTTGCCCAGCATGTCGGGAATTTCGCCACCCTCACCGTTGATGCAGACCATGTTGAGCTTCTTGACCGCATCCACGTAGGCGCGAAAACTGGTCTCGCCCTGCGAGCCGAAGCTCATGGCGGTAATCACAAAGGGCAGGGAGTGGCCTCCCACGCTCAGGTCCACCTCTTCAGGGTTGACCTCGGACTTGCTGGCAAACTTAATGCCCAGCAGCTGGCGGGCAGCCACCGGAGATTCATTTTCCAGGCCTCGCACCTTCTCCTGGAAATGTTCGTAAGGCGACTCACCGGAAGAGACTTCCATGGCGGCCTTAAAGATGCGCGGATTGAAGCGGAAATCCTTGGCGGGCAGGACTTTTTCGGCATTGAGCAGGTTGAGCCGCTCTAGTAAGGTGCGCTCGAGCTCCAGCAAACCATAGCCTGCCTTCTCAGAACCCAAAAAATTACGAATACCAAACTGCTCGGCCAGATCGGGCTTGAGGCCAATGGCGCTGAAGATGCGTCCGTAACCCCGCACCTCGTGGATGCCCATGGTGGAGATGACTTTTTCCAGGCCCTTCTTGAGACCCTCGAGCAGGTTTTGCAAAGCCTGGGAGCCCTTAATGGCCTGGGCTTTGTGCTGCATCAGCCAGGGCGCTACAGCATCGGCACCCAGCCCCAAGCAAACCGCCACGTCGTGCAGGTTCCGCACCCCTCCGGAGTGAATCAGCAACGAGGTGCGGCGGCGCAGCGAGATTCCTTCCTCGTCACGGGTTTCCTCCAGCGCCTTGCCAATAGCAGCCAGCGCCAGGTACACATCTAGCCAGATACCCCCTTCAAAAGCACCCCTGTCGGACAGCACCAGGAGTTCCGCCCCACTGCGCACCGCATCCTTTGCGGCCTCTTGCAACCGCTTGAGCCCCGACGCAATCCCCTCTTCAACCGAGAACTGCAGCGGCAGAACAGCGTGCTTGAAGCGGCGCAGGGCCTCCTCGTAGGTCAGGGTGCCCTGGCCTTGCGCAATGGCTCCCACATTGGGGGCCGACTCCTCGAGCAGCACCGGCACAACCAGCTCTTCCACATGACCCGCTCCCCGCCCATCCGGCAAGGGCCGGCGCCCCAGAATGCTGCGGGTAGAAAAGTGCTCGATCTCCCGCTCCCGGTCGATGGCCGGGTTGGTCACAACCGCCACGGTCTCCTTGAAAAACTCCGAAAGGTTCGGCTTTTCGGGGTTAAGAGCGGCAATGGGGCCATCGTAGCCCAGTGAGCCAATGGGCTCGTTTCCACTCTCGGCCAGGGCCTCGAGGTAACCCGCATCCCAACGATCCCAGCCATAGGCCCGCTCGAGGTTCAGCGAGGGCGGGGCGGGCTTCACCTCAACCTGGGCCTCGGAGCCACCGCTAAGCGGTGGGGGCGAGGCGTAGCGGGGACCTGCAAGGTGCGCCGCGTAACCCTCGAGGCTGTGGGTTTTGGTCAGGATGCGCTCCAACACCTGCCGCTGGTGGCGGTCGTAGGTGAACAAACGCGCCCCATCGGGGGTCAGGCGAAGGTACATCTTCTCGCCGGGAGCAAAGGGACGCGGTTCGGATACAAACTCCTCCACCGTGAAGACCCCGCGCTCAGAGCTAAACACGTACTCCGAGTCGGTCTCGACAAACCACAAAGGGCGCAAGCCCATCGCATCGGTGCCGAAGACAGCCTCCTCACGGTGGCGTGTCACCAAAGCCGCCGGGCCCTGCGCCAGTGGGCCAAAGCGCTGGCGGAGGTTCATATAAAGGTCTTGCAGTGCCGGGGAGTAATTTTTGATCTCGCCCAGAATGGGTGGAAACGCCACATCCATGGCCTCCGGCAAGGAAAGCCCGAAGCGATAGAGCAGGCCCTCGAGGATGCGGTTGAGGTCCTGCGAGTCGGAGCCACCGGTGAGTGGAATGTCCAAAAAACGCCCTTCGCGCCGCAGTCGCTCGATGGTGTTGATCTCGCCGTTGTGGCCCAGCAGGCCGAAAGGCTGCACCGCCTCGAAGGTGGACATGGTGTTGGTGGAGTAGCGGTTGTGGCCCAGCGTGATGGTGGACTTGTACTCGGCCCGGGACAGCTCGGGGAAGTAGCGCTTGAGAATTTCTGCCGAACCCCGCACCTTGTAGACCACGGTGGCCGTGGAAAGCGAGACCACGTGCACCGGGAAGCGCTGCTCAAGCAAAAGACCCAGCTCCCACAGCGGCCCGTCGCCGTCGGTGGAAAGCCCTGCGACCTGGTAGAAAAGCGGTTCGGTACGCTTGCCCACCGGCCCTAGCACACTGCTGTTGGTCTCCCCTTTGCGTTCTAGCAGCAGCTTGATTCCCCGCCTCGACCCCTCGACCCGAAAGAGGTCGAAAAGCTCCTGCACCCGTGTACCCTCGGTTTTGGGAACAAACAGATGCCCCACAAAAAAGCGCGGGTTTTGGGCCAGGTTGCTGTCAAGCCCCGCTTCGTAGAGGTAACCGGCCCAAAGCTCTCGCGGGAGGTCGGTCTGAATACCCGTGCCATCACCTTCGCCACGGATTAGGCCCGCGCGGTGCGCCATTTTGTAGAGGCTTTCTATGGTGCGCTGCACGTTAGCATGGCTTGGGCGTGCACTCTTCTCGACAATGGCAATAATCCCGCAGGCGTCACGTCCGTTTGGTATACCAGGATAGGCCTCACTAAATTTCATCTATCAGACCTCCAGAACTAAGCAAAGGGGATGTCAGGGGGAAATCCTCGCATAAGTTTGCGAAGATTTGAAGCAGTATACGAATCGCGCTGATTTGCGTCAATACGATAGTTATGGTGTATAAACCCTGTTATCTGCTGTTTAGGACAAAAATACCCCGTTGCGCAACTGGAGGAGGGCCAGCCGTCCTGTTCGGTCAACAAAAACCCACCAACAGCGCATTTTCTTGACATTGCTTCCCGTTTGCTCCTACAATGCAATAGGGAGCGTTACGCCTAGGAGGTTATGTGGAAACGCTGCGTGTGTCCGGCAAGTCACGTCCCAACTCCGTTGCGGGTGCCATCGCCGCTCTGCTGCGCTCCCAAAGCGAGGTCGAGGTACAGGCCATCGGCCCCGAAGCAGTCAACCAAGCAGTCAAGGCCATCGCAATAGCCAGAGGCTACATCGCCCCCGACAATCTCGATCTGATTGTCAAACCCGCATTTGTCAAACTGGAGCTCGAGAGCGAGGAGCGCACCGCCCTCCGCTTTACGGTGCGCAGCCAGCCTTTACAGCCCTAATACGGGTCGTTTGCTTGTTTCTAAAAACCATGGAGCCAAGGCGCGCTTGAAGCCGCCCGATCGTCTTCGTGAGCACCACATCCAGCTGATTCGGCGCTCTTTGGTTGGGTCGCCTCGCAAAATAGACTTCGACCTGGTTTCGATATCATTTTTGGATTTGCTATTATGCTGGGTATTCTGCGCAAAAGAGCACAAACCACACGCAGGGTAGCCCAACGCCCACATTGAGGTATAGCTCATCCTGCGCAAGCTGCCCAAACAGATTTACACAGACCTGGCAACAACCCACTTTGAATCCAAATCAATCATATCCCGCCCTATCGGGCGGGATATTTTGCTAAACGCTGCCGAATTGTGTTAGGTACAGCGGCCCTGACAAAAGGTCCCTAGGGAGTCCGTGGAATGGCCTGTACCCCTCGCTGCAAGAACTCGTTGGTGTAGAAAGCCGAGGTGGGCAGCTCAGTTTTTACACGCCCGGTCTGCCTGAGCAGATTGAGGCCGCTCTGCCAGCCCTGGGGGTTAGAGAAGCCCAGCCCATTCTGCCTTGTGTAGGCCGACTGATAAAGCCGCAGCGAGACCTGCAATACCTTGAAGCGCTCCTCGCCCATGCTCTGTACATACTTCCGGGAAGCCTCGAAGGCTTTGCGGGGCTCGAGCAGGGTCAGGGCCATGGCCTCCTGTGTGGCCTGTAGAAAACGACGGGCCAGGTCGGAGTTCTCTAAAACCCGGTCGGTCGAGATCACGCCGACCCCTGGTGAGAGGTTGTAAGGGCCCGACGGGATCACGTTGAGTTTAATACCTCTGGCCTCGAGTACGATGGGCTCGTTGTTGATAAATCCGACAGCCACATCTACCCGGCCGGTTACGATGGCCTCGGCCTGGGTGAATCCGATTTGTTCAATCTTCACGTCGGACTCACGCAGACCCGCCGCGCGCAGCATGGCCTGCAAAGAGGTATACGAGGTACCGAAGAGGCCTGGTATCCCGATGGTTTTACCCTTCAGATCGCGCACCGATCGGATATTTTTCTCGGCTCTGGAGAAAAGCGCGTTGGGCACGCTCTGATATAGAGCCAGCGCATACTTCAGGGGCGTACCCTGGGCGCGCAGCGCTATCACGTCCTCGGCGTCGGCTACCACAAAGTCAAGCCGACCCTGAGCCAGCAGCGGGTACAGCTCCGAGGAGAAACCATGCTGGAACTCCACCTCGAGGCCTCGCTTGCCATAAATACCCTCCACCGCCCCCAGGTAAAATGGAGCAAACTGCACGTCCGGCAAATAACCCAGACCCACCCGAACCTTCTGAGCCTGGGCAAAACCCAAAGCTAACAACGTTACCAACAGCCAAACTGCTCTGTGCATATTCAGTCCTCAGGTATCCGTGCTTTATGGACAGGCCGGGAAGGGCACGAACCAACCCCGGCTCTACCGATCCAACAAGTAGACTTGTCTATCCCTAGCGCGCTGGCTTTTCTGAGGAATTCAGGTGGTGTTCCACATCTATCGGCGCCCAGGTGCAGGTACCCTGGGCTTCACTCCTTCTCCCATCCGGACTGTTACCGTCGGCTTGCGAATCTCACGCAATCGGGCCTGGATGTACCGCAGATTTCCAGGCTTCGCGGGCTAAAGGCTTGGCTTGGCCTTACACCGCCGGTGGGGAATTACACCCCGCCCTGAAGGAATTTGGGCCCTCCGGCCCAGAGCTTAGTTTAGTTTCAGACGATGAGCTTGCAAAGTGAAGTGGGCTATTTTCCCCAGGGGGTCGTGCCGGGGCATCACGAATTTCTTTACAAGTGCCACAACACCGCCAAGCCCGATCATTGCAGCCTCATTCCAGAAGTTGACCAAATGGGTTTTGAAAGCCCCTATCGCCCGCAGCAAGAAACAATCCTCTGGAGCCTGCTGTATACGGTATGTCTGTTCATGAGGTGTTTTATTGAATTGCAGGTTTTGCTCTGAATTAGCTGGTTCAGCATCTTCGATGTATGCTGGTTACTTCGTTGCCAGATCGCTTAGCACAGCGTTGAACAAAATCCGGGAGGCTACCCCAAAAAACATTCAGCAAACTTATCTGACCCGATGCGCGGCTCCCCAGAATGGGTCACTGAGCAACCCCAGCAACTTTTCGCTAAACGACTGACAGCCTGTTCGCGCCCGTAGAATCCGCTCGCGCCGCTTAACCGAGCTCCGATGAGGTACTCCCAATTGTAATCTTTTACACTCAGTCCAGCCTGGTGACCCAAGACTCAGAGCACTCATACATGCTCTGCTACCTTATACGTGTAGGAGGGAAGAATGACCTTTACGTTCTTGCTGATGATTGCAGTTTTCGTGGCAACGCTGTTCATACAGTTCTGGTTACAAAGCACCTATGCCCGCTACAGCCGGATAGCCAACAGCCGTGGTGTGACCGGCGAGCAAGTAGCCCGGGCCATCCTCGATGCCTATGGGCTGCGCAACGTACGGGTTGAAATGGTGCCGGGCGCACTCACCGACCACTACGACCCTATCGCCAAGGCGGTACGGCTGTCCGAGCCCAACTATCACTCTCCCTCGGCAGCCGCGCTCGCAGTTGCCGCACACGAGGTCGGACATGCCATCCAGGACGCCAAGAGCTTTGCCTGGTTGCGGGTGCGGCACAGCATTCTGCCGGTAGCCAACATCGGCAGTATGTTTGGCCCTTGGATCTTCATCGCTGGGATGCTCATGGGCGCGACCGGCCTGATGAGCATTGGCATCTGGCTCTTTGCCGCTGCCGCGTTGTTCCAGTTGGTTACGCTGCCCGTCGAGTTCGATGCGTCCAACCGGGCACTGAACATCCTCAAAAAAATGAATTTCTTAGACAACACCGAGATGGGTGGTGCTCGCGCAGTTCTAACCGCTGCTGCCATGACCTATGTGGCTGCCTTGGCTAACTCGCTGGCCACCATCCTGCACTATGTGACCATCATGATGTCCAATCGCGAGTAAACAGGTCTTCTCATGTTCAGCCCCGCGACCAGCGGGGCTTTTTTGGGTCTCGCCGTGTGCAACAAACCGTCGTGCGGTGGGCGTGAGGGCCACCGATACAACTAAAAAACATCTGCAACCTCAGCATCTCTAGGTGCACGCCAAAGCAAACAGCATCGGTACACCCACACCCAAAAACCATCTTGGCCTGAAAGGGCTCAAAAAAACCACACGCTCGGAAAATCATAGTGCTGTACCAGTCTCCTGCTTTGCCTCTGACCGCAGCTGCAAAACCAGAAGAACCGCAAGAGTAAGAGTCCGCCGGATCCTAGATCTCCACCCTCCACTTAGGTCCTTCGCGGGTGTCCTCGACCACTACGCCCAGTTCGGTCAGGCGGTCTCGAATCCGGTCCGAGAGGGCAAAATTCCGATTTCGGCGCGACTCCTCCCGGATGTCCAGCAGCAACCTGACCAGCCCATCCAGCAAGGCCCCTCCTAGCTGGTTTTCCAGCACCCGCGGCGGGAACAACCCCAACACACCTTCGCCCAGTTCTACAAACACTTTTTCGGCTTTTGCGAGGCTTTCGCGTCCCGGCCGCTCGTTCAGGGCTTTGTTCAGCTCGGTTACGAAGTTAAAAAAAGCAGCGATGGCTTGGGGGGTGTTCAAGTCATCGTTGAGTGCCTCGGCAAACTCACGCTCGAGCACCTCCACAGCAAGCTCGAGCTGCACGTGCTTACCGGCAGGGGCCGTGTGCATAAGCCGATGCACCTCACGGTAAGCGTTCAGAAGGCGCAGGTAGCCATTTCGGGCGGCCTCGAGGCCCTCGTCGGTGAAGTCCAGCACACTGCGGTAGTGGCTGTTCAAGAGGTAAAACCGAATGAACATGGGCTCATTTTTGGCCCTGAGTTCGGCCAGCGAAACCAGGTTACCGGTGCTCTTGGCCATTTTTTGCCCGTTGAGAAGCACATGGTAGTGGTGCATCCAGTAGCGGGCAAAGGGGTGTCCGGCGGCTTCGGCCTGGGCAATTTCTGCTTCGTGATGGGGGAACTGCAAATCCACGCCGCCAGCGTGAATATCGAAGCCATCGCCCAGATATTTGAGGCTCATGGCCGAGCACTCGATATGCCACCCGGGAAAGCCCAACCCCCAGGGCGAGTTCCAGCGCATGATGTGCTCGGGTCCGGCTTTTTTCCACAGGGCAAAGTCGCGGGGGTCTTCTTTCTCCTCGCGCACCTCCACCCGTGCGCCGGCTTCCTGGTCTTCGATATCGCGGTTGGAGAGCTTGCCGAAATTGGGCCAGCTGCGCACCCGAAAATAAACCGAGCCGTTCACCTCGTAGGCGTGGCCACGCCGGATGAGGGTATCGGTTAGCTCAATTTGCTCAGGGATATGACCGGCAGCCCTGGGGGTGATGTCGGGGCGCAGAACATTCAGGGCCTGCATCTCATCGAAGTAGCTCCACATATATTTCTCGGCCACTTCCATGGGCTCCAGGCGCTCGAGCTTGGCCCGGCGCAGAATTTTGTCCTCGCCCTGGTCGGCATCGTCGGTAAGATGACCCACATCGGTGATGTTCGAAACGAAGCGCACCTTGTAGCCCTGATGCCGCAGCCAGCGCCGCAGCACATCGTAGACAATGGGGCCGCGGGCGTGCCCCAGGTGGGGATCGGAGTAGACCGTGGGGCCGCAGACATAAATGCCCACATAGCCCGGTGTAGCGGGCCTGAACTCCTCTTTAGCTCGAGCCAGGGTGTTGTACAGCTGTAAAGGCATCAGGATGCTCCTTAATGAAGGAAAAGCCGGAGGCTGTTGGCCCAGCGCCAGATGAGCTTGAATAGGGCGGTGGACTATGAAAAAAACCGGGATGGAGGCCCCCAGGCACACCATGACCCCGGCAAAATTGGTCACTCAACATCGCGGAGCAAAAATCATGGATACACTATAGCATCTCAAGCCGCTGTGCAACGTTCCTTGAGGCCGCGCAAAAGGTCGTCTATGTTTTCCTGCATGAGTTTCTTGACCAGTTTTTGCAGAAGACCCCCAAAGATGGGGATATTGAGTTCGTACTCTAGCTTCAAAACGGCCCTGGTTCCCTGGCCTTCGGGCGTGAAGGTCCAGGAACCCCGGTAGACGTCGAAATCGCCCTCTTTGCTATCGAACTCGTTGCGGAACTCGGCATCATACCACCGCTCATCCTCGATCCAGTGCACCTTTTTGCCCATCGCAATGGCTACAAAGCGGGTGCGCGAGGTGGTCCCGTGGTCTTCCAGAACCTCCAGGGTCTCCACATCCTTGAGGTAGGGTTTGAGGCCAGCCAGATCGCGGGCAGCTGCGTAAACCTCCTGAGGCGGCTTGGGAATGTATAGCTCAGAGATGACTTCAGGCATAGCGCCAGTCTACAGGAGAAGCCAGCCCTGTGCGCATGGGGTTCGACCTCTGGGGT
>DAIUDO010000076.1:0-10533 GCA_036845585.1 Meiothermus sp. | reverse complement strand
TGCACACCCAGATCTGCATCATCGGCGCCGGGCCGGCCGGCCTCCTGCTGGCCCACCTGCTGCACCGGGCGGGGCTGGCCGTGGTGGTGCTGGAGGCCAAGAGCCGGGACTACCTCGAGCAAAGCCCCCACCGCATCCGGGCCGGGGTACTGGAGGCCGGGAGCCGGGAGATGCTCCTCAGGGCCGGGCTGGGCCAGGGGCTCCTGCGAGAGGGGTTGGAGCACCGCGGCATCTACCTGGCCTTCGACGGGGCGCTGCACCGGCTGGACTTCCAGGCGCTTTGCGGCCAGAACATCGCCGTTTACGGCCAGCAAAAAGCCGTGCGGGACATGATTGCCGCTTTCTTCAAGGAGGGCGGCAACCTGCGCTTCCAGCACGAGGTGGTGGCGCTGGAGGGCCTCGAGGCCCACCCGGTGGTGCACTACCGGGGGCCCGAGGGGCCGGGCCGGCTCGAGGCCGAGTTCGTGGTGGGGGCCGACGGCTCGCACAGCCTGGCCCGCCAGGTCCTCCCCCAGGCCCGTATCCACCAACGGGCCTACCCCTTCGCCTGGCTGGGCATCCTGGCCGAGACCCCTCCGGCGGCCGAGGAGCTCATCTACGCCAGCTCGCCCAGGGGCTTTGCCCTCTACAGCATGCGCTCGCCCACCCTCTCGCGCAACTACCTGCAGGTGCCGGCGCAGGAGCGGCTGGAGGACTGGCCCGAGGAGCGCATCTGGGAGGAGCTGGAGCGAAGGCTGGAGGGGACTGCCCGGATCAAGCCTGGCCCCTTGCTGGAGAAAAGCCTGACCCCCCTGCGCAGCTTTGTCCTCGAGCCCATGCAGCACGGCCGGCTTTTCCTGGCCGGGGACGCCGCCCACGTGGTGCCCCCCACCGGGGCCAAGGGGATGAACCTGGCCCTGTGCGACGTAGCCCTTTTGTTCCAGGGTTTTCTGGCTTACTACCGCCAAAAAGACCCCAAGCCCCTGGAAAGCTACACCCAGGAAGCCCTACAGCACGTCTGGCAGGCCGAGCTCTTCTCCTGGTGGATGACCCAGCTTCTGCACCGGCTAGAGGACTCCTTCGAGGAAGGGCTGCGCTGGGGACTGTTGCGCCAGCTTGGTCAAAGCCGGGCCCTGCAGACCTTCCTGGCGGAAAACTACGTGGGCTGCTACACCAGCCTGGGCCGGGCCCCTCTGATTCCCGCCCTCAGTCCACCAGCAGGTGCTTGATCTGGCGGATGTGGCGTTCGATGAGGGCCGAAGCCTCGGCCTGCTGCCCTGCCGCCAGATAGGCTACCAACTGCCGGTGCTCGGCCAGGCTTCCGGCCCGGCGCTGAGGGTGTTTGTGGTAAACCCGGCTGGCGATGCGGTAGAGCATGTCCTGCTGCCGCTCTAAGGCCTGGAGAATCTGGCGGTTGCCCAGAAGCTCGGCCAGACGGCGGTGGAAGGCCATATCGGCCTGGATGAACTCGGGCTGGCTGGGTTTTTCCCGCTCTAGAATCTGCTGCTGCTGGACCAGCTCGGCCTCGAGGGCCTGGACCTGGGCCGGGCTCAACCTTCCTGCAAGCTGCCCCACCACAAACCTTTCCAAAGCCAGCCGGTAGTCGATGTGCTCCAGCACCTCCTCAAAGCTCAGGGCCAGCACCACGATCCCCTGCTGGGGCGAGACCCGCACAAACCCCTCGCTTTCCAGCCGGGCCAAGGCCAGCCGGATGGGGGTCTTGCTCATGCCCAGTTCCTCGGCCAGCCCCCGCTCGGAGAGGAAGGTGTTGGGGGGAAGGGCCTCGTCCAGAATAAGCTGCTTGAGGCGCTGATAGGCCTGTTCGCGCAGGGGCGCATCGCGCAGGGCGGGCATGGCTCGAGTCTAGCAGTCTAGTTCCTACAAATACAACTGAGATGCCAGTTGCATTTGTTTAAAGTTTATGTTAGACTCCGCCAAATCCAAAACTGGGAGGAAAACCATGCGAAAGTGGACGATCTGGCTGGCAGTTGGCGTGCTTCTGGCTTTTGGTCTGTGGGCCCTGGCCCAGCGCTACCCGGTGCGGCCCATCACCCTGATCATCCCCTGGGCCGCAGGTGGCTCGACCGACCTGACCGCCCGGGCCTTGGCCCCGGTGCTGAGCAACCTGCTGGGCCAGCCGGTACAGCCGGTCAACCGCACCGGGGGCGGCGGCGCAGTAGGCCACGGGGCCATCGCCCAGGCCGGGCCTGATGGCTACACCATCGGCATCATCACCCTAGAGGTCGTCCTGCCCGCCTGGGTAGCCCAGACCAAGATTGACGCCAGCATGTACACCCCCATCGCCCTACTGGTCCTGAACCCGGTGGCCATCGTGGTCCGCAAGGACGCCCCCTGGCGTACCCTCCAGGAGTTCATCGCCGACATCAAGGCCAACCCCGGCAAGTACAAGTCCTCCGGCACCGCCCGGGCCGGCTCCTACGACTACGCCCGGGTGGGCTTCCTCAAGGCCATCGGGCTCAAGGAGTCGGCCCTGCCCTGGGTGCCTGCACAGGGGGCTGCCGCTGCCCTGCAGGAGCTGATGGCCGGCGGGGTCAATGTGGCCTTCGTCTCCATCGGTGAGGGCAGCGCCCTGGTCAAAGCCGGCGAGGCCCGCTACCTGGCCTTCATGACCGACCGCCGCTTCCCAGCCTTCCCCGAGGTGCCCACCCTCAAGGAGCTGGGCATTGACTGGACCTTCGCCTCCTTCCTGATGGCCGCCGGGCCCAAGCACATGCTCCCCTCGGTGGCCCGCACCTTGGACCAGGCCTATGCCAAGGCGGTACAGGACCCCGAGTTCGTGCGCTTCATGAACAACGCCAACCTGGTCATCAACCACCTCAACTACGACCAGACCAAGGCCTTCCTGGCCGAGCGCACCCGGGCCATGCAGGCCCTGGCCGACGAGCTGCGCTAAACCACGAAACCTGAGGGTTTCTGGACGGGGCTAGTCCCTGCCCTTTTTGGGAGAGCCTATGCAGCAAGAACGCATCTGGGAGGCGCTGGTGGCCGGTCTGGCGGTACTGCTGGGCCTGGGGACCTGGTACCTGAGCGGCAGCCTGCCCACCACCGAGGAGGGCTACCCCGGCCCGGCCCTCTTCCCCCGCATCCTGGCGGTGGTGCTGGTGCTGGGCGGCCTGGCCCTGCTGGGGCCCGCCCTGTGGCAAAGGCAGTGGTGGCAGGCTGGTCTTCTGGGCCGGCTGGGGCCGGTGGGGGTGCTTCTGGCGGCTTTGGGCCTGGCCCCCTGGCTTCTGCCCCGGGCTGGGCTGGTGGTCACCGCGGCCTTGTACGCCATGCTGATGGCTACTTTGCTGGGGGCCCGCTGGGCAGCGGTGCTGGGGCTGGGCCTGGCGGTGGCCGGGGTGGTGCAGGGGGTTTTCGTCCTGCTTTTGAAGGTGTGAGATGTTCGGCCTTGAGTCTCTTGTGGCCTTGGTGCTGGGCTCCTTGTACGGGGCCATCTTCGGGGCGCTGCCGGGCCTGACCGCCACCCTGGCCCTGAGCCTGTTCATCCCCATCGCCCTGTTCCTCGAGCCCACGGTGGCCTTCTCGGCCATCGTGGGTATTACCGCTACGGCCATCTTCGCCGGGGATGTGGGCGCGGTGGCGGTGCGCATCCCCGGCACCCCGGCTTCGGCCGCCTACACCGAGGAGATCCATGAGCTCGGCCGGCGCCGCTCCCCGGCTTTAGCCCTGGGCATCGCAGCCTTCGCCTCGGCCTTGGGCAGCCTGGTGGGGGTGGTGTTCTTGGTGGGGGGCTCGCTGGGGCTGGCCCAGGTGGCCAAGCAGTTCTCTTCCTTCGAGTACTTCTGGCTGGTGCTGTTGGGTATCATCAGCGGCATCCTCGCCACCCCTTCGCTGCTCAAGGGGATGCTGGCCTTCGCCTTCGGCATGCTGATCGCCACCGTCGGGGTAGACCCCGCCCTGGGCACCCCCCGCTTCACCTTTGGCAACGTGAGCCTGCTGGGGGGGGTGCCCTTCATCGTGGCCCTGATCGCCTTCTTTGGGCTGAGCGAGGTGCTCAGGGCCCTTTACGACCGCCACCAGCCTGCCCCCCGGCCCAGCGCTGAGGCCACCCAGCACCAGGTGGCCCGGAGCTATTTCCTCGAGGCCCCCCTGCTGGTCTTGCGCCAGCGCTGGCTTCTGCTGCGCTCGAGCCTCCTGGGCACCTTCGTGGGCTTTCTGCCGGGGGCCGGCTCCGACCTGGCGGCCTGGATGAGCGCCAACCTCGCCCGCATGCGAAAAAACCGGGGCGAGCAGGTGGTGGTGGCCGGGGCCGGCTCCAACAACGCCGCGGTGGCCGGCACCTGGATTCCCGCCCTCTCGCTGGGCATCCCCGGGGATACCCTGACCGCCATCGTGCTGGGGATGTTCATGGTCCTGGGCATCACCCCCGGCCCCGATCTCTTCCGCAACAACTTCGGCCTGGTGCTGCAGATCTACGGGGCCTTCTTCCTGGTCTCGGTGTTTTTACTGCCCCTATCGGGGTTTATCGCCGCCAGCCTGGTCAACCAGCTCATCCGCATTCCCCGGCCTTTGCTTCTGGGCGGGGTGATGGGGCTTTGCCTGGTGGGCACCTACGCCATCAACCGCAACCCTGCCGACCTGTACCTGATGCTGGTCCTGGGGGCCTTCGGCCTGCTCTTGCAGAAGGGGGGCTTTCCCCTAGGCCAGCTCATCCTGGGGCTGGTGCTGGGGCCTTTGCTGGAGCAGTACCTGATGGTGAGCCTGATCAAGACCCACTGGGACCTCACCGCCTTCTTCAGCCGCCCGGTGGCGCTGGGGCTGGCCCTGGCCAACCTGCTTCTGGTGCTGGGGATGCTCTACCTCAGGGCCCGCCAGGCCCGGCAGGTGCGGGAGGTGCGGCCATGAGGGCCTGGGTGCTGGAGGATTTTGGCCGGCTGGAGGTGCGCTGCCTCGAGGTTCCCCGGGGGGGAGGGGTGCTGCTGCGGGTAGCGGCCTGTGGGGTCTGCGGCAGCGACCTGAGCGTCTACAGGGGCAGCCCGGCCATGCGGGCCCGCTGGCAACCCCCTCTGGTGCTGGGGCACGAGGTGGCCGGGGTGGTGGTGGAAGGCTCCCCCGACTGGCTGGGCCGGGCGGTGGCGGTCAACCCCCTGGTAGCCTGTGGTAGCTGCACCCACTGCCGGGGTGGCCTGGAGAACCTCTGCCCGGAGCGCACCAACCTGGGCTTCCACTACCCCGGGGGCTTTGCTGAGGAGATCCGGGTACCCCTGCGCCAGCTCTACCCCCTGCCGCCGGGCCTACCCCTATGGAAAGGGGCCCTGGCCGAGCCTTTGGCGGTGGCTTTGCGGGCAGTGGAGCTGGCCGGGCCCTTGCTGGGGCGGCGGGCTTTGGTGGTGGGGGGCGGGGCCATCGGCAGCCTGGTGGCCTGGGCCCTGGGCCTGGGGGGGGCCAGAGTCTGGGTGAGCGAGACCAACCCTTTGCGCCAGTCCTGGCTGGCCGAACAGGGCTTCGCTTTGGATTCGGCGGAGGAGGGCTTCGAGCTGGTTTTTGAAACGGTGGGGTCGGCGGCCAGCCTCGAGCTCGCCGTCCAAAAGGTGGCCCCCGGGGGCCGGGTGGTGCTGGTGGGCCTGGCCGAGACCGCCCCTCCCCTCCCGCTGCAACGGCTGGTGCTGCAGGAGATCGAGCTCAAGGGCTCCTACGTCTTTAGCCATGCCGACTTCCTGCGGGCGGTGGCCCTCCTGCCCCAGCTGCCCGAGGGGCTGGTCCAGGTGCGCCCCTTCGCCGAGGTACAGGAGGTTTTCGCCGCGCTTCTGCAGGGCAGGCTGGGCGTGCCCAAGGTGGTGCTGCTTCACGGAGGGACGGTATGAAAACCGCCATGGCCACGGTCTGCCTCGGAGGGGGTCTGAGGGAGAAGCTCGAGGCCATCGCCAAGGCCGGCTTCCAGGGGGTAGAGCTGTTTGAGAACGACCTCCTGGCCTACAGCGGCCGGCCCGAGGAGGTGCGCGCCCTGTGCGCCGACCTGGGCCTGGAGATCGTGGCCTACCAACCCTTCCGCGACCTCGAGGGCCTGCCCGAGCCCCAGCGCCGCCGGGCCTTCGAGCGCCTCGAGCGCAAGCTGGACCTGGCTGCCGCCCTGGGAGCCCCCCTGATCCTGGTCTGCTCCAGCGTCTCGCCCGCCACCCTGGAGGATGAGGAACGCATGGTGGAGGACCTCTACGAGCTGGGCCAGCGGGCCGCCCAAAGGGGTCTACGGGCCGGCTACGAGGCCTTGTCCTGGGGCCGCTGGGTGCGCGACTACCGCCAGGCCTGGCGGCTGGTGCGGCGGGCCGGCCACCCCGCCCTGGGGCTGGTGGTGGACAGCTACCACATCCTGGCCCCCGGCTACGAGGTGGAGAGCCTGGCCCGCATCCCCGGGGAGCGCATCTTCCTGGTGCAGGTAGCCGATGCGCCGCTGATGGAGATGGGCCTTCTGCCCTGGAGCCGCCACTACCGTACCTTCCCCGGCCAGGGCCAGCTGCCCCTCGAGGCCTTCTACCAGGCCCTGGCCCAGACCGGCTACCGGGGGTACCTCTCCCTCGAGGTCTTCAACGACCACTTCCGCTACGCCCCCGCCCAGGAGGTAGCCCGGGACGGCTGGCGCTCCCTGCGCTACCTGCAGGCCCCCCAGGCCCCCGGGGTTCTGGTCGAAGGGCTGGCCTTTGTGGAGTTCGCCCTGGGCCCGGAAGACCGGCCTTCTATGGAAAAGACCCTGGGGCGCATGGGCTTCTCCCCTGCTCCGCTTGGGCCTGGGGTGGAGGTCTGGCAGCAGGGCCGGGCGGCCATCCTGCTCAACAACGCCCCTCAGGGCTTTGCCCGCGAGTACTGGGAGCGGCGGGGACCTTCGGTCTGCGCTTTGGGCCTCGAGGTGGCCCAGACAGACCCGGTGCTGGCGCGGGCTAAGGCCCTGGGCTACGCGTTACAAAGCGGCGACCACCCCTGGCCAGCCCTGGCGGGGCCCGAGGGGAGCCTGCTCTACCTGCTCGAGCCGGGCCAGGCCCCCTGGACGCCCACCCCGGGCCCCGCCCAGCTCGAGGGCTTCGACCACCTGGCCTGGGTGCTGCCCACCGGCCCGCTCCTGGCCTGGCTGCTCTTCTTCCGGGCGGTACTGGACCTGCAAAGCACCCCTACGGTGGAGATCCCCGACCCCAGCGGCTACATCCAAAGCCAGGCCCTGGAGAACCCCAAAGGAAGCCTCCGCCTGGTGCTCAACATCCCCCAAAGCGGGGGCAGCCTGGCCTCCCGCTTCCTGCTGGAGCACTACGGGGGCGGGGTGCAGCACCTGGCCCTGCAAAGCCGCGACATCCTCGCCACGCTGGCCTACCTGCAGGAGCAAAGGGCACCCCTGCTGGAGATTCCCGAAAACTACTACCTGGACCTCGAGGCCCGCTGGGGGCTTGAACCCGGATTGGTAGCCCGGCTCCAGGCCCACCACCTGCTCTACGACGCGGGGCAAGGGGAGTTCCTCCAGGCCTACCTCCCCACCGAGGAAGGGCTGTTCTTCTTTGAGGTGGTGGAGCGAAAGGGGGGTTACCGCGGCTACGGCGAGGCCAACGCCCCCATCCGGCTGGCCGCCCAGGCCCGCTGGCTGCACCGGGCCTCATAGGGCATGGGTTGGGTAATATGAAGCCAATGGTCCTGATTCTCAACGGTCCCAACCTGAACCGCCTGGGCCTGCGCGAACCGGCGGTGTACGGGCAGACCACCCTGGAAGAGCTGGAAGAACTCTGCGAGACCTGGGGGGCCGAGCTGGGGCTGGGGGTGGTCTGCCGCCAGTCCAACTTCGAAGGTCAGCTCATCGAGTGGATTCACCAGGCCGAGGCCGAGGGCTTCCGGGCCATCGTGCTCAACCCTGGGGCCCTCACGCATTACTCCATCGCCCTGCTCGACGCCCTCCGGGCCCAGCCTTTGCCCGTGGTGGAGGTGCACCTTTCCAACATCCACGCCCGGGAGGCCTTCCGCCACCACTCGGTCACGGCTGCGGCTGCCAAGGGCCTGGTCTCGGGCTTTGGCCCGCTTTCCTACAAGCTGGCCCTGGTCTACTTAGCCGATCTGCTCGAGGCCCAGCCGTGAAGGTGCACTGGCAGGAAGCCGCCATGGCCGCCGCCATCGCCTGGATCTTCGCCGCCGTGAGCCAAGCGGGCCAGGTAGGCCTCTGGGCCGCGCTGCTGGGGGGCCTGCCCTTCGGCCTGCTGGCCGGGGTCGCCTACTGGTTCCTGATGCCCTGGGTCATCCGCAGGGCGCAAAAAGAGGCTCCGCCGGCCCGCGACGAGGACGAAACCCAGCCCTGAGGCCCCAAGCCGCCACCTTCCCACAAACAGCATCCCCCGTAGGCCAGGCAGGCGCAGCCTCCGCAGCGTAGATTTTTGAGCCGGGCCTGCGTATACTCTTCCTTTTGTGGAAACCCTCAAACCCGGACAACTGGGCTTTAGCATGCCGCCCGAATGGTCACCGCATGCCGCGACTTGGACCGCCTGGCCCTACGACGACGAAAAGTGGCTGGGCTACCTGGAAGCAGTGCGCCAGGAGTTCGCCGCTTTTGTGAATACGCTGGCCCGGTTCGAGCCGGTCCAGCTGGTCATCAACGACGAAGAGTCCGAACGCGACGCCAAAGCCAGGCTCTCGGGCCACATTCACTTTCACCGCATCCCCCACGACGACCTGTGGCTGCGCGACTCAGGGGCAATCTTCATCACCCGGCCCACGCAAGGCAACGGTGCAGCCTCGGTGGCGGCAGTCAACTGGGAGTTCAACGGCTGGGGGGGGAAGTACGAGGCCCAACAGGACAACCAGATGCCCCTGCACATGGCCCGCATCCTGGGTGCCCGGCTATTCCATGCGGGCATCGTGATGGAGGGAGGGAGCCTCGAGGTCGGCGCCCAGGGGCTATGCATCACCACCCGCCAGTGCTTGCTCTCGCCCCAGCGCAACCCCGGGCTAAATGAGGAGGAGCTCGAGGGTTACTTGAGCCGGTTCCTGGGCATCCGCAACGTGGTCTGGCTGGGAGAGGGACTGGAAGGCGACCACACCGATGGGCACGTAGATACCATCACCCGCTTCACTTCGCCCGACACCATCGTCACCTCGGTCTGCCCGGACCCGGACGACCCCAACCACCGTCCTTTGCAGGAGAATCTGGAAATCCTAAAGAGCCTGGGTGCCTTCCGGGTGGTCGAGTTGCCGCTGCCACAAAACCCCATCTGGCTCGATGCCAGGACCCGCTTGCCCCTGACCTATGCCAATTTTTACATCGCCAATGGGGCCGTGCTGGTGCCGGTATATGGCGACCCCAACGACGAAAAGGCTCTGGAAATTTTGCGCTCGCTGTTTCCTGGGCGCGAAGTTATTGGCCTCAGCAGCCGAGCCCTGATTACCGGCGGGGGCAGCTTCCACTGCGTGACCCAGCAGCAGCCGCTGGGGGTTGTTTGGAGTGGCGAGGGCGAGTAGCCGACTCAGGAGCCCCGGGGCCGTCATTTGCAGCGCTCAAACCCTTTATCGAACACCCCCGCACGACCCAGATGAAGCATAATTCAACCGAGTCAGAACCTCTGGCCGTTTGGCCAACTGCCAGCCAGCACCCAAAGGAGAAGTCATGATTAAGCTTGGCGTCATCCAGATGTCTATGACAAAAGACCGCGACCGTAACGTGGCCAAGGCCACCCGGATGGTGCGCGAGGCCGCTGCTCTGGGTGCGCAGATTATCCTGCTGCCCGAGCTTTTTGAAAACCTCTACTTCTGCCAGGTTGAGCAGGATGGCTATTTCGCCCTGGCCAACCCGGTCGAACATCATCCCTTCATCCCGCATTTCCAGCAACTGGCCGCAGAGCTGGGCGTGGTGCTCCCGCTTTCTTTTTTCGAGAGGGCCGGACAGGCCCACTACAACAGCTTGGCCTTAATCGACCACACCGGCGAAATCCTGGGCATCTACCGCAAATCACACATTCCCGATGGCCCTGGCTACGAAGAAAAGTATTACTTCAATCCCGGCGATACCGGCTTCAAAGCCTTCCAGACCCGGTTTGGCAATGTGGGGGCGGGCATCTGCTGGGACCAGTGGTACCCCGAGTGTGCCCGGAGCATGGCCCTGTTGGGAGCAGAGATCCTGCTCTACCCCACCGCGATTGGCTCCGAGCCAGCCGAGGCGGGGGGTATCGACACCAGAGATATGTGGCAGCGTGCCATGATCGGCCACGCGGTCTCGAATATCTGCTACCTGGGGGCTGCCAATCGGGTGGGCACCGAGGAGGTGGAGGGCCGCCAGCAGACCTTCTATGGCTCCTCCTTCATCGCCGACTATATGGGCAACAAGATGGTCGAGGCAGGCCGCAGCGAAGAAACCGTCCTGGTGGCAGAGCTCGACCTGGAAGAGGCCCGCACCTTCCGGGCTGGCTTTGGCTTTTTCCGTGACCGTCGGCCCGACCTTTACGGCCCCCTGCTGACCCTGGACGGCAAAACCCGCCGACCCTAGACTCACCGCGCCTTGGATCGGGTGAGGCAGGCTCATCCGGTAGCGACCACCGTGCACCGAGCGGCCACATGCGCTCGAGGCGGTTTGTTTGC
>DAIUDO010000075.1:0-10562 GCA_036845585.1 Meiothermus sp. | reverse complement strand
CTTGGGCAGCCCGGCCAGCATGGGCATCTCGATTAGCTCCTCGGGGCTCACCGGCTCCGCCTCGGCCACCACCCCGATCCGGCTCTCGATGTCCCGCCAGCGGCGGATCTGGGGGGCGAAGTCCTCGGTGCAGATCAAGATGAAGGTGCTGGATGTTTCGTCGGCCAGATATTTGAGCACCTCAAACGACTCCCGCGGCATGCGCTGGGCCTCGTCCACCACCGCCACCATGCGCTTGGCGCTGAGCTGGGTGTGCACCGTGTGCAGCAGGTCGCGGAAGCGGCGGGTGCGGGTGATGTAGAGGTTGAGGGCCAGGGCCTCCAGCAGGGCGTTGGGCTCATAGTTGGGCTGGGCGTGAATCCAGGCCGTGTTGAGCCACGGCCACTGCTCCCGCACATAGCGCAGGAAGTGCCGGGTGGTGACGGTCTTGGAGCAGCCTGCCGGGCCGGTGACCAGGGCGAAGGGAAACTCGTCCTCCACCGCGTCGCGCAGCCGGGCCGCGATGATGCGGGTGGCGCGGGTCTGCACGAAATCGGTCTCGTCATCGAGCACGTCCCCGTACTCGCTGGCCAGCCAGTCCTCTACGATCTTGTCTACGTCCTCGGGGTTGATGTATGGTGGTTGTTGAGCCATATAGCTCCTTTCTGCTTCAGCGGGGGTCTACTCCCCGTTGGAGCCCATGTTGTGGTGGGACGACAGGTCTAATTCGTCGTCCAGGGTGAAGCCTGCGGCCAGGAACTCTGCCAGGGCCTGCTCCACCTCGCGGTCGCCTGGCGCCGGGTCTAAACGGGCCTGGGGGCCAGAGATTTGCAAGGTTTCGGGTTGGGGTAGGTCGGGGGCCCGGCGGGAGAGGGCCTGGTCGAGCCGCACCATAGGGTTCATGAACTGGGCCCGAATCTCGTCGGCAGCCGCGTGGATATCCCGAATCTGCTGCCGCAGCTTGCGCCGCATCTCGCGGGCTTCCTCGCCCAGGGCGCTCCAGTTCTGGGATTCGAGTGCGCCCAGGATCTGCAGGCTGCCGTCCCGCCGGGGCAGGGCCGCGGTGTACTGGGCCGCCGGGAGGATTTCGTTGATGAGCACCACCACGTCCATGCCCTGGTAGCGGATCAGGCTGCCGTCGGGCAGACCCCAGGCCCGCCCGCGCAGGGTGATGGTGCCGTTGCCGCGCACCCGCCGGGTCTCCTGGCGGGAAAACAGCAGCATCAGGTCGCCGAAGTCGTAGCGCACCCGGCTGCTGTTGGCTGCGGTTTGCACGAACAATTCCTCGCGGGTTTGACTGCCCAGGAGTGATTTGTGGTAGTCCTGGGTCAGCCACAGCAGGGCCCGGTGCTTGAACTCCTCCTCGGTCAGGAGGCGCTCGGGGTAGGGGTCGGGGCCGCCCTCGGCCATCCAGCGGCGGGTGTTGTGCAACAGCCGGGCCAGGCGCTGGTGATCCCGCTCGTGCACATCCGAGCCGGCGTAGCCCGGCAGACCCGCCTCGAACTGTTGGTGGAAGAGACCGAAGAAGCGCTCGATGTTGCCGCGGCTGTGCGAGACATAGGGCCGCGAGTGGGTGGACTCGATGCCCAGGTCGGCCAGGATGCGCTCGGATTTCTCCGATCGATAAACCTTGCCGTTGTCCCAGTAGATGCGCTCCGGGCGGCCCCAGATGGGCCAGTGGGCCCGCCAGGGCTCAGGCTTTTCCAGCAGGGCCAGCATGAGCATCCGGTCGGTGGCGGCCTGGTCCTCGTCGCGCGAGAATACGAAGGCCGGCACTGCGCCGCTGAACACGTCGATGGCCGCGTGGATTCGCAGCCGCAGCACGTGGTTGGTGTAGGGGTCGTACACAAACGCATCGCAGCGGGTCATGTCCACCATCCAGAGCTGGTTGGCCCGCTCGGTGAGGATTTCCCCGCTCCAGACCCGCAGGTGTTCCTTGCGGGCGCGATCGTCCATCAGCGTGACCCGCAGTACGGGGTCAGACTCCATCTGTTTGCGGATGCGCCGGATTGTGGTTGCGGACAGGACGCTCCAGTCCCGGCTGTTGGGGAAGGGGCGGTAGCGCAGCAGGTTTGGGTCGTTGAGTTCGATGATGCGCCGGATGCGGGGGGCGCTGTAGCGGGGGTAGGTCATCCACAGGCCCACCACCAGCTCGTAGAGTTCCCGTGGCAGCCGAACCACCCCGGCGTCCCGCCGCATACGCCGGGACAGCGCCTGTTCGGACAGCTGGGAATGCTGGAGGCGCTGCACCAGGCGGATCACCTGCCTCTTGGAGTAGCCGTGTTGCTGGGCCGCCTGCTCCAGAAGAAGGTTCTTCTCGCCGGGGTTGGCCGCACGGTATTCGGCGTAGAAGGGCAACAGCCAGCTCATCAGCCGGTGGGCCTGCTGCATGCGCTCAGGGGTGATCTCCGGCTGGGAAGTTGGTGCGGTATCTGATGGGGCAGGCGGCTCTTCCAGGGGCGACTGCAGGATAGGGGGACTGTTCTGCTCGAATACGCGCCGCAGGGAATCCAGGTTGACCAGGCGCTTGCGGGTGTAGCCGCCGCGCTCGAGGGGAACCTCAACCAGGGTGGATTCGACATCTGGATGCTCCAGATATCGTTCGATGGTGCGAATGCCCTTACTAAGGACTCTCGCGGCTTCGGGGATAGAAACAAAACGCGACATAGCTATACTCACTCCCCTGTGTGAGTTTCCGAGGTCAAAAAATAACTGATTGGCTTATCCAGAGCCTTAGCCAACCGGATTAAGGTTTCTGCCGAAACCTTTTGGCCACGCTCACCATTGATCAGCATCGCAATATACCCTGTGGTCAACGCGGTTCTACGGCTCAGCTCAGCCTGATTAATCCCAGACTCAATCAGTGCCTCTCGCAGCTTACTGCTGATGGTTGGTTTTTTGCTCTTTACTCCCATTGGTGAGTATCATAAACTCGCTCACGGGTGTAAGTCAACATGGCACGAACCAAGCGGCACGACCTTAGAGGTCCATTCAACGAAGATATCCGCAAAGTCATGGCGGAAAAAGGTTGGACAAAGCTCGAGCAGTTTGCCGATCACTTTGGGATTGGCCGAACGACGGTGTACTCATTGGTCTTGGGTAGACAAACGTCTCAAGGCGAGTGGGTCAAGCCCAGCTTAGATACCATCATCAAGCTTTCCATTGCACTCAATCGTCCGGTTGATGAGCTGTTAAGTCGGTTATACCCCGAGCTGGATTTACCTAAACCTCAGGCGCAGGTTGCCCCAAACATGAAGAAAGCCCCAGTTGTGGGCGTCGTCGGGGCAGGCCCCGGCCAGTTCGAGCCCACGTTAAAGAGCGTCTACGTTCCCGCCGCTGTGGCCAAAGGGCGCCCGCTTGCGGCATATGAGGTCAGGGGCGACTCGATGTGCGGAGGCAAGCGCCCCATCTGCGATGGCGACATCATCGTGGTAAATATGGCCGATAAGGGTTGCAGCGGCCAGGTGGTGGTAGCCCGCCTTGTGGATGGGAGTTTTGTGTGCAAGGCTCTGAAGGAGGATAAGTTTGGCAGGCGGCTAATGTCGCTCAATCCCCTTTACACCAACTCCGCCCCGCCGGTTATTCCTGCTGAGGACGTGGACGAGGTTATCGGGCGCGTAGTCTGGGTGCAGGGGGCGCTGAATGGTGTAGAGGAATAGCTGCGCGGCCCACCGCTACATGCTATATTAGAGGTAACCTAGCCAGACATTCCCCGGAGGAAGCTCCGGGGGTTTTGTTTGGCCCAAAGGAGGAAGTGTGTGCTGAAATTCGCATCAATCCTGGCTGTCGCCAAGCTCGTCTACGCCGCGCTGGGCCTGGTGGTGCTGGTCGTGGAAGACATCATGGACGGCCAGCCAGGGGCGCAGAAAAAGGAAGCTGCAATAGCTCGGGTAAAGGAAGTAGTGACGGGCATTCTGGGGTACTGGCCCGGCTTTATTCCCGATGCCCTCCTGGGATTCCTTATTGACTGGGTGGTGAGTCGGTTCAACGCCGATGGCACCTTTCGTAAAAGCTCTGGCCCTCAGACCAGCACCCCAGCCGCATCCTGACGCATGGCCGCTTTCGCCACAGACCGCACGATTGGAAAACCGCAGCTATTGGCGGTTGAAAACGGGTTTGCCTTTGGAGTTGTTCGAGCGGCTCCCCTGGGAGGTTCAGTTTGCACACCCTGACCTCTTCCGGCGTCACTTCGCAGATATCCTTGCAGGACGGTGGCGTCCCTAATCGGATTCCACTGCATCCATTCGGTGAGTTTTTCGGCAATGGCCGCCGGTTTGTGTTCGATGAGGCCAGTCTGGCGGCAGTGCGGGAGCAGCTGCGCCAGAATGGCCGGCCCTGGGTGCTCGACTGGCACCACGCCACGCTGGATGTGGAGGCTGGCAAGCGGGACAAAGCCCCAGCCGCTGGCTTTATTCAGGATGTGGTGGTCGAAGAGGGTTATGTGTATGGCCTGGTTGAGTGGGTTCCGGAAGGTGCGGCAGATGTGATGAAGGGGGCCTTCGCCTTCATCTCCCCGGTGCTGCTCCACACCGAGGACGGGCACGTCGTCGGCTACCACTCGCATGCACTAACAAACCGCCCCGGCACGCAGTGGCAACGCCGGATCGGTATGGAGGAAAAAATGGACTGGTTAAGACAGATGGTAGGACTCCCCCCGGATGCCGGGGAGGAGCAGGTGCGCGCCGCGCTGGAGGCTCTGCAAGCCCGAGCCCAGCTGGGCGATCTACTGGTGCAATCGCTCGGCCTCAGCGACGCCACCGTGACCCCCGAGCTGCGGGCCCGGGTCATCCGGTTGGCCGCCAACGAGCAGGTGCTCGACGAGGTCAGCCGCCTGCGCCAACAGTTGGAGCAGGAGGCCCGTCAACGCGAGCAGCAGCGCATCCAGGCCCTGGTGGAGGCCGCGCTGGAGGACGGGCGCATCCTGCCCAACCAGCGTGAGTTGTTCCTGCGCCTGGCCGCCAGCGACTTCGAGGCCACCCGCATGGCCCTGGAAGCCCTGCCCCCCCGCGTGCCCACCCAGCTACCGCAGTTACAGCCTGCCCAGAAGCAGGAGCGCGCCGCGCTGAGCGACAACGATCTGGCCGTGGCGCAGCTGGTGGGCGTTTCTAAGGAAGCTCTACTTAAATACGGAGGTGATGAGTAATGCCTGCTGCTACCACCCCGCGCGACACCTTCATGCGTGAAGGGGATTTATTTCTGATCCCAGTAAAGGCTAACACCAAGATTTTCCAGGGCACCCTGGTCGTGGTGGATGCGGGCTACGCCGCCCCTGGCCGCACCGCCCTAAACCTGCGGGTAGTAGGCCGCGCAGAGGAAACCGCGGACAACACGGGCGGGGCCAACGGCGCGGTCAGCGTGCTGGTGCGTCGCGGCGTGTTTAAGTTCGATAACGACTCTGCCGACGCCATCACCCAGGCCGACCTCTGGGCCGATTGCTTCATCACCGACGACCAGACTGTTTGCCGCACCAGCGGTGGCAACACCAAATCCCGGGCAGGCCGCGTTGTGGATATTGAACCCGATGGGGTCTGGGTGGATACCCGCTAATGGAGGTAGTGCGTGATCATCACTGATGCCAACCTTGCCAGCCTGCGTCGCAGCTTCCGCGCGCTGGCCTATGAGGCCCTCGCCCAGGTCGATCTGCAATGGAACCAGATCGCCATGCAGGCGCCCAGCAACACCAGCGCCAACACCTATGGCTGGCTGGCGGACGTTCCAGGAATGAAGGAATGGCTGGACGAACGGGACGTCAAAAACCTGAGCGAGTCCAGCTACACCATCAAGAACCGAGACTTCGAGCTGACCGTAGCGGTCAAACAAAACGACATCGAGGACGACAACCTGGGTGTGTACACCCCCATGTTCCGCATGCTGGGCGAGGAGGTGGCCTATCACCGCGATCAGCTGGTATTCGATGTGCTCAAGGCCGGCTTCACCCAGACCTGCTACGACGGCAAGACCTTCTTCGCCACCGACCACAAGGTGGGCAAGCAGACCGTTAGCAACCGGGGCAACGTGCCCCTGACCGCGGCCAACTTCGAGGCCGCCCTGGCCCAGATGCAGAAGATTCCCAACGCCGCCGGGCGGCCCATGCGCCTGTTCATGGGCACCGGCGAGCGGGCCCCGCTGCTGGTGGTGGGGCCCGACCTGCGGGCCACCGCCGAGAGTATCGTGGCGCTGCGTACCCTCTCAGGGGGCGGGGAAAACCCCAACTACCAGAAGGCGAGGTTGCTGGTGGTGCCCGAGCTGTCGGGCACCACCTCGGCCTACTGGTTCCTGCTCGAGACCAGCCGGGCGGTCAAGCCCCTGATCCTGCAGGTGCGGCAGGAGCCGCGATTCACCGCGCTGGATCGCCCCACCGACGAAAACGTCTTCAAGCGCAAGGAGTACGTCTACGGCTTTGACGACCGCAAAAACGCCGGGTACGCCTTCTGGCAGCTGGCCTACGGCAGCACCGGCGCTTAATTAAGAGGTTAGACCATGTTCACCATCGCGGATGTACGGGCCAACCTGGCGGAGGATGTGCTGATCTATCTCGTGGACGACGAGAATGAGAAGGCCATCACCCCCGCCGCAGAGGCCCGCATCCAGGAGGACATCCGCAAGGCGGTGGCCGAGGTCAACTCCTACGTGGCCCAGCGCTACACCCTGCCCCTGCCGGAAATCCCGGATGTGCTGCGCGATAAAGCGATGGACGTGGTCAAGTACAAGCTCTTTTCCCGCCGGGGCATCCGTCCTGGCACCGCCGACGAGACCATCCGCCAGAACTACGAGGACGCCCTGCGCTGGCTGCGCGACCTGGCCCTGGGCAAAACCAGCCTGACCTTCAGCGGCAACAGCGGCTCCGACGGGCCTGCGGTGCCCCAGGGGGTACTGCCCCGCATACGCGCGGCCAGGCGGGTATTTTCCCGCGAGAAACTGGAGGACTTCTGATGGGCGTGCGGATCGTGGGGGATGTAACCCGGCTCAACCGCGCGCTGCGCAAACTGGCCGCTACCCGGCTGGATCGCGCGGCGGCCAGCGTGGGGGAGGCCCTGGTCTCCTCCACCATCCAGCGCTTCAACGAGCAGAAGGGCCCCGATGGGCGGCCCTGGGAGCCCCTGGCTGCGGCCACCGTGGCCCCGCGCAAAAAAGATTTCAAGAAGTCTGGTGGGCTGCGAAAGCAGGCACTGGAGCGAATGGAGAAGCGAAAAATCCTGATTCAATCGGGCCGCCTGCGCAACTCCATCTCTGCCAGACGAGACGGCAGCAAAGTGGCGGTCGGCACCAACCTGGTCTACGCCGCCATCCACCAGTTCGGCGGTCTGGCGGGCCGCGGGCGCGGGGTGCGCATTCCGGCCCGCCCCTACCTGGGCATCTCGAAAGCAGATGAGGCCGAGATCGAGCGCATCCTGAAGGAGGCCCTGGGTGGTTAGCCTGGTTCGCCAGCACCTGACCCGCGGCCTGGTCTCCACCGGGCTGCCGGAGCGGTATATCCGTCAGGAACAGCGAAATCGGGGGGAGGCGTATCCCACAGACCTGTCGGCCTGGCTCTACCCGCTGCAGGGCGAGCTAAACCGGGCCGGCAAACGGCTGTCGGTAGAGCAGACCCCTGTGCGCTCCCGCCGCTGGCTGTGGCTGGGCGGGGCCAATATGCGCTGTGAGCTGTACGCCCGCAACGAGCCGGAGCTGAACCAGATTCTCCAGGGCTTTCTGACCTGGCTGTTCGATCACACCCTGGTGGACAGCGCGGGGGTGCGCTTCAAGGTTCCGGCGGAGCGCATCCGCTTCAGCTACCAGGACGAGGAGGGGGTGCTCATTGCCCAGAACGGTATCTGGCTCGAGATCCCGGTCGAAATCGGCATCTACCGCGACAACGCCTGGACCCCGATCACGGTCGAGATCGAGCGCGAAATTGAAGGAGGCGCAAGTGGCGAGTGAGAAGGATAAAGAACCGCTGGAGCTGCCCACGGTGGAGGAGCTGGCAGCTCAGCACGGCGTGGAGGCCTGGGCCCTGGCCGGTGTGCGGGTGCGCGAGCGCTGGCCCATCGGGTTTCGGGTCAAAGAAGAGGTGTTTTTGAAGGCGGTGGAGCGCTTTTTGAAAGGCCCCACCGATGGAGGAAGTAGATGAGCCTGCCGGGTGTTTATCCGATTATTCAGGATGGCGGCCTGGGCGCAGTGGCCCCGTCCGGGGATGGGGCTCGGGTGGTGGTGGGGGTTTCCAGCGCAGGGCCCCTCAACCAGGTGATTGGCCTTTCCGACCTGGGCGCGGTGCCCTCCACCCTGGGCACGGGCCCGCTGGCACGGGCGGTGGCCGACCAGCTCGCCTATGGCGGGGGCCAGGTCTACGCGGTGCGGGCCAGCGCGGATGTGGCTGGCACCGTGACCCCCGACGTGGGCAACCCCGCCAGCCCTGCGGTCACCGTCACGGGCAGCCCGCTGGATGCCTACGATTTGCAGGTGCGGATCACCCGCGCCGGGGCACTGGGCACATCGGCGTTCGTGTACAGCCTGGACGGGGGCGACAGCCTCAGCCTGGAGATCGCCACCGCGGCCACCTACGTCATCCCCGGCACCGGCCTGACCCTCAACTTCGCGGCGGGCAACTACGTGCTGGGCGATGTTTACAAGTTTGCGGTGACAGCGCCCAGGTGTAGCGTATCGGCGGCCCAGACCGCCATCCGGGCCGCGCTCGGCTCGGCCCTGCTCTACGAGTACATCCAGCTGGCCCAGCCCAGCGACGCCGCCATGTGGGCGGCCCTGGATGCGCTGGCCCTGGAGGCGGAAAACCAATTCCGTTACATCTACTTCGTGGCCGAAACCGTTCCTCCGGGCAGCGATGCAGATGCCTGGGTCAACGCCCGGCTGGCGGAAAAGGCCAGCTTCGCCTCCAAGCATGTGCAGATCGTGGCCGCCTGGGGCGAGGTGGTGGATACCCTGAGCGGTCGCCTCGAGGTGCAGAGTCTGGCCTCGCGGATCGCTGCCCGCAGCAGCCGCAACCCCGTGCACATCAAAACCTCCTGGGTGCAGCAGGGCCCCCTGGCGGGGCTGGTGGTGCCCGCACCCTTCACCACGGGCCAGTACGGCAAGGCCACCAGCTTCAACAACGCCCACGCCCTGGCCCTGGACAATGCTGGCTTCACCACCATCTATAAGTTGATTGGCCGGGACGGCTGGTTCGTGGTGGACGACCGAATGGCCGCCGCCCCCACCAGCGACTACAAGATCGTGCCCAACCGGCGGGTGATGAACAAGGCCACCACCCAGGTGCGCCAGGCCCTGCTCGATTTCGTGCAGCAGGGGGTGGATCCGCTCGATCTCAATGCCTCCCTGGCTACCCTGGTGGCCCGCGCCAATACCCCCTTGCGCATCATGCAGAGCAAGGGCGAGATCGTGCGGGGCCGGGTCATCATTCCCCCCGGCCAGGACATCCTGGCCAGCTCGTCCCTGCGGGTGCAGGTGCGCATCGTCCCGCTGGGCTATCTGCGGGAGATCACCCTGGACATCGGCTTCGAGAACCCCTTTCTGGCGGCCTAGGAGGTGAATCGTGATTAACGGCAGATACTACGACTGGGAACACATCACCCTCAACCTGAAGGGCCGCACCCTGGTGGATGTGAAGTCCATCAGTTACGGCGACGAGCGAGGGGCCGAAAAGGTGTACGGCAAGGGATTGCGCCCGCGCGGATACCGCCTGAAGCGCTACAGCGGCAAGGATGGGCAGGTGGTCTTGCTGCGGGAGGAGTATGACCGCATGCTGGAGGATTCCGAAATCCAGCAGAAGGGCCTGTACAACATCGACCCCTTCGAGATCGTGGTCAGCTACGACAAGGGGGATGGGAACCCCAAGACCGACGTACTGCAGGACTGCATCTTTACCGAGCGCAGCTTCGACAACATCGAAGAAGACGGCGACGAACTGACCGTTACCCTGAGCTTCCAGTACCTGAGCCTGAAGTCCAACGACCAGGACGCCCTGGTGGAGTGAGATAAATGGCCGACAAATCCAACGCCTATCACGTTTTTGAGACCCCGGAGGGCAGGAAGTTTGCCTTCCAGAAACCCACCACCGCCCAGATCGACGCCCTGGTGGCCCGCACCCGTAAAAGCCCCACCCAGGCCACCGCGTTTTTCACCCTGGCCATCATCGAGCCCGCGCAGCGGGCCGAGTGGGAGGCCCTGCTTTCCGACAAGCCGGGCTATGCCACCGAGGTGGTCGAGGCCGTCATGGAGAAGCTGGGTTTTCCGATCAGGGGCTGATCGTAGATGAGGCCCCGAGTCCCCTCGAGCAGTACGCCGCCCTGGTCGAATACTGGTTGCACCAGCCAGCCAGCCAGGACATAGACGAGCTGCGCAGCCAGGTGCGCCGGGCGCTGTGGCTCGAGAAGCGCTACCTCAAACCCCCACCCTGACCCGGGTGGGGGTCAAATCTTAATCTTTTTCTCTCATAATTGCCCTTTATCGTATTAGAATCTCATGATAGTTTTGGCCTATTTATGAGTGCAGTTATTTCACTGTGGCTTTGGTTACTTTTACGCAATATGTTTCACGCCAGGGTGCTTTTGTTATCGCAAAAACAGCAACTTTTTGATGTTTCACCCACT
>DAIUDO010000074.1:4171-10579 GCA_036845585.1 Meiothermus sp. | reverse complement strand
CATCAGGCGGCCCGAGGGGTTCTGGAAGGTGGGCAGCACGTACATGAACTTGACGCTATGGGTTTGCAGGGCGGCCTCGAGGTCGTCGAGCCGCAGCCCCTTGTCGTCCATGCCGACCGAGATGTAGTGGGGCTCGTAGGGGTTGAAGGCGCTCAGGGCCCCCAGGTAGGTGGGGGCCTCGACCAGCACCTTCGAGCCGGGGTCAATGAGCACCTTGCCGATTATGTCCAGCCCTTGCTGAGAACCCGAGACGATCTGCACGTTTTCGGGGCCGGCCCCTGGCATCCGCTGGGCAATCCACTCCCGCAAGGGCAGGTAGCCCTCGGTGGTGCTGTACTGGAGGGCCTGGGCGCCCCGCTCGAGGAGAATACGCTGGGTGGCCTCGGCCATGCGTTCGGTGGGAAATAGCTCTGCAGCAGGCAGCCCCCCGGCAAAGCTGATGAAACCCGGCTGAGTGGTCAGCTTTAAGATTTCGCGGATGGTCGAGGCCTGGATGCGCTGGGTACGGGCCGCAAAGCGGCGGTCATAGTAGGCTTGTAGATCTTCCACACCCCAGTCTACCCCGTGAATATGACGGTTTGTATAGTTTCTGCCGCAAAGGCGTGGCATGAATGGTGGGTTGCAGGTCGAGCGTTCAGGGCTTAGGGCTCAAAAAACCAAGGGTTCAAGAAGATGTTTCTGACAGGAACCAAGGAGATTTCGGCAAAATCTGGCACTCGACCGGTTGATTCAACGGTGATATTCCGGCTCAAAGAGCCGGGCATATTCGTCCAGGGCGAAGCGGTCGGTCATGCCGGCGATGTAGTCGCAGGCCGCGCGGTGGATGCCCTCGCGCTCGGCGGCTTTTTGCACCTGGGGAGGCAGGATGTGGGGGTCGCGGGTATAGGCTTCAAAGAGCTTTTCCAGCACAAAGCGCGACTTGCCCACCTGGCGCACCACGTAGTAGTGGCGGTAGAGGTTGGCGTGGAGAAACTCCCTCAACTCGGTAAGCTGCCGGGTCAGGTCCTCGGAGTAGACCGCCAGCGGGCCGGGGTGATGACGAACGGCCTCGAGGCTACCGATCCCATGGCGCTCCAAAAGCGCATGGGTGGCGGTGATGGTATCGGTGATGATCAGGCCCAGCAGCTCCCGGATGAATACCCGCCGGCTCATCTCGTCGAAGCGGTCGGGGAAAAGACCCAGCTCGCCCAGCAGATCCCGCAGCAGCGCCACCTCCCAGAGCTGGCCCGGTCGCAAAAGCCCCGAGCGCAGGCCGTCGTCGAGGTCGTGGGCGTTGTAGGCAATTTCGTCGGCCAGGTTGACGATCTGGGCCTCGAGGCTGGGGCGCAGGTGGGGTTCGTAGCCCTCGGCACTGGGCAGGTCGTAGCGGGTCTCGTGTTTGACGATGCCTTCGCGGGTCTCCCAGCACAGGTTCAGGCCGCGAAACCCCGGGTAGCGCTGCTCGAGGTAGGTCACGATGCGCATGGACTGCTGGTTGTGGTCGAAGCCCCCGTGCCCCTGCATCAGGTTGTCCAGCACGTTCTCGCCCGAATGCCCAAAGGGCGGGTGCCCCAGGTCGTGGGAAAAAGCGATGCTCTCGGTAAGTTCCTGGTTCAGCCCCAAGGCCCGGGCGATGGAGCGGGCCACCTGGGCTACCTCGAGGGTATGGGTCAGGCGGGTGCGGTAGTAGTCGCCCTCAAAGTTCACGAAGACCTGGGTTTTGTACTGCAACCGCCGGAAGGCGGTGGTGTGCAGCACCCGGTCGCGGTCTTTCTGGAAGGGAGTGCGGAAGCGCGACTCTGCTTCGGGGTGCTCGCGGCCCCGGCTCTGGCTCGAGCGGACCGCATAGGGGGCCAGGTGCCGGTCTTCCAGGGCCTCGAGGCGGGGGCGTTCGAACAGCATGGGCCCAGTGTACGCTTAGGTGGTTGCTGCCTACAAATCCTGCCAAAACGGGCCTCGATCGCTCAAGACCTGCCGTATTGGTAAGCCCTCATGCATTTTGCAAAGCCTCGAGGTATCAAGGTTCCCGATGGTTCGGTTTTCCCTGCTTTCCATATTGCTGCTTTTGGCGGCCTGCGCTCCCAGCCAGAGCGAGAACGTACGGCGCTTTGACCTCATTATTCAAAACCAGTGCACCGGCCCCAACCAGACGGTATTTTTCTACATCAACGGCGAGTTTATCGGAACCGTGCGGGGCTCGAGGCTTTTCCCCGGCCTGCGCGGAGGCCGCTACGAGCTACGCGCTGAGGGCACCCAGCCCGGCCAGCCGGGGCACCTGCGCTTTAGCCGCTCGCTGGCGCTGGATAAAGACACTGTTTGGACGCTGTGCCCCTAACCTAGTCGCTGCCCTGCAACCCGGCCACCAGCTTGTCCAGGTCGGCCTGGGTGGTGTAGTGGGCAATGGAAGCCCGCACGGCGCCTTCGGGCCACAGGCCCAGGGCCTGCATGGGCATGGTGGCATAGTAGTGCCCGGCGGCGACGCCCACCCCCACCTTGGCCAGCCGCTCGGCCACGGCCATGGGACGGTGGCCCTCCAGGTTGAAGCAAAAAGTGCCCACCCGGCCTTTTTCGGTGGGCAGGCCGTACAGCCGCAGACCGGGAACCTGCCCCAGGCGCTCGAGGGCGTATTCAACCAGCGGCGCTTCGATGGCCTCAATTTGCCGGTAGGCCCATCGCAGACCTTCGCGGCCCGGCTGGCCGTTCCCCAGTTGGTGCCGCAGGTAGTCCAGGGTTCCCAGCCAGCCGGCCAGGCATTCGTGGTTGTTGGTGCCGGGCTCGAACTTGAGCAGGCTGTCGTCGGGGATGAACCACAGCTTGTCGGTGGGCAGCGCTGCGATCAGCTCCTCACGCACATATAAGAAAGCCAGGTGGGGGCCAAACACCTTGTAGGCCGAGAAAAAGGCCATATCCACCCCGGAAGCCTGCACATCCGGCAGGTGGTGGGGGCTGTAATGCACCATGTCGGTGATGCACCAGGCCCCCACCCGGTGGGCAATTTCGGCAGCAGCAGCCACATCCGGCATGGTGCCCAGCGAGTTGGCCGCCGAGGTGACCGCCACCAGGCGGGTCCTGGGGCCTACCAGGGCGCGCAGGTCGGCGGGTT
Organism: Meiothermus sp.; assembly: GCA_036845585.1. GTDB lineage: Bacteria > Deinococcota > Deinococci > Deinococcales > Thermaceae > Meiothermus. The sequence goes on along the minus strand of DAIUDO010000074.1, from coordinate 7,497 downwards.
CCAGCCGGCCCCCCTGGTCCCAGCGGGCCTTCCAGGCCTTGACCCGTACCCCCACCGCTTCCAGGTTGCGCCAGGGCGAGGCGTTGGCTTCGTGCTCGAGTTCGGAGATCACCACCTCGTCGCCCTCGCTAAACAGCCGCGAGAAGGCCCTCGAGAGGCTAAAGGTCTGCGCGGTGGCGCTCGGCCCAATGGCTACCTCGCTGGGCTTGCAGTTGAAAAAGGCAGCAGTCTCGCTCCTGGCCTTTTCGCGGACCTCGGTAGCGGCCACCGAGCCGGGGTAGGGCATGCCCACGTTGCAGCTCGAGGTGGCCAGAAACTGCGCGATACCCTCGATGCACTGCCGGGGCACCTGGGCCCCGGCGGCGTTATCCAGAAAGCTGAAGCCGCCTGCCAGGGCTGGGAACTGCTCCTGAATGGTCATGGGCCGATTCTACCGCGATGAGGTGTGGGCAACTATGCCAGGGCAAGCCTATGTTTGCCGGCACCTCTGCGCCAGGCATTGCGTGGAAATAGCCCAAAAGCATCGGAAAAGGTCTGCACAAACCTGGCGCGATTGCCCATCGAAAGCGTGATGTACGCCTTTGCTAGATACGCCCAGGGGCTTTAATCCTTCCAGCTAACCCGGCTCCCGCTGGGCGACTTTTCGACCTGTAGCCGCGCGGGCAGCCGCTCGGCCAGGGCCTCGACGTGGGTCACGATACCCACCAGCCGGCCCTGGGTGGGCAGGGCCTCGAGTACGCCTGCGACCTGCTCGAGGGTCTCGGCATCGAGGGTGCCGAAGCCTTCGTCCAGAAACAGAGCCCCAATGCGTCCCCGCGAGAGGTGCTCCGACAGCGAAAGGGCTAGGGAAAGGCTGGCCATGAAGCTCTCGCCGCCCGAGAGGGTTCGCACTGGGCGCTGGGCCTCGGTCCAGCGGTCGAGCACCTTGTACTCGCCGTCTTCGAGGTGCAAGGTGTAGCGGTTTTGTGAGAGCGACCGGATCAGTTCGGAGGCCCTGGATAGCAGACCGGACTGGTAGTGCTCCAGCAAGAAGTCCTGGAAGCGGTCGCCCCGGAGGTCGTTAGCGAGTTGTTCCCAGATGTCGATTTGTTGGTCCAGTGAGGCTTTGTCCTTCATGATCTGGCGCTTGCGGGCAAGCTGCTCCTGGGTTCGCTCGAGATCCGACTTTTTACCCCCCTGAAGTTTCTTAACCTCGTCGAGAGAGGCTCTGAGCTGGGCAAGGGTGGTTTTTTGCGCCGCGACCATCGCGGGGGTAACGGGTTCTTGCTGGCCCAGCTCCTGATCGAGCTTCTTAAGCAGCGAGTCAATTTCCAGGCCGTCCTGCTCGTGCTCAGCCCGGCGCTTGCGCAGGGCCTCAGTCTCCTGGGGGCTCAGGCGGGCCTGGCGTACCGAGTCTGGGTCTTGGAACCCGGCCTCCAGCAGCAGCGCCATCACGGTGGCTTGCTGGCGCTTCAGGTTGCCCTCCAGCACGCGCACAATTTCGGTCTGGCTGGAAACCCTGGCCTGGGCCTCGGCCAACCGGGCCTCCAGTTCAGAGATCTGCTGGGCCTGGGCCTCGAGGGTCTGCTGCTGTTCTTTCAGCTTGTGGGCGAAGGTTGCTACCTCGAGGCCAGCCGTAGCCGCGCGCACCTCGGCCACCAGCGAGCTCAGGCGGCGGGTTCGCTCTTCGCGAACCTGATCCAAAGAGCCCATCTTGTGTAGCTGGGCCTCTAACTGCGTAAGCTCGGCTCTGGCCTCGGCCTCTTCATGCTGCCGCTGCTCGAGCTGCCCTTCTAGCCTGGGGATCTCCTCCATAAGCCGCCTGTGCCGGTCTTGCTTGACCCGGAAGTCGGAGCGCAGGTTCTCCAGCGCACCGGCCTTGGCCTTGAGGAGAGCCTCCAATGCGGCCAGGTCGGACCGTTTCGAGTCTGCCGGAAGCTGCTCGACCGGATGCCCACAAAGCGGACACGGCTCCCCCAGGCGCAGCTTGCTGCGGAACCGATCGATGCCCTGGCGGTTTCTCTCAGCCTCCACGGCTTGTTCGGCCTGCTCGTACTCGGCCTTGGCGTTTATCCCCGCCATCCTGAGCTGCCCGAGCTCCGCCTCCAGAGCGGCCAGGCTCTGTTGCGCCGCTGTGAGCTCGGTCCGGGCGTGCTCGAGGGCTGTTTTCGTGCGGTTGTAGCGCTCGGTCCGGATGCTCAACTCGGCAAACTGCCGCTCGGCATCGCGCAGCAGATCCAGGCGGTCTTCGTCGAAGGGCAGGGGCTCAGCGTGGCGTAGGTTCAGACCGGCGCCATAGCGTTTGAGCCGGGCTTCCTGGACCTCTAGCAAGGGAATCCGGGCAAGCTGGCTTCTGATCTCCTCGAAGCACCCCGGCTGGAAGCCGGCCCGCAGAGGGGAGAGCCGGGCCTCGAGGTGGGAACGCTCCTGTAGGGCGGCCTCGAGCTGGGCTTGTGCCCGGCGGAGGTCGTCCTGGGCAGCCTGTAGTGCCTCCAGTTGCGGCCAGATCCGCTCGGCTTTCTCGGCCCGGGCCAGCCTGGAGGCTATTTCGGCCATGCGGGGTTGCTCCATCTGCCAGCTGGCCTTCCGGCGCTGCAACACCCCCAGCTCGGTGTATTTCTCGAGTTGTTGCTCGAGGGTCCGGAGGGTTTTTTCGGCAGCCTGGAACTGGTTATTTAGGTGCTGCTCATTGCGCCCTAGCTGCTCCATTTCCTCGCGGAGCGCGGTCAGCCGCTCCTCGCTGGCTTCCGATAAGGCATCGAGCTCGCCCTGCAGACGAGCGCTTTCTTCGCCGATATTCTTGAGCCTGGCCGATACCCGGTCCCGCATGGCCTTGAGCGATTCCAGCCCGTAGAGCTTGATGAGGGTCTCGCGACGCTCTTTGGGTGAGCCGCGCAAAAACAGGTCGAACTGGCCCTGGGGGAGCAGGATGGCCCGGGTAAAGGTCTCGTAGTCCATGCCCAGGATTTCGGCCAGCCTGGCATCGAGCTCCCTAACCTTTTCGGAAGCGGGGTGGGTTTTCCAGTCGCCATCCTGCAGATACTCCAGGCGGTTCTGGTTTTCCTTGCCGACCACCCGCACCACCCGCCAGACCTGCGCTCCCATGCTAAAGGTGAGCTCCACACGGGCGTTCTCGGCGCTGGGATGTTTGAGCTCCTTCAGGCCCACCGAACCGATGCGGGGCGTGGTCTTGTAGAGGGCGTAGGTGATCGCATCCAGGAGGGTGCTTTTGCCTGCTCCGGTCTGCCCGGTGATGGCAAAAAGCTCCACCTCGTCGAAGCTAACTTCCTGCAGTTCGGCGTAGGCGCCGAAACCTTCGATGCGCAGTTTGAGGGGTCGCATAACCT
>DAIUDO010000074.1:2936-4071 GCA_036845585.1 Meiothermus sp. | reverse complement strand
ATGGCCTTCAGGGGGTGTTTTCAGGGGCGTGGGCTTCCTCGAGCACCTGCTTGAAAGCCATCAGCAGTTCGGGGCTGGCCTGGCTGGCGGAGGTTTCCAGCCGGTACTGGGCATAGGCTTCTACCCAGTCGAGCCTTTCCAAGGCCACGGGCTTTTGCTGGGGGGGCTCTGGCTCGGGGGTTTGGAACTCAACCTCGAGTAAGCCGGGTATCTCCCTGAACAGTCGTTCGCGCAAGCTGGGATTGCCTCTGCCCTCAATGACCACTTTGCAGTAGCCCGAGAAGGCGCTAATTTCGTTCCAGCGGCGGTCCAGGGTATCGCGGCTGACCCGAAAGGTTCTGAGGGTCTGCCCCCACCGCTCGACAACGGGATGTACGTGAGGGGGGAGCCCCGGCTCAACCTCCACGATCAGCGCCCCCCTGGGGCTGTCCTCGTTCTCGCCAAAGTCGAGCTGTATGAGCGAGCCCGCATACCAGGCCGCCGGCGCTTCGCAGACCTGCTGCTGGCGGTGCAGATGACCCAGGGCTACGTAGCTGAGGTTCTGCGGGAAGTCGATGGGCTGGACAGCATAGCTGTTGGTGGTGTGAAAGGTGAACTCGCCGCCGCCCAGCCGGCCGCCCTCCACGGTCAGGTGGGCCATCAGCAGATTGAGATCGGGGCCAAAACCTAGGGCCAGGTTTTGAAACAGCCTTCGCATGCCCTCAGCGTAGAGGCCCCTCCACTGCGAGGCGTCCCCTTGCAATAGGTTATTGGCTTTGACCAGCCTGCGTTCGGACAGGAAGGGCAGCAGTGCGACCCTGGCGCCCCGTGCCTCAACCACCCCGCCCTGCTCGGCAAAGCGGATCTGGCCAAACACCGTGGCTCCAGCCAGGGAGAGCAGCGGTGCGAGGGCCTCGAGGCGTTCGCGACTGTCGTGGTTGCCCGCTATGACCAAGGCCGGTACTTTGAGTTCCCGTAAGCCCACAAAAAACTCGAAGGCGGCAGCTTCGGCTTCGCTCGATACAACGGTTCGGTCGAACAGATCGCCCGCTACCAGAACCAGGTCGATACGCTCCGAGCGCACCAGCCCCAGCAAAGATTGCAGCGCCTGGCGAACCTCGGGGGTTCGGTCTCGACCCTTCAAGGTCTTGCCCAG
>DAIUDO010000074.1:0-2836 GCA_036845585.1 Meiothermus sp. | reverse complement strand
CAAGAGTACGCTGCGACCCGGCGGGTGGCTCAGGCCACAACCAAGGGCTTGTCGGCGGAATTCTCGGCCAGGGCCGCCTTGGTGCTTTCGATGGCTACCTCGATCATATCGTCGGTGGGCTCGCGCACGGTCAGCATCTGGAATTTGAAGCCAATCCAGCGGAACAGGCGGGAAATAGGGTCGCTGTGGGCTGCCGAGTAGCGCAGCACCTCGAAGGAGACCGCAGCTACCACCGGAATCATCAGCAGGCGAGGGATAATCCAGTACCAGGCCACGGTAAGGGGCGGGAAAAAGCTGTACACGAAGACCCCAACTACTGCCGTGAAGGCGATGAAGCTCGTTCCGCAGCGGGGGTGGTAGGCGGGTTGGGACCGCACGTTTTGCACGTTGAGCTCGAGGCCCTTTTCGTAGGCCGCAATGGCCTTATGCTCAGCACCGTGGTACATGAAGAAGCGCTGCATATCCTTCATCCGCCCAATAAAAACCAGATAGCCAATCAGGATGGCCGTTTCGAACAGACCCGCTACCACATAAAACAAAAAGCGAAAGCGCTCCTCGTCGACCAACAGGCCAGCCAGCCGCGCCGGGAGCCATACAAACAAGGCCAGTCCGATGACCAACGAAACCGCTAGGGTCCCATACATGGCCGCACCGGAGATTTTTTCCTCTTCTTGGCCGGCCAGTTCGCCGCTGCGCGAGAGGGATTTGTAAGAGATGCTCATGGCATCCCACAGGGCCACCACGCCCCGCACCAGGGGTAGCCGGGCCCAGGGGTACTTCTTGGTAAGGGCCTCCTCTTCGTGGCGCTCTACGTGAATCTGGCCGTTAGGCAGCCGCACGGCCAGTGCCCAGGCATCGGCAGCCTTCATCATGACCCCCTCGAGGGCCGCACTGCCGCCCAGAGCGGCCTGATTAAGAAAAAACCCCAGTCTGCCCCAAAGAGTCCTGCCTAGCAATAAAACCTTCATCCAGACCATCTTAGCTTATGGCCGCAACCCCAGGACAGAGCGGCATGAGAGCCGGGCTGTGTGGTCTGTGCGGGGGCGAACCGCAGGGCTCGGGCGCAAACCCTGACTGGGGGGTGCTACCAACCGGAATGACCCACAGGTCAGTGCGCGCAAAATTTGTGTTATAGTTCGCAGCTATGGAAGTTCTGTTGAAGTCTGCACGGCGCTTCGTGGACGAGGTGCCCGCAGCGCTGGCTGTGGTTGGGGTATGGGGTGGGGAGTTGAGCGAGGAGGGGCAAAGGCTTGACAGGAAGCACCGCAATCTGCTCAGCAGCATGATCGAAGACCTCCACTTCAAGGGAGAGTTTGGCGAAACCCTACTGGTGCCGCTGGGCCGGCTTTACGGCGAGACGCAAAGCCGCGAATTCGCCCTGCTGTTTGGCCTGGGCAAGAAGCGGGGTACTAGCCTGGAGACGGTTCGTAAGGCCGGGGCCAAACTGGTGCAGGCCGTCCGCAAGCTGGGCTTCAGGGAAGCTGTAACCGAAACGTTTTTGTCGGAGAAGTTTGGTAAAAAAGACGCCAGCTATGCCCTGGCCGAAGGAGCCTTGCTGGGTGGGTACACCTGGAGTAAATACAAGTCTGCAGGTTCCCCAGGTAAGCGAGCTGAACGGCTTCGCCTGTGGTTGGCGCGTTCGGCCCGGCAATCGGTGGATCGCGCCGAAACCATAGCCGAAGCGGTCAACTACGCGCGCGACCTGGTTAACGAGCCCCCCAATGTGCTGACCCCGGCCGAGCTAGCGATGCGCGTGCAGGCCATGGCGCAGGAGGTGGGCCTGGACGTAGAGATATGGGATGAGGCTCAGATCAAGCAGGCCGGGATGGGTGCTTTTTACGGGGTAGCCCAGGGTTCGGCCAATCCACCGCGCTTCATCCAGCTTACCTACAAGCCTCAAAACCCAGCCAGCAAGGTGCTGGCACTGGTGGGGAAGGGCCTGACTTTCGATACCGGCGGTTACTCTCTCAAGCCTTCGGAAGGCCAGATCACCATGAAATGTGACATGGCTGGGGCGGCGGCAGTTCTGGGGGCCATGCGGGCCATTGCCAGGCTGAAACCGGAGCTCGAGGTTCGGGCTTATGTGGCGGCTGCTGAGAACATGATCTCCGGCAGTGCCTACCGGGTCTCCGATCTGCTCAGGAGCCTGTCGGGCAGGACCATCGAAGTGCTCAACACCGACGCCGAGGGCCGCCTAACCCTGGCCGATGCCATTACCTTTGCCGACTGGCAAGGAGCCGATGCCATCGTTGAGCTTTCGACCCTGACCGGGGCCTGTGTGGTGGCCCTGGGGGAAAAAATTGCCGGACTCTTTGCTAACAATCCCCGTTTGGGAAGAGAAGTGCAAGAGGCGGCAGAACGAGCAGGCGAGAAAGTCTGGCCGATGCCGATGGAGGAGGAGTACCTCGAGGCCCTCAAGTCCAGTACCGCCGACCTGAAAAACACCCACGGACGCAGCCGGTCGGCAGGGGCTATCCATGCGGCACTGTTTTTGGGCGAGTTCACCGAGAAACCCCTGGTGCACCTGGACATCGCCGGTCCGGCCTATACCGAAAAAGACCACGATCTGGGGCCCGCAGGTGGTACCGGCTTTGGGGTGCGGACGCTGATTGAACTGGCCCAAGCGCTTTAGCGTGCCGGACTCGTACTGTGAGGCTCTAGGGGGCTGGGTATACGCCAAAGTCAGCGCTTACACCTAGGGCCATGTTGAACTGGCTGGGCACCAGGGGCGGGTCGGTGCTGATGTTGCTGCTGGCCGCATAGACCTCTACGGCGTAGGTGTCGCTGGTGCTCAGGCTAAGGTTGCTAAAGGTGGTGCTGAGTGCTGCTATGCGAT
>DAIUDO010000073.1:0-10704 GCA_036845585.1 Meiothermus sp. | reverse complement strand
CCGGGGCTTTTCCTTGGGTACGTAGTCCAGCCCGCCGGGGTGCAGGGGGTGACACTTGAGGATTCGCCTCACGCTCAGATACAGACCCCAGAAGACCCCGTGGCGTTCCAGGGCTTCCAGCGCGTAGCAGCTACAGGTGGGGTAAAAACGACAGGTGGGTGGCTTCAGCGGCGAGATAAAGCGCCGGTAGAAACGCACGATTCCTATCAGAAACCGGCTCAGCATTCAGACCAACACCCCAGACTCCCAAGATAGGGCAAACCAACCCGTGTCATTGTACCAGCCCGCTCTTTTTTAGGGCGTACCCCAGGTCCCTTAGCAAATCCCAGTACGACGCGGACACAGCCTCGGGCTGGGCTACGATCACCATCTCGCAGGGAGGAAGGTGCATCTTGCGCAGGATTTCCTTCAGGCGACGGCGGATTTTGTTGCGCACGGTGGCTTTTTTGGAAACCTTGGTGGATACTACGATGCCAACCCGAACCGGATTCTGCACCTGGGGACGCAAGGGAAGCCAGCGCACCGAGAGGTATTTTCCGCGCCCAGAGCGACCTCCTCGGATGCGTTGGAAGGCTTTTTCTCCCTTGAGCGAAGAGAAGGGCATAGGTAAGGGGACAGGGTAGGCCCTTGGGGTTTTCCAAGGAGTCCCTAATTGCCCGTCTGCGAACCCGAACATTTGACAGGGCCGCCTGAGCTAGCTACTGGTAAATACCAGGCCCTTGCTCGTTTGAAACCTTCGGCAAAAAACTCCCCAGGTGCGGGGAGTGTGGGCTGCCAAGGTCTAGCGGTTCAACTGAGGCTCGCTGCTTACGGTGAGCTTTATGCGGCCCTTGGCGCGGCGGCGGGCCAGCACCTTGCGGCCTCCAGCGGTCTTCATGCGGGCGCGAAAACCATGGGTCTTGGCCCGCTTGCGCTTGTTGGGTTGCCAAGTGCGTTTCATCAGGTTCCTCCAAACACAGGCCGGGGCTGAGCGGCCAGCCACCTCGCCCGAACACGTATTCCTGCCAGGTCGAGCCAGGTAACCCTAGAAGTTTAGCACAACTGGCCTGGACCGTGAAGCAGGTGGGGCCAGAGCGCCCTTCCAGGGCTGTACAGGCCTGGCAAAACAGCATTTGTTCGGGCTGTGTGACAAAAAAGCGGGCTTTTCCAAAATACCTGTAATATGACGTTTTTTTGCATAACTAGTCATAAATCGTTGACATTCGTGGTGCCCTGTGGGTATACTCTGCCCCAACCAAACGCTCGTTTGTTAGTGGCAAAGGTGGAGCAAGCAACGGTTTTGTTGGCTTTTGGTAGTCTGGTGGCAAACCCGAATCAACGAAGGAGGCCCGGTGCAGCTATCGGTGGAGAAGGTAACTCTTAACTTTGGTGGGGTCAAGGCGCTATCCGAGGTTTCCCTCGAGGTCGCAGATGGGGAGCTGGTTTCGGTGATTGGCCCCAACGGGGCTGGCAAGACCAGTTTGCTCAACTGCATCTCCGGTTTTTACCACCCCAGTGCGGGCAGAATCACCTTCGAGGGCCATGACCTGACCCATGCCTCGCCCCATCAGGTGACCCAGTACGGCATTGCCCGGGCTTTCCAGAACATCGAGCTGTTCACCGGCATGACCGTGCTGGAAAACCTGCTGATGGCCCGCCACACCTTTGGCCACTACAACCTGCTGGACAACATTCTGATCTATGGCCGGGCGATGCGGGTGGGGGTGGAGAACCGCCGCTTCTGTGAGGAGATCATCGACTTCATGGAGCTTGAGCCCTACCGCAAGGCCCTGGTGGGCGACCTGCCCTACGGGGTGCGCAAGCGGGTGGAGGTGGCCAGGGCCCTGGCCCTCTCGCCCAAGCTGCTTCTTTTGGACGAGCCCATGGCCGGCATGACCCTGGAAGAAAAAGAGGACATGGTGCGCTTTGTCCTGGATATCCGGGTCGAGCGGGGCACCACCATCATCCTGATTGAGCACGACCTGGGGGTGGTGATGGATATTTCCGACCGGGTGTATGTGCTGGACTTTGGTCAGATCATCGCCTCGGGCCTTCCCGAGGAGGTTAGCCAGAACCCCCGGGTTCAGGAGGCCTATGTGGGGGTGGATCATGCCGCCTGAGTGGTCGTCCAGGGCCCGTCATCCAGACCTTAGGCCCCAGACCGCGGAAAAACGAGCCGGAGGATGCCCATGATCCCCAGCGGCCACGAACTCAAGAAGTACACCCTTCCGCAGGTACTCAAGCTACGGGCTGATCACACCCCGCAGCGGGTGGCCATCCGCGAGAAAGACTACGGTATCTGGAACGAAATTACCTTCGCCGATTATTACCGCCATGTAAGCCACCTGGCCGCCGGGCTGCTGGCGCTGGGCTTCCAGCGAGGAGAGCGGCTGGCCATCATCGCCGATAACATCCCGGAGTGGCTCTACGCCGAGCTGGCCGCGCAGTCGCTAGGGGGCATCTCGGTGGGGGTGTACCAGTCCTCGCTGCCGCCGGAGATTGCCTACGTGCTTTCCTACACCGGGGCCTCGTTCGTACTGGCCGAAGACCAGGAGCAGGTGGACAAGCTGCTGGAGATCCGCAGCGAGATTCCCAGTGTCCGCAAGGTCATCTACGAAGACCCCAAAGGTATGCGGGCCTACCGGGGGGATCCCTGGATCATCGGACTTGAGGAGGTTGAAAGGCTGGGACGGGCCTACCTCGAGCAACACCCCCAGGCCGTCGAAGAGCACATTGCACAGGGCAAACCCGAGGATGTCTGTCACCTCTCCCTCACCTCCGGCACCACCGGCCGGCCCAAAGCGGCCATGCTGCGGCACCGCAACCTGCTGCACATGGGGGTAGCCTTACAGGAGGTAGACCCCCTCGAGCCCACCGACGACTACCTCTCCTTTCTGCCCTTCGCCTGGATCGGCGAGCAGATGATGTCGGTGGGCATGGCCTTGGCCGGGGGCTTCGCCGTCAACATGCCCGAGTCGGTGGAAACCGCCATGGCCGACCTTAAGGAGATTGGCCCGCACGTGATGTTCAGCCCACCCAGGGTCTGGGAAGGTACCCAGAGCCAGATCTGGGTGCGCATCTCCGAGACCTACGCCTTCAACCGTTGGGTGTACAACCAGATGCTCAAGATCGGTTACCGAGCCGCCGACTACCGCATGCGGGGCCAGCCCATGCCCCTGGGGCTGCGCCTGGCTTACTGGTTCGCCGACCAGATCATGTTCAGGCCCTTGCGCGACCAGCTGGGCTTTCTGCGCCTGCGCCGGGCCTACACCGGGGGGGCGGCCTTAGGGCCGGATGTGTTTCGCTTCTACCATGCCATCGGGGTCAACCTCAAGCAGATCTACGGCCAGACCGAGATTATCGGCATCGCCTTTGTCCACCGCGACGGCGATGTGCGGGCCGAGACGGTGGGCGTACCGATTCCCGGTGGCGAGGTCAAAATCAGCGAGCGGGGCGAGATCCTGTGCCGCTCGGATGCGGTAGTGGCAGGCTACTGGGAGAACCTCGAGGCCACTGCCGAGACCTTCAAGGACGGCTGGTTGCACACCGGCGATGCCGGCTACCTCACCGAGGACGGCCACCTGGTGGTGATCGACCGGGTCTCGGACGTGATGCACACCAGCACCCAGCAGATGTTCAGCCCGCAGTTCATCGAGAACAAGCTCAAATTCAGCCCCTACATCAAAGAAGCGGTGGTCTTCGGCGACCAGAAGCCCTTCATCACCGCCTTCATCAACATAGACCCCCAGACCGTAGGCAAATGGGCCGAGGACCGCAAGCTGGCCTACACCACCTACATCGACCTCTCGCAGAAACCCCAGGTGGCCGAGCTGATCCGCAAGGAGGTGTGGGCCGTGAACGAGGGGCTGCCAGAACACCTGCGTATCCGGCGCTTTGTGCTGCTGTACAAGCTGCTCGATGCCGACGACGACGAGCTAACCCGGACCGGCAAGGTGCGCCGCAAGTTCATCATGCAGCGCTACCAGCCCATCGTAGACGGGCTCTACAGCAATACCGACCGGGTGCAGGTAGATACCGAGTTCAAATACCAGGACGGCAGCATCCAAAAGGTCTCGGTGGAGGTGCGCGTGCTCGAGGCCGAGCACAAGCGCGAGGTGGTGCGGGCATAGGGGGTGCATGTGATCGACTTTGTGCAAAACCTCATCTCGGGCATTGCGGTAGGCTGCATCTACGCCCTGGCGGCGCTGGGCTTCGTGCTGGTCTACAAATCCAGCCGGGTCATCAACTTTTCCAATGGGCAGTTGATTGCCATTGGGGCCTTTCTGGCCTATGCCCTGGCGGTCTGGGCTAGGCTTCCGGTGCTGCTGGCGGCCTTGCTGGCCATGCTGCTCACGGCGGGGCTGGGCTTTCTGGTCGAGCGGGTCTTTCTACGCCGCATGGTAGGGCAGCCCATCATCTCGGTCATCATGGTAACCATCGGGCTGGCCAGCGTGCTGGACGGGCTGATGTACCTGACCCCCTTCGGTTCGGGCAACTTCACCTTTCCCCAGGTTTTGCCCCAGGGGGGGCTAAACCTTGGGGGGATTAGCATCTCCTACCCCCAGCTTTTGGCCATCGGCTTCACGGCGGTCTTTCTGCTGCTTTTCGGCTGGTTCTTCCAGCGCTCGGTGCTGGGGATGGCCATGCGGGCGGTGGCCGACGACCAGATGGCCTCGATGAGCCTGGGGGTCTCGGTGCAGCGGGTCTTTGCCCTGGCCTGGGCGGTGGCCGGGCTGACCGCGGCCGCCGCGGGCATTGTGGTAGGAATGGTCTCGGGGCTGAACCAGGACGGCCTGATTGCCATTGGGCTGGCGGTGTTTCCGGCAGTCATTCTGGGTGGCCTGGACTCGGTGCCGGGGGCGGTGGTGGGGGGCATCGTCATCGGTATCCTGCAGTCCTTCTCGACGGCCTACCTCGATGGGGTCTTGAGCCAGGTCGGACTGGTGGGCGGGGGTTCGCAGTACGCGGTGCCTTTTTTGGTGCTGCTGATCATGCTGTGGTTCAAGCCGCATGGGTTATTTGGTACCGAGGAGATCGAGCGGGTATGATGCTGAACGTAGAACACCCCCTAGCAAAAGCCGCGGCTGCGGTTGATTCTGGTTTTCAACCCTCAACGCCTGGCTTTCGGTGCGCCGGAGGTGCCCATGCGTAACCCCTGGGCCCAGACCGGTAACTACCGCACCTCCTATGTGCAGGACACTACCATCTTCGCCAACTACCGCGAGATTGTCTCGGTGGTGGGGCTGCTGGTTGCTTTGTGTATACTGCCGCAGTTTCTGGAGCGCTCGCAGGTGCTGGTGCTCAACTTCATCCTGATCTATGCCATCGCGGTGCTGGGGCTCAACATCACCACCGGCTATGCGGGCCTGATCAGCGTGGGACAGGCCGCGTTCATGGGGGTGGGGGCCTACACGGTGGCCTTGAGCGCACCCAGCCTGCCCTTCTGGCTCACCATCCCGCTGGGCGGCATGGTGGCCGCTTTGATTGGTTTCATTGTGGGGATTCCCAGTCTGCGGGTCAAACACCTCTACCTGGCCTTGGCCACGCTGGCTTTTCAGGAGATCTTCGTCTGGGTGGTGGGGCGTAGTCCGGCGCTGGCCCAGGGGGCGGCCATTCCGGTAGAGATGCGCAATTTTTTGGGCCTCGAGGTTGGCTTCCGCACCCACAACTACTTCTGGTACTACGTCATCCTGTTCGTGCTGGTGCTGATGGTCATCGCCTGGCGCAACCTGCTGCGAGGAAAGTATGGCCGCGCCCTAATCGCGGTGCGCGACAACGACCGGGCCGCCGATGCCATGGGGATGGACCCGGGCCGTACTAAGCTGATGGCCTTTGCCCTGGGGGCCTTCTACGGTGGGGTGGCCGGGGGGCTGTTGGCCTACCTGCAGCGGGCCGTGGTGGTCGAGGAGTTCACCCTGGGCCGTTCGGTGGCCTTGTTGGCGATGGCCATCGTGGGTGGGTTGGGCACAGTGGTGGGCAGCCTGCTGGGCCCGGCTTTTATCGAGTTCCTGCGGCTCTCTATGGAACGCCTCTCGGAGTGGATGAAGGCGAGCACTCTAATCCAGAGCATCACACCAGCTGGGGTGGATGTGGCCTCGGCCCTCCTGCCCCTGTCGTTTGGCCTGGTGATCGTGCTGTTCCTGATTTTTGAACCTCGAGGGTTATACAACTGGTGGCGGCTACTGCGCAGTTACTTCCGAACGTGGCCCTTCAAGTATTGAAGACCTGTGCGCAGCAGCAAGGTAGGCAACCGGGTATGGGTAGAAGCAACTTCGCGTTTGGCGCGTTGCAATTTGGGAGAAGAGCTAACAGGAGGAATCATGAAGCGAGCAGTGGTTTTAGGGATGATGGCCTTACTGGGGCTGGCGGTGGCGCAGGGGCGCACGGTCAACCTGCTTTGGTCAGGGGCGGTAACAGGACCGACCTCAGATGTGGGTGGGCCTTACGGTGCAGGTGTAGAGGACTACTGCAAGTACGCCAACGAGCAGCGGTTGATTCCGGGCGTAACCCTCAACTGCACGGTGCGTGACGACCAGTACCAGAACCCCAACACCCAGCGCATTTTCGAGGAGGCTCTCGACCGGGCCAAGCCGGCCATGTACCTGGGCTACTCCACGGGGGCCATGCTGCAGCTCAAGCCGCTCATCAACGAGGTGAAGATGCCCACCCTGCCAGCATCAGCCCATATCGGCCTGATTGATCCCCCCAACAACCAGTACATGTTCCTGCCGGTGAGCAGCTACTCCGAGCAGGTGGTGGCGCTGATGGAGTACATCAACCGCACCGAGAAGAACGCCAAGATTGCCCTGGTGGTCAACCCCAGCCCGTTTGGCCGGGCCGTGGTCGACCATGCCCGCCGGGCCGCCCAGCGCCTGGGGCAGACCATTGTGGATGTGCGGGAAGTGGGGGGCGGGAACCTGGACAACACCGCCCTGCTGCGAGCGCTGGACGCCGCCGGGGCCACCTACATCATCCACCAGAACGTGGCCGGCCCGGTGGCCAACATCCTCAAGGACGCCCAGCGCCTGGGATTGAACCGCAAGATCAAGCAGATGGGGGCGGTGTACACCGGCGGTTCCGACCTGATCCGGCTGGCTGGCGATGCCGCCGAGGGCTTCCTCTGGGCCAGCAGCTACTACACCCTGGAGGAAAACACCCCCGGCATTAACCTGCAAAAGCAGCTGGCCCAGAAGTATGGACGGAGTGCGGATATCCTCAACTCCACCAACTACACCGCTGGAATGCTGGCCGCAGCCATCGCGGTGGAGGCTATGCGGCGGGCCGCCCAGCGGTTCGGTGGGCGCGTCGACAACGATACGGTCTACCAGGCCCTCATCGGCATGAACGGCCCCAACGCCTTCAAGCCGGGCTTTGCCGTTTCGACCAAAGCGGGCATCGAGATCGACTTCACCCGCAGCGAGCAGACCGGGGCCGAGGGCCTGCGGGTCCTGGAGGCTCGAGGGGGCAAATTTGTTCCGGTCACCGACCCCTTCAACTCGGCTTTGTTCCGCCAGGTGAGGAACCCCTGAGCAAGGCTACGGGCCGGAGGCCACCAGGCCTCCGGCTTTCTGCGAGGTGGTATGCAGCCCGAAGACCTTGGCAACATTCTGCTGGAAGTCAACAACATCGAGGTGGTCTACAAGGACATCATCCAGGTGCTGCGGGGGGTCTCGCTCAAGGTGCCCGAGGGTCAGATCACCGCCCTGCTGGGTCCCAATGGTGCGGGCAAGACCACCACCCTGCGGGCCATCTCGGGCTTACTGGTGCCCGAGGACGGCCGGGTGGTCTCGGGTAGCATCCACTACCGCGGTGAGAACATTGCCAACCAGCCTCCCGAGCAGATCGTGCTCAAGGGCATCGTGCAGGTGCCCGAGGGACGGCGGGTCTTCAAGCACCTCACCGTGGAGGAGAACCTGCGGGTGGGCTCGATTACCCGGCGGGATGGGGCCAAGGTGCGCGAAGACCTGGGCCGCATCTACCACTACTTCCCCAAGTTGGCCCTTATCCGAACCCGGCTGGCCGGCTACTGCTCAGGGGGCGAGCAGCAGATGCTGGCCATCGGGCGGGCTCTGCTGGCCAACCCCCGTCTGCTGCTCCTGGATGAGCCCAGCCTGGGCCTGGCTCCCCTGCTGGTGCGGGAGATTTTCGACATTGTGGCCCAGATCAATGCCGAGGAAGGGGTCACGGTGTTGGTGGTGGAACAGAACGCCCGGGTGGCGCTCTCGGTAGCCCATTACGGTTACATCATGGAGTCCGGGCGCATCGCTTTGGAAGGAACCCGTGAGTACCTGGAGACCAATCCAGACGTAAAGGAGTTCTACCTGGGGGTGGCCAAATCGGGCCTCCGCAAGAGCTTCAGGGAGGTCAAGAGCTACCGCCGGCGCAAGCGTTTCATGTAGCCTTTTGCGACCCAAGGCAGGATGTGTAGGCCGGGCATTAAGTAACATAATGCCCATGAACGAGACCGTGCTGCCCAGCAAGGAGCAGGTGCTAGAAGCCCTCAAGGTTGTCAAGGACCCTGAGATCCCGGTCAATGTGGTGGACCTGGGCCTGGTTTACGATGCCGAAGTTAAAGATGGAGGGGTAGTCGACATCACCATGACCCTGACCTCCATTGGCTGCCCTGCCCAGGACATCGTCAAGGCCGATGCCGAAATCGCCGTCATGCGCCTGGAAGGGGTTAGCGCGGTGAATGTAGAGTTTGTCTGGACCCCGCCATGGACACCGGCCCGCATGACCGAGGACGGCAAGCGTCAGATGCGGATGTTTGGCTTCAATGTCTGAAGAGTGCCGTCACCGGCTCCTGGAGGTCGGCTTCAGGTAGAGTGCTGGGTCGGTGGGGTTGGCGCTGGCCAGCAGGAGGAGGTGGGCCGCGCTGGGTTCGGCCTCGAGCAAAACAGCATACTCGGAGGGGGGCAGCACCGCCTCCTTGAACTGGCTGGCTCCCTGTTCGAGGAGCCACCGGGTTAGTTCGTGCAGGGCCCGCTCGCCCTCCGGGCCAAAGCGGGGACCAAAGGCATCCCGGCTCAAAACCCGGCGCTTGCCCTCCAGAATGTACACGGCGTAGCGGGCCTGGGTACGCTGGTCTTGCCAGTCGGTGATGTAGACGACGATGGCCTCGGGGAGGTTAACCCCTTTGAGGGCCTCTTGAAGGGCCGCAAAGGTTTCCCTGGGCGCACCGCGCAGGCCGACGGTTTCCATGGGTCTATTCTAGGGGAGTTGGAACGAGATGAGCTTGGTCTCGAGGAATTCCTCCATTCCCCAGTGGCCGCCCTCGCGGCCCAGGCCAGAGGTCTTGTAGCCACCGAAGGGCAGATTGGAGCCCATGGCGCTGGGCACCGGGTCGTTCACGCCGACAATGCCGTACTCCAGGGCCTCGGCGACCCGGAAGGCCCGACCCAGGTCACGGGTCCATATATAGGCGGCCAGACCATAATCGGTGTTGTTGGCCCAGGCGATGGCCTGGGCTTCATCTTCAAAGGGCATCAGGGGGGCCACCGGGCCGAAGGTCTCCTCCTCCAGGATGCGCATCCCCGGCTGGACGCCGGTAATGACGGTGGGGGCGTACAACAGCCCACCGAGGGGTTTGCCGCCGGTAACCACCTGGGCTCCCTTGCCGACGGCATCCTGCACATGGGCGACTACTTTGTCCAGGCCCCGCTGCTCAACCAGGGGCCCGATGTGGGTGCTGGGGTCGAGGGGATCGCCCACCTTGAGCTGGCCGACGGCCTCGGCCAGGGCGCTGGCGTAGTCGGCCTCGAGCTTCTTGTGCACGTAGATGCGGTTGGTGGTCACGCAGGTCTGGCCAGCGTTGCGGTACTTGGAGAGCAAGGTAAACTGCACGGCTTTCTCGATATCGGCATCCTCGAAGATGATGAAAGGCGCGTTGCCGCCGAGCTCGAGGGAGACCCGCTTGAGGGTGTCGGCCCCCTGGCGGTAGAGGATCTTGCCCACCGGAGTAGAGCCGGTAAAGGTAATTTTGCGGATGCGCATGTCCTCCATCAGAACCTTCGAGACCGGCACGGGGTCCTGAGCCGGTAGCACCTGCAAGGTGCCGGGAGGCCCCCCAGCCTCCTCCCACAACTTAGCCAGGTAAAGGGCGCACAAAGGAGTCTGCTCGGCGGGCTTGACGATGATGCTGCAACCGGCGGCCAGGGCGGGGGCAGCCTTGCGGGTGATCATGCTGGTGGGGAAGTTCCAGGGGGTGATCGCATACACCGGCCCCACCGGCTCGTAGACCGCCATCTGGCGCTTGTGGGGGAAGCGCGAGTGGATCAGCTCGCCGTTCACCCGCGGGGCCTCCTCGGCGCACCACTCCACGAAGCTGGCCGCATAGAGCACCTCGCCTTTGGCCTCGGTGATGGGCTTGCCCATCTCCAGAGCGGTAAGCCGGCCTAGCTCCTCCTGGTGGGCTATGAGCAGGTCGTTCCAGCGACGCAGAATTTTCCCGCGCTCAAAACCGCTGAGCTTTTTCCACTCCTTGAAGGCTGCTACAGCTGCATCGGCGGCCAAGCGGGCCTCGGCCTCGCCGCAGTCGGCCACCTCGGCCACGACCTCGCCGCTGTAGGGGCTTCTGACCGCGAAGGTTCTGGGGGTAGCCTGCCACTGGCCGCCAATGTAGGCCTGGCTTGGAAAGGTTGCGTTTTTGACCATAACAGTACATAGCATACCCCCAGACCGCCTGGCCTGGGATAGAGGTCTGCCGCAATTGAGAGGCCGGTCCGA
>DAIUDO010000072.1:0-10845 GCA_036845585.1 Meiothermus sp. | reverse complement strand
GGAAGGGGTGCTGGTGGTGTTCCCCAGTTGGCTGCTGCACAAGGCCATGCCCTACGATGGCGAACGTGACCGGGTGATTATCTCCTTCAATGCCCAGGTACACGGCGAGCAAGGGAACCAGGCTTTTGAGTACGGCTTTCACTAGAAGGCCACCCTGAACGAGCCGGGTGCGCCGTAGCGCAAGGTGCCCCAGTAAGGTTTGCGGGTGCCGGTCCCTGTTCGCTGTTGTCTCGAGGTATTGGGCGCTGCCCTTCGACCTTGGCGGCTTTCCGAGAAAGCTACCGGGGGTTGCTCGGCTGCCCAAGTTGGGTGGGTATCGAACTCGATAAATTGGCCGAACGGCTTTTGGGGCAGCTTCCACCACATAATTCAACGACGCTTTGAGTGTCCGCAGTACCCAAAGCCGGGAAACCGGCTTCTTTATGGGGAGTTCGCTACCGAGCCAACCGGACCTGTTGTAATAAGCCTTTCGCGGGTGTAGAGAGGTCTCCTGCAAGGGAGTAGCTCTGTGAGGCTGGCTTCAGGGGAGCGGGAACTGAGAAGCAAAAGCCTGGACCTCGGCCCGCAAGAGCCCGGCATCCTCACCTTTGAGGGCCCGGTCGATTAGGTCGGCAATGATGGGCATGTGTTCCTCGGTCATACCACGGGTGGTGATGGCCGGGGTACCGATGCGGATCCCCCCACCGTGGATAATTTTTTCGGTGTCGTAGGGCAGGGTGCTCTTGGAGATGGTGATGTGGGCTGCGTCCAGGAGCCTGGTGGCTTTGGTACCGTTGAGCCCCTGGGGACGCAGGTCGAGCACAAATAGGTGGTTGTCGGTGCCACCGGAGACGACCCGGTAGCCACGCTTCTGGAACTCGGCAGCCAGGGTCTGGGCGTTCCTGATAATCTGGGCCGAGTAGGTCTTAAACTCTGGGCGCAAGGCCTCGCCGAGGGCTACCGCCTTACCGGCGATGACGTGCATCAGGGGGCCGCCTTGGGTGCCGGGAAAGATTGAACGATCGAGAAGGGCCGCGACCTCGAGGTCGTTGCTTAGAATCAGCCCCGAACGCGGCCCGCGCAGGGTCTTGTGGGTGGTGGAGGTGACCACGTGCGCGTAGGGCAGGGGCGAGGGGTGCAGGCCCGCCGCGACCAGCCCGGCGATATGGGCGATGTCGGCCATCAGGTAGGCCCCCACCTCGTCGGCAATCTCGCGGAAAGCCTTGAAATCGAGGATGCGACTATAGGCGCTGGCCCCGCAGATGATCATCTTGGGTCTGTGCTCCAGCGCCAGGGCCCGCACATCCTCCATGTGCAGCCGTTCGTCCTCCTGGCGGACTTTGTAGCCCAAGAACCGGTAGTTGAGGCCCGAGAAGTTGACGGGTGAGCCGTGGGTCAGGTGGCCTCCGTGGGAGAGGTCCATGCCCAGCACGGTGTCGCCGGGTTTGAGCAAGGCCGCGTACACGGCGATGTTGGCGCTGCTGCCCGAGTGGGGTTGCACGTTGGCCCAGGCCGCGCCAAAAAGCTGTTTGGCCCGTTCGATGGCCAGGGTTTCGATCTGGTCTACAATCTCGCAGCCGCCATACCAGCGCTTGCCGGGGTAGCCCTCGGCGTACTTGTTGGTCAGCACGCTGCCTACGGCCTCGCGCACCGCCGCCGAGGTGAAGTTTTCCGAGGCGATGAGTTCCAAGCCGCCACGCTGGCGTTCTTCTTCCTGGCGGATCAGGTCGAACACCAGTTCGTCACGCAGTTGGGATTCGGGGGTCTCGATCACCCTTCAAGTATAGCAATATCAAACAGGCCCCCAAATCCAGTACACTTAGGGCATGAGCGTTTTGGGGCGTATCTCTTTGATTCTGGGACTTATCCTTCTGATCGTTGCGATTATCCTAGCTACGCTGAATTTCATCACCATCCGCGACTACCTGGTGGCCCTCACGGCCCAGCGCAGCCGCGATTTCTACAACGTAAACCCCCGCCTCTGGGTCACCTATCTGGTGGTGTTTGGCTCGGGCCTGCTCCTGGGCTTGGGCATGGTCTGGAGTGCGATGGCTCGTCGCCAGGGCCGGGTAGCCGAGTAGCGCCTTGCTGGGTTATCTCTACGTTCTGGCCGCAGCCAGCCTGTGGGGCCTGCTGGGGGTGGTCTCGAAGTGGGCCTTCGCGCAGGGGGTCAGCCCCCTCGAGGTGGCCTTCTGGCGGGCAGCGCTGGGGGCGGTGTTGTTTGGTACGCAGGCGGTTTGGATACAAAAAATACGCCTCGAGCGCTCGGATCGGTGGGCCGTAGCCGGATTTGGCCTGGTGGGCATCTCGCTTTTTTACGGAGCCTACCAGCTAGCCATCCAGAGCGGCGGGGCGGCCTTGGCCTCGGTGCTGCTCTACACCGCGCCGGCCATCGTGGCCCTGTTATCCTGGCTTTTTTTGCGCGAGCCGATGGACGCGCACAAGATTGGCGCGGTGGGCCTGACCCTTCTGGGGGTGGCACTGGTCAGTCTGCAGGGGGGCGGCGTGAAGGTGAGCCTGGCGGCCCTGTTCTGGGGGCTTTTGTCGGCCCTGACCTATGCCACCTATTACCTGTTCGGTAAGCTCTACCTGAACAAATACAGCACCCCCACGGTTTTCCTGTATGCGCTGCCGGTAGGCGCACTGGGCCTGCTGCCCTTTGTGGACTTCGTTCCTAAGAACGCCGAAGCCTGGACGGCCATAGCTTTTTTGACCATTGCCTCCACCTTTTTTGCGGTGACGCTTTACTTTGCCGGGCTGCGGCGGCTCGAGGCCACCCGGGCCTCGGTGGTGGCCACCATCGAGCCGGTGGTGGCGGCCTTTGTGGCCTGGCTGTGGTGGGGCGAGCGCTTCAGCCTGCTGGGGTATCTGGGGGCCGGGCTGGTGCTGGCGGGGGTGGTGTGGATGGTTTTGCGGCCCCAGGCCGGGCCTGTCCTCCCAACCTCGAGGTCGGTCTAAAGCACAGCTTACCTACTTGCTGGGGCCGGGTTGTAGGCTGAAGTAAGTTCTTAACGCTCGTGGGAGTGGACTGGAGGTAGAGGGTGCGTGGGCTAAAGCATTGGATGTTGCTGGTGCTGCTATTTCTGGGCTTCTCGCTGGCCCAACAAAAAATCTCCGTCACCTTTACCTACGATCCCCCCTACGGCCTCGAGGTGCGTTCGGTCAGCCTGCGTGGGAGCTTCAACAACTGGGCCGAGCTGCCCATGCAAAAAACCGAGGAGGGGGTCTGGCAGGTGGCAGTGGAGCTGCCCCCTGGCCCGGTGCAGTACAAGTTCTTCATCAATGGTCTGTGGCCCCGCAACATGTGCGAGGACGAGACCTTTGGCACGCCTCAGGTCGATGCCGAGGCCGAGGGCTGCACCGACGACGGCCAGGGCGGCCAGAATGCGTTGCGGGAGATTGGGCGGGCGGCGGAGAATCCCCCTGGGGAGGACAGACTGGGCCTCGAGCACGACCCCAACAAGCCGCAATTCGTCTCGCAGGCGGCGGGGCGCTTGTCGGTGCGCTTCCAGGTGCCGGAGGGCAGTATACGCTCGGCTTTGCTGCTGGCCGACAGACCCTACCCGATGACTTTGCAACTGACTGCGCCGGATGGGGAGGTCTGGCGGGCTGCGCTGCCACCGACGGTGCGAGCTTACCGCATTCGGGTTATGGATAAAGGAGGGCTGGAGCAGACCTTCGGCCCTTTCGAGGTGCCCGCCAATGTCTTCCGGGCCGTGGACTGGGTGGCGGGGCGGGTAGGCTACCAAATTTTTCCCGACCGCTTCTGGAACGGCGACCCTAGCAACGACCGCCGAGCCCTGGAAACCTCGCAGGCCGTCTTCGACCGAACCTGGCAGGGGCGACCGCCCTACTTGTCGCGCTGGACCGACCCGCCCGGTGACTACCACTGCTGCCAGCAGTATTACGGCGGCGACTTGGCCGGGGTGTTGCAGCGCCTGCCGCACCTGCGCTCGCTGGGGGTGAACCTGATCTACTTCAACCCCCTCTTCGACTCCGGTTCGGCACACGGCTACGACACCCACGATTACGTGCGGGTCTCGCCTAAATTCGGCGACAACGCCCTCTTGCGGCGGGTGCTGACCGAGGCCAAGCGGCAGGGTATGCGGGTCATCTTCGACTTCGTGCCCAACCATACCGGTGTGGGGCACTGGGCCTTTCAGGATGTGGTCAAGAAAGGGCGCAACTCCCGCTACTGGAACTGGTATTTCATCCGCCAGTGGCCCTTCATCCCCGGCGATGGCCGGGCCTATGTGGGCTGGGCCGACCTGGGCAGCCTACCCAAGCTTAACACTGCCAACCCCCAGGTGCAGGATTATCTGATCCGGGTCTCGAGGTTCTGGCTCGATTTCGGCTTCGATGGTATTCGGGTGGACGTAGCCAACGAAATCTCTACCGAGTTTGTGCAGAAGTGGCGGGCCGCGCTCAAAGCGCATAAGCCCGATGTGTATCTGGTGGGCGAGGTCTGGGATCTGCGTCCCCAGTATGTGCAGGGCGACCAGTTCGACTCTCTGATGAATTACACCGTGGGGCGCGGTGGCTCGCCGCCCGCTTTTGGCGGGGCGCTGGGCTTTGCGCGGGGCGGCCCCTTGCAGAACGGGCGGCGCGTATTGGGCGAACTGGCCCGCGTATACGCCGCCTATCCCGAGGCTGTAGCCGCGATGGGATTCAACCTGATCAACTCGCACGACACCCCGCGCACCCTGACCGACCTGGGTGGGGGCGGCCTGCGCGACCGGCCCAGCGCCGAGGCCCTGGCCCGTCTGCGGCTGGCCATGGCTGTACTCTACGCCCTGCCGGGTGCCTCGATGTTCTTCCAGGGAGACGAGTGCGGTTTTACGGGCGAGCGCGGGCAGTGGCCGGTCAACGAGTTATACCGCTACCCGATTCAGTGGGACCAGTGCGACGGGGGCACCTTGCGCCACTTCCAGTTGCTGGGCCGCCTGCGCAATCAGGTGGCCGCGCTACGCAGCCCGGTCTGGCGAACCTACCTAGGCGAGGGGCCGCTGCTAGCCTTTTTGCGGGGTGAGCCGGGGCCAGGCGAGCTGTTGGCTGTCTTCAACAATAGCCTCGAGGCTGCCCGCTTGCCTCTGCCCACCGGTCGTTGGCGCGATGTGGTGGAGGGGCGGATCTACCAGGCACAACTGAGCCTGGCTGGCCTGGGGTGGCGGTATCTGCAGCGGGTCAACTAGAGCGGCTTTTGCAAAGAATCCGGCGCAGAAAGCCCCAAAGGTGTGTGGAACTCGTTCTTGCCCCTCGGCAAAGTTCGGGAAATGGTGCTGGTGTGGTATTGGTTACTTGTCAAGCGTAACTGCCTTGGACCGCAATCGGTTACGGAGCTTTCCTGGTAATCAGGGGTTGTGGTACACTTGAAAGGCTTGTGTTTTGAAGCCCACTCGAGAGCGGTGGTGCCCACAAACCAAATACATCAAAGCTGGATAATGTCCAGCAAAGGTAAAGTTTCGGAGGAAGGCAATGGAATACCGCATCAAAGCCCAAAGCCGTGGGAACGAAAACCCCACTGCCCTGCGCGACGCAGGCAAGCTGCCCGGCGTGGTGTATAACCGCCAGGAGAACTACAAGGTTGTAGTAGACCTCAAGGAGTTCAACAAGGTCTTCATGGCCGCAGGCATTCACCACGTCATCACCCTCGAGATGGAAGACGGTAAAACCGTCGATACCCTGGTGCGCCAGATCAACCTGGACAAACGGCGCCGCCGGCCCGATCATGTCGACTTTTACGCCCTCTCCGACGAGCCCGTGCTGATGTGGATTCCCGTCAAGATTGTGGGCACGGCCCAGGGTGTGCGCGAAGGGGGTGTGCTGCAGCTGGTCAACAACGATGTCCAGGTTAAGGTTTCGCCCAAGTCGATCCCCCCGTTCATCGAAGTTAACGTGAGCGCTCTACGGATTGGCGACAGCATTCACGCCGACGAACTGGCCCTTCCTCAAGGTGTCAAGCTCGCCATGAACGCCCGCGATACCATCGTAGCTATCGTGCCGCCGGAGGATGCCGAAAAACTGGCTGCTCAGGCCGCCGCCCCCGCCGAGGTCGAAGTCATCAAGAAGGGCAAGACCGAAGAGGAGAAGTAGGGCAGTTTCAACAGAAATACCGACATCGCCAAACGAGACAACAGCGTGTAAGCCGCCTTTTGCCACCCATTCAGGCGGCCCACAATGTAACTGCGCGAGGCATCGCCGAGCATCGCAGGCCGAAGGCTACAAATTTCCGGGCTTTCGGCCCTTGGTTTGTTGAGTAGGTTATGTTCCTGATCGTTGGACAGGGGAATCCCGGTTTGCAATACGCCCGCACCAAGCACAACGTCGGGTTTTGGGTGCTGGATCGCTTGAGCCCGGATTTCCGTCTCAAGGGCAATGCCCTGGTGGCCGAAGCCCGTTTTCAGACTGGCGCCGGCGAGTGGATTTCGGGCCTGTTGATAAAGCCCACCACCTTTTATAACGCTGCCGGGGAGGCCGTAGCCCCGCTAGCCCGCTTCTACAAAGTTCCACCTGAGCGGATACTGGTCATTCACGATGAGCTGGATTTGCCGCCCGGAAGACTGCGTTTTAAGGCTGGTGGAAGCAATGCTGGCAATTACGGCCTCGAGTCCATCACAGCCCACCTTGGTACCAGGGAGTTCCATCGGTTGCGCATAGGTATAGGTAAACCCCCCGCCCCGCGGGACGGCGCGGGCTGGGTGCTAAGCGGTTTTCATCCCGACTTAGTTGAGGTGATGGATAGGGTTATCCAGACTGCCGCCGAAGCAGCCCAAACCTGGGCCGCTGAGGGCCTGGAGGTCTGTCAGAAAAAATACAATGGCCTCAACTTGGCCCAACCCACCGGTGAAAGCCCGGCCTAGGTCTTTACCGCCGAGGCTTGATTCGCAATCATACGCAGCAGGCCCAGCCAGTAGCTCCCCCGCCGGGATAAACCCACCCGCACCCATTCTCTGGTTCGCTGGGGCGAACAGCCGGGTGTACTCGGCGTGTTTAGTCGCTGGGTTTTTGCCACGCGTGGCATACTGGGCCTATGCCAGTGGCAGATGTGATTGTGGTGGGTCTGGGCGCGATGGGCAGTGCCAGCCTGTACCAACTGAGTGGCCGGGGAGCCAGGGTGGTTGGGATTGATCGCTATGTGCCGCCGCACGTGCATGGTTCCAGCCACGGCGAGACCCGCATTACCCGGCAGGCCATTGGTGAAGGAGCGGCCTATGTGCCGCTGGTTTTGCGCTCCCACCAGATTTGGCGGGAGCTCGAGGCCCAGACCGGTGAGTCGCTTCTCCTGGCCTGCGGAGGCCTGATTCTGAGCGGTGAGGTTGGTGAAGCCCTGCACCACGGCAAGCCGCAGTTTTTGCAACGCACCCTTCAGGCCGCCCGGCAGTTCGGGATTGTCCACGAGGTGCTGACGCCTGCCCAGATCGAAGAGCGCTTTCCGCAGTTTACCCTGACCGGCAACGAGACCGGCTACTTCGAGCCGGGTGCGGGGCTGGTCTATCCCGAGCGCTGTGTGCAGGTGCAGCTCGAGCAGGCCCGCCGCCTGGGTGCGCAGATCCAGACCGGTGAGACGGTACGCAGGATTGTCTCAAAAGCCGATGGTGTGGAGGTGGAAACCGACCAGGCCCGCTACCACGCAGCTAAAGCGGTGGTCAGTGCGGGTGCCTGGGCTGGCGAACTGTTGGGCGAGCCGTTGGCACGGGTGCTAAGGGTCTACCGTCAGGTGTTGTTCTGGCTCGAGGCCCACGACCCCCAGGCCTACTCACCCGAGCACTTTCCCGTATTCATCTGGATGTTTGGCAGTGTTGAGGGCGAGCACTTTTATGGTTTTCCCCAGGTTTCCCAGGGGGTGAAGGTCGCTACCGAGCAGTTGCTGGTCTCCACCCACCCCGACTGGGTAGAGCGCCAGGTATCCGAAGCCGAAGCCCATGCCATGTTTGCTAGCTACGTGCAGGGCCGTTTGAAGGGCTTGGGTTCGGTCTCCCTCAAAGCTGCCACCTGTCTTTATACCTCCACTGCCGATGGCGACTTCATCCTCGACCATCACCCCGACTCGGAGCGCATCCTGGTAGCCTCGCCCTGCTCCGGGCACGGCTTCAAGCACTCGGCGGCAGTAGGGGAGGTCATGGCCGAGCTGGCCCTGTACGAACAATGCCAATTCGACCTGACCCCCTTCCGGCTGGCCGAAAGGCCGTCCTGGGGATAAAGACCGTGTCTTGCAAACCGGGGTTCAAATACCCATAGGGGGTATGTTATGCTGGTGGCCAGCATGGAGGTAGAACGATGATCTCGAGCGTAACACCCGCAGAGTGGCTACTGGGAGCAGTGGTTGGAATCGGTTTATTGGTGGTGATTCTTCTCATAACGGCTCCCTTTGCCGATGTGTTCAAGAAGAAAAGCTAAGCAGCTTGTTGAAAAAGTAACCGATCGGGAATAGCGCCCAGCGCATCAAGATCAAAAAGTCACCTGTGCATCCAACCTAGGTGCAACCCCGTGTGCTCCTCGGATAGAATCCCCCACTCCTGGAGAGCCCCACTGGGCAGGCGATGCCCGTACACTAAGTTGAAGGTCAAAAACACCACTAAGACCTATGCTGCGGAGGAGCGGCTGTAGGGGTTTGCATCTCCCAGCAAGCAAGTGCCTTCAGTACAGCGTCGCGCTCATTCTGGTGCGAAAGGCGTTTCAAGGCCTCGGGTACAGGAAACCAGTCTACCCCATCCACTTCTTCTTTTTGTGGTTGTGGCCGCCCCCCCACATAACCCATCAGAAAGTGGTGGACTTCCTTGGTCACAGTGGTCTGGATGCCATCATCCCTGACCGTGAAGTGGTAGCGAATGCTGCCCAGCGGGGCCAGTACCCTGGCTTCAATGCCGGTCTCCTCGCGCACCTCGCGTACTGCCGTTTGCGTATAGCGTTCCCCCGGCTCTACCTGGCCTTTGGGTAAGCTCCAGACCCGCCCGTCCTTGATGGCAATCAGGAGCACCTCGAGGCCCTTACCCCCGGAGCGTTCACGCAACACCACGCCCCCCGCCGAGGTTACACGGCGGCGGGACTGCGGCTGTGCCTGAGTTCCATTGCCTCCAGCAATGCCGCGCTTGGGTTTACGGCGGCGCGAACCAATTGAATAACGCATACTGCAACTACTTCCCAATGACCCAGCAATGGGTTCTTAGGCACAGTGTACACGGGTTAGAGTCTTTTGTCGTGTACAAAGGCACATATTGACAAGACTTCAACAACGGCATTTTTGGGTCGGCAAAACCCTTACGGCAATGGGCCACTCTGGCATTGTTAGCTAGAGCAGCGCGGGCTGCGAAACCGTTGGGATTCCAGCTTGCTCCAGAAAAGCCTTGTGTACTTTTGAGCTGTGGGTCGCAACGAACAAGAACTCATGGTTTTCTGTACGCGAAATTTTCCCCACTTTTTCCCCCTGAGGGTTGTAGATACCAATCCTTGCGCCCACATAGCGCTGGTGTTGGCGTGTGAGGCGTGCAACATAGCCCCAATCTTTTAGCATAGCCTCGATTTCCTCCGCAGTAAAAAAACCTTCATCGTTGAACGAGACCACTACGTGATTGGCTTTTATTTCAGATAGAACGGCCATCATTGCATCCTTGGCCTCGCGCTTGGAGTTAAATGGACTTTTGCGCTCTTGAACATCTACTCTTTTTTGCGCAACACCATAAGTTTGAGGATTGTCCCATCGCACCAGGGTTTCCCAGACATGGTAGTTCCCCAGATAAGAATGTTGATTGTAGGGTGGGTCCAGATAAAAAACATCCGCCTCGAGCCATCCTGCCATCTCCAGCGCATCACCTAAAAAAGCCTGGCCTGCTCCGGGGAGCAAAGGAGGGTACTCGAGGCGTAAATCGTTGTAGGCACGGGGAGCCCAGTCTTTGAGATAAGCCATCTGCACCCCCGTGGTCGAATCCACTTTATCGGCAGCCAGTATCAGGCTGGTCAGGAGTATTGCTTTGAGCAAGGGGTCGTTTGAATAAATCCTTTCGATCTGCTCGCGAATAGCCTCTATCCTGGCGCCATTTTTGGGCTGAAAATACCGGGCATCCTCACAGTTGGCCCTGGTGAACCAGCCAGCCACAGGCGCCACTTGCATAAGCTCGTGAAGAATCCTGGACACGCGGTTTTGGTCGTACACGCGGGCATCGGCTTCAACCAGGGCCTGAGCAAGCACAAAAGCATAGGTGTTCATATCATTGGCTGTGACCTCGAAACCCCTGGCTTTTAGTGCATGACCGACACGTGAACTTCCCGAAAATAAATCCACCACGGTGTTGACCTTTTCCAGTCGGCGTATTTCCTCAATTGTTCCAACAATCCAGGGTAGCAGGGCGCGTTTCGAACCGATGTACTTGATCATTTGCCCTCCAGCCAAGCCTGCCAGCGCTCAAATAGCCTCATGTACTGTGAAGAGGTGCTAGGTATGTCCACCTCCAAAATCTACCTTGCGATCAAGAGCTAGGTCTTGAGCCGCGACACTGCAAGCCCCTTATACGAATTGCTCCAAACGCAAACCGTACATTTCTATCGTGGGCGCACTTAGAACAGTCCACTTGTCCGATTCCATCGCTTATCAAGCTTTCAAAAGTAAACCTGCTGGCGCAAAACGGTTGGACAACCGTCATTGCTGGGTGAATCTTCAAAAAACCCTATCCGGTCAGCTATTTTTTTGTGATGTTCCAGTCACGCCTGGAGTATAACCCATAGCAAAAAAAGCGCCCCGAAGGGCGCTGGTCTTGAACAAAGAAAGATCAGCCGAGCTTCTGTGAACCTATCCCGCATAGGGGAGAGGTTAAGTGCTCCTTAGAAAGGAGGTGATCCAACCGCACCTTCCGGTACAGTTACCTTGTTACG
>DAIUDO010000071.1:4601-10877 GCA_036845585.1 Meiothermus sp. | reverse complement strand
CCCGCTACCCGCCGGGTGGTGCAAAACCTGCAAGCGGTTTTGCGCTGACCGGAGCTATCGAGGCTGGTCGTGTGCGCGTGCGGCGCAACCAAGCCTCTGGAGTTTTTGATTGGGAAGATTAACACCTCACCTTGATCTGGTAGGCGCATCTGACCCACGAGTCACCCAAGTGCAGACTTGGTGTTGGCTGGTCATGATTCGGTGGCGAACTAGCCGAATCTGCTATGACAAGCCTCTTTTCCAAAGCTAATGTCGCACAAGCACTCACCCCACCTTATTGCGTCCCTGGAAGGCGCTCCAGTTCACCCAGAAACACCTACCCACTGGGCAATGCGAGGTCTGAGCATTGCACAGCTGAGGAACTTGACGCGTTGTGTGATTCCGAGAACCCGCGCATACCATCGGCCTGGTACACCGCGTCTACAGCCCAGGCCATGCAAGGTCGCTTTATCCAGAGCTCTTGACCCGGCCCTGGCGGCTGGCGGACAGTACCTGGTCAAAGCTGGCTCGAGCCCGGGTTTTCATCTGCTCTACGGCAGCCCAGTTGGGCTGGCGCTGGGCAAGTACCGTCGAGGCTAGCAGCTCGGGATCACCTGGCATATCTACATAGACCGCCCCGGCATCGCGGCAGAAACCAGCCACTTTGGGGTCGTAGGCAATGCCAACAAAGGGGGTTCCGGCTGCAGCGGCCAGGATGGCTCCGTGCAGGCGTACCGAGAGCACATAGCCGGCCTGGGCCAGCAGATAACTCACCCGGCGCGGATCCCAGGCCAGCTCACGGGTGAAGCTGCTGAACTTTTCCAGGACGGGTTCATCGAAGCCCGGCTGCAGGGCCAGAACCACCACATCGCAACCCTCCACCCGCAGCCGGTCGGCCAGCTTGTGCAGGTTGGCATTGGCTTCGTCGGTGCCGTACTTGGGCACCAGCACCACCATGTTGGGTTCGCGCTCCACCGGCGGAGGGTTCAGCAGCAAGGCCGGGTCGGCCCCCAGATGCACGTCCAGCCCCAGTTTGCGTCCATACTCCAGCGAGCCCTCATCGCGGAAAAAGCACTCCACCCCTCGCAAAGCCCGCTGCACACGACGCTCCCCAACACGGCTCAGTGGCCCCAGCGATTGGTTGAACACATACACCGGCCGACCCCGGCGCCGAGCTAGGCGAATAATGGTCAGGTAGTACCACAAGCTGAGGCTAGAGGTCTTGTCTTGCAGCAAACCGCCCCCGCCCGACAAAAGTAGATCTAAACTGCCCAGGGCTTTCCAGACCTCGAGGGGATGGGTGCGCCGTACCGCTTCCACCCCGTAGCGCTGCGCGGTTTCGCTGGGGTTGTTGGAGAATACCACGGCCTGGTGTCCACGGGCCTTAATCTCTTGCACGATGGCCTCGAGGATCGCCTCGTCGCCGGCATTCTGAAAGCCGTAATAGCCGCTGACCCCCACGCGCATGGACACCCTCCCCAATCGCTACCTGCGAGACATCTTTGCATGCTCAGGAATTAGATGCTTCTATCTAAGCCACCATTCACGCAGGCGACGAATAACCCAGACCCCTATCATGCCTACCAGCAGCCCAATCAGAATGCCGTTCAACACTCGGAAGAAGGAGATGCTCAAAGGCGTGTGGTAGTGGGAAAAAGTGTTCAAAATCGAACCCATGCCCACCGCTACCAGCACCAGCAGGGCATTCCTGAGCCAGGTCGGCCAGGGCAGCAGCAGGGCGATGGGCGCCAGGGCATGGGCAAAAATCTCCTTGAACCGGGGGCGCACCATCACATCCTGCAAAAAGGCCCTGAGCTGTAGCTCCCACTCCGGCACAATGGAGGGCGCTGCGTCGTTGCCGCGCCGTAACACCGCCAGGCCCACCACCCCCAGCCCGAGCAGCGCAATCGCGACCTCGCCCAGCTTGAACTGGTAGTTGTAGAGATAGTTGAGGGCCGGTTTGTAGGCCGCAGGCAGAAACGAAAGGGCCACCAGCAGCGGGGGCACCACCAGCGTGAGCGACACCCCGCGGAACGGGTCGAGGCCCAGGACGCTCTGGGGGGTGCTGCCCAAAGCAGCCAGGAAGATCACCCCAGCCAACGAATAGAGCACCGCCGCCAGCCACAAGCGCAGGCCGGGTAGATGGCGTTCAAAAAAGCCCAGCGCTGGAAAAACCATTGCGGCCAGCAAGGGCGCTGCATCGGCGCGGGCCACCCCCAGGGCCAGCAGCACCAGCAGTGCGGTCACTGGAATTCCAAAGGGCTGTGGCAGCCCAATGGCCAGCAAAGCCAACCCCGCCACGATGCCCAGCAGGGCCAGGTAGCGCAGTGGCGAAGGGCTAAAGTCGCGGGAAGTGGGCACCCCAATAGGAATGCGCGAACGCTCGAGGTCGCGTCGCAGGATGGTCAGGAAAGCTTCGGTATCGCTGGCCTGCTTGTAGGGTCGCAGATAGAGCAACTGGTGGCCGCGTTCCCTCGAGGCCAGCACAAACTTGTCGGCGGTCTCGGCGGGGGTCAGCTTGTCCTGCCACTCCGGGCGGATGCTGAACAGCCGCTTGACCGGCAGGGTTTTATCCAGCCCAGCAAAGCCCCGCTGGGGGGTACCCTCGATCCAAGCGATGGGCTTGCCTCGCAGGCCCGCCGCGACCGTGTCCAGGTTATCTTTGTAGCCCAGCACGTCGAGCCCAGCAAACACCACCGCATCGGTCTCGGGGGGGATGAGCTCCACATCGTATTTGCGGTAGGGATGGTCAAAGGGGCGGGCCACGATGTAAAAGCCCTGGGCCTTTAGCTCGCGGGCCAGGGCCAGGTCGTATCCGGCGGGGAAAAAGTCCACATTGACCGGCGTAGCCAGCCAGGTCTGGGTTCCAATCAAGACCTTCTCGATGGGAATGTTCCAGCGCACCGCTATCGAATCCAGCAATACTGCCGGGCCTGTCAGGTAGAACCAGCCCGGCCTGATCTGGGCGTTGGGGTACAGCAGTTGCAGCGTGTTGGAGGGGTGATAGGTTAGAAGCCCCCGACCGACCCAGTTGCGCACGGTTTGCTCGTAGAGGGCGATGCCGCCCACCCCCAGTGCCCGATACTCTTGCATGACCTGCTGCACGCTCTTACCGGTAAGGCGGGCCAAGTCGGCTACTTCCTCGCCATCCATAACCAGCACCACCGGCCCCGGACGCTCGGCCTGCATCCGTGGCAGAAGAGCCGGAACACTCAGTACCGCCGAAAGCAGCACCGCCGCACGCAAAAGGTTATGTAGCTTCATGAAGCCCCCTACTTTGAAGCACTTTTTCAGACCAAACCAAGCTACGTACCCGTGCGGCCAGCATCGCCAGGGCCTCATGGTTATGCCCCCCGTGGGGAATAATCACGTCGGCATAGCGCTTGGAGGGTTCCACAAAGGACAGATGCATGGGGCGAACCTGTTCCAGATATTGCTTGATCACACTCTCGGCGGTGCGCCCACGCTCGATCAGGTCACGCTGCAAACGCCGAATAAAGCGCACATCGGCATCGGTATCCACAAAAACCTTGAGGTTCATCTGGGCACGCAGAGCCTCGTCCACCAAAAGCATGATGCCCTCGAGGACCACCACCGGAGCAGGCTGCACTTCGATGGTCTCGCGGGCGCGGGTGTATTCCTTGAAAGAGTACACCGGAATCGAAACCGCCCGCCCCGAGACGAGCTGCCGAATATGCTTCAGATACAGCTCCAGGTCGAAGGCATCGGGATGGTCGTAGCTCAGCTCGCGGCGCTCCTCCAAGGACAGGTGCGAGTTGTCCTTGTAGTAGTTGTCCATGGGTAGCAGTGCCACATGCTGACTACCGACCGCGTTGATCACCGCCTCGGTCACGGTGGTTTTGCCGCTGCCGGTGCCACCGGCAATTCCAATCACAAAAGCCCGACTCACAAAGCCAATCATACGCCGCACCGCCATGCGCGACCAGCAAGTCGGCTAACCGCGGTGTCCGTGCCGAGCCAAGCAGCCCTGGGGGGACATCGGGCTCGAAAGGGGTCTGTTAGAGTATAAGGCGATCATGATTGTCCTGACCGGCGAAGTCTTGATTGATCTGATTGGTCGCAATGTCAACTCGCGCTCTACACTGGCCTATACCGGGATTCTGGGGGGCTCGGCCCTGAATACGGCCTCGATTCTGGCACGTGCGGGCGCGCCTACCCGCTTTGTGAGTGAGCTGGGGCAGGATTTCCTGGGCAGCTGGGCCATAGCCCGCATCGCCGAGCGGAAAATCGAAACCCGCTTCATCCAGCAGCTTCCGGGTGTAGCCACCCCCCTGAGCCTGGCCGAGGTAGACGAGCAGGGCAACGCCCGGTTCAGCTTCTACCGGGATTTTGGCAGTACCCAGTTTAGTCCCGACAGCGCCGCGATGGCACGAGCGAAATGGTTCCACTTTGGCTCGATGTCGGCCTTTGACCCGCGCAACAGCCCTGGCATTGAAAGCCTGCTGGAAATTGCCCGCGAGTACGACGTACTGGTCAGCTTCGATCCCAACCTGCACACACCGCCCGACGAGGCCTACTGGGAGCAGCTTCGGCGCTACATGCCCTATATTTCAGTGCTGAAGGCCAGTCTGGATGATGCCCGTCTTCTCTTCCCTACTGCCCCTGATGACCCCCAGATTCTGCTCGAGAATCTGGTCGAACTCGGCGCGCCGGTCACGGTCCTGACCCTGGGGGCTGCGGGAGCCATGGCCGCGTTTCGCACCCGCATGATGCGGGTTCCGGGGGTCAAGGTAACGGTAGTGGACACCATCGGCGCTGGGGATGCTTTCACGGCAGCCCTGATCTACGGCATGAGGAAGCAGGACATTGGCTCGAGGATGGAACTGCTTACTTGGGATGGAACCCAGCTCCCGGTGATCCTGGCCTCCTCCTGCCACCTCGCCGCTATCACCTGCACGGTGGAGGGAGCCAGCCCACCCGAGCAACCTCTGCACGCTTGGTGGGAGCGGTTTGGCTAGCCCAACCATCAAAAAAACCCCGGTCAGACGACCGGGGTTTCGTCTTGAGGAGTGTTCACAGAAGGTACGCTAAACTCGAGCCGGCGAACGGCTGTCCTGGGCCATGGCGTGGCCGATGGCCTTTTCTTGGCCGTCTATTTCAAAGGCGTGAAGCTTGCTGGTGTCGACCAACAGATCGATGGTATCGCTGGGCAGCACCATGGCATGGCCGTCCACCTTGGCGGTCATCATGTGACCGCCGACTTCGGCGTGTACTTCGGTGTCGGCGCCTAGGGGTTCGACCACCTCGACCCTGCCCTTGACCACGTTCTCGCCCTCGGGGATGCTGGTCCAGCCCTTAAGGCCGATGTGTTCGGGGCGGATGCCCATCCAAACTTCCTTGCCGTTGTAGGGCATCAGGCTAGCCCCCAGGGTTCCGTTGGCCTTGACCTTGAAACCCTCACCCACAAAGTAGGCATTGCCCCCCTCGACCTGCACCCTCGAGCGGATGAAGTTCATCGAGGGTGAGCCGATAAAGCCGGCCACAAACCTGGTTTGCGGGAAGTCGTAGAGGTTCAGTGGGGTATCTACCTGCAAAACCTCGCCGTCCTTCATGACCACAATGCGCTGGCCTAGGGTCATGGCCTCGACCTGGTCGTGGGTGACGTAGACGGTGGTTACACCTAGGCGGCGCTGGAGCTTGGAAATCTCGGCGCGCATCTCTACCCGTAGCTTGGCATCGAGGTTGGAAAGAGGCTCGTCGAACAAAAACACCTTGGGTTCGCGCACAATGGCCCGACCCATGGCTACCCGCTGGCGCTGACCCCCCGACAGCTCGCGGGGTTTGCGTTGCAGCAGATGGTCAATTTTGATGATGCGAGCCGCTTCCTTGACGCGCCGGTCGATCTCATCCTTGGGAACCCGGCGAAGGCGCAGGCCAAAGGCCATGTTCTCGTAGACGTTCATGTGGGGGTATAGGGCGTAGTTCTGGAAGACCATAGCGATGTCACGGTCTTTGGGGGGCACATCGTTGACCAGACGGTCACCGATGTACAGCTTGCCCTCGGTGATGTCCTCGAGGCCCGCAATCATGCGCAAGGTGGTGGTCTTGCCGCAGCCCGATGGCCCTACAAAGACTACAAACTCTCCGTCCTCGGTCTCGAGGTTGAAGTCTTTGACTGCCGTGACCTTGCCGCCGTACTTCTTGTAGATGTGTTCCAGCCGAATTTTCGCCATTATGGCCTCCTGCTTTTAGGGCAATGCCGCTAGCATCTGCCCGTACACGGTTCCCTCGCTGTGAGACCTCGCCAGGGCGAGCCCATCGGGGATTGGTTCCGGT
>DAIUDO010000071.1:0-4501 GCA_036845585.1 Meiothermus sp. | reverse complement strand
TCGCCCTCCGCTGCGCGGTTTACTTCGGTCGGGTTGGTTCGTCACCGAGTGGTAGCCTCGCCCCTCGGCGCGGACCACTTCGGACCGTGTTGGGTGCCCCGAGTGCACACAGTCCCGATTCCGAGCCCCCGGGTGCGCCCCCCGATGGAGGTATCACGGTGCAGCACGGTTGTTGGATAGGGCTCATCGCGGCAAGGCGTGCAAATAACCTAGCCCTCGAACCCCAGCAAAAAGGGGTCTTCCAGCATCTCGGCCACAAAACGGCAGAAGCGGGCAGCCTCGGCGCCGTCGATCAGGCGGTGGTCGTAGGAAAGCGAAAAAGGCATGATGTTGCGCGGCTCAAAGGTACCCTTTTCGGCGTTCCAGACAGGCTCGATGCTGCTACGCGAGACCCCCATGATGGCCACCTCCGGCCAGTTGACGATGGGCGTGAAGCCGGTGCCTCCTATGCCCCCAAGGTTGGAGATGGTAAAGGAAGCACCCTGCATCTCCTCAGGGGTGAGTTTGCGATCCCGCGCTTTAGCCGCCACTTCCCCCAACTCGGCTGCGAGCGCTATCACGCCTTTTTTGTCCACATCACGAATCACCGGCACCAGCAGGCCGGCAGGGGTGTCTACAGCCACGCCAATGTGTATGTAGTCCTTGAAAACAATCTCATTGCTGAGGGTGTCGATCGAGGCGTTGAACTTGGGGAAGTGTTTGAGGGCTGCGGCGGCAACCTTGAGCAGGATGGCAGTCATGGTCAGCTTGGCCCCCCGCTTTTCGGCTCTGGGAGCTAGCCTCTTGCGCAAGGCTTCCATCTCGGTGATGTCGGCCCGATCGAACTGGGTGACCATCGGGATGGTTGACCAGGCCTGGGCCATGCTTCGCACCGTGGCCCGGCGGATGCCCGACATGGCCTCACGGCGCACCGGGCCAAACTTGCCGAAGTCGGGTAAAGGCGTTGCGGTGGGTGCAGGGGCCGCAGGAGCAGCGGCTGTAGCCACCTCACCGGCTGCGAACCGCTTCAGATCGCTTTCGGAAATCCGGTAGGCCGGGCCGCTGCCCACCATCTCCCGCAGGTTGATGCCCATCTCTCGAGCCAGCCGCCGCACGCTGGGCGCCGCCGGAATCAGCCGGTGCTGCCCGGCGGGAACTGCTGCAAGGGGTGTGCTGGGTGTGCGGGACGGAGCGGGTGCGCTGGGTGCGAGAGACGGGGCAGATGCCTCCGGCTTGGGGGCCTCGGCAGACGGGGCTGGTGCAACGGTACTGCCCAGCACCGCGATCACCTGTCCGCTTTTGACCTCGTCACCGGGCTTAACCATCACCTTAGAAACGGTGCCCCCTTCGGAAGCGGGCGCCTCCATGACAGCTTTGTCGGTCTCGAGCTCCAGCACGGGCTGCCCTGGGGCCACGGTGTCGCCTTCCTTGATCAACACCCCCACCACCACCGCGGAGGTCACGTTGTCGCCTAGGTCGGGTAGTTTGAGTTCGGCCATACTGCTCCTATCGTTGTGTGTCAAGGCTTCGGAGTCAAAAAAGGGGGGTCAGCAGTGGTCTTTGGGTCCTTCTGGGCGCGGCGTTCTAGCCGCAGACCTCCGACCCACACATCAGCGCTTATGCGGTTGCTCTCGCCTGGGGTCTATACCCAGTGTTTTGATGGCCTCGCTAAGGGTATTGACGTTGATTTTGCCCTCGGTTCGCAGGGCCGACAGGGCCGAGAACGCCACGTGCCGGGCATCTACCTCGAAGAAATCGCGCAGGGCCTCGCGGGTCTCGCTGCGGCCGTAGCCATCGGTACCCAGGCTGTGAATGGGCCGGTTGAGGTAGCCCGAGATAGCGTCGGGCAACACCTTCATGTAATCCGAGGCTGCCACGATGGGGCCTTCGGTAGGGTTGAGGCACTGAGCCGCGTAGCACAGTTTGGCCTTGCTGCTGGGATTGAGGCGGTTGGTACGGGCGGTCTCGAGGGCATCGTAGTAGAGGGCCTTGTAGCTGGTCACGCTCCAAACATCGGCAGCCACCCCATAGGCCTCGAGCATCCCTGCGGCCTTGATGACCTCGTTCAGAATCGTCCCACTACCCAACAGTTGCACACGGGCCTTGGGCTTCATGAGCTCACTCTTTTTGAACAGGTACATACCCCTCAGGATGCCCTCTCGTGTTGTGTCGCGCGGCTCCGGCATGGGCGGCTGGGGGTAGTTCTCGTTCATCAGGGTGATGTAGTAGAAGATATCTTCCCCATCCTGGTACATGCGTTTCAGACCGTCTTGCAAGATGACCGCCAACTCGTAGGCAAAGGCCGGGTCGTAGGCCGGCATGTTGGGCACCGGCAGGGCCAGCACATGGGAGTGCCCGTCCTCGTGCTGCAGGCCCTCCCCGTTAAGGGTGGTGCGGCCCGCGGTGGCCCCCAGCAAAAAGCCCTTGGTGCGCTGGTCACCTGCCGCCCAGACCAGATCGCCCACCCGCTGCAAGCCAAACATTGAGTAGTAAATGTAGAAGGGAATAGTGGGGATACCGTAGTGGGCGTAGGCCGTTCCGGCAGCAATAAAGCTGCACATGGCCCCGGCCTCGTTGATGCCCTCCTGCAGGAGCTGACCGGTCTCGGACTCGCGGTAGACCGTCACCGTGCCGGCGTCCACCGGGGTGTAAAGCTGCCCCTTGGGGGAGTAGATGCCCACCGAGGATATCACCCCCTCCATACCGAAGGTGCGGGCCTCGTCGGGCACGATGGGCACGATGTACTTACCCACCTCGGGGTGGCGTACCAGCTTGGTCAGCATGCGCACGAAGGCCATGGTGGTGGAGATCTCCCGACCTCCGGAACCCGTAAGAAACTCTTCGAAAAAGGCCAAGTCGGGGGTGTTGAGCTGGTAGGCCCGCACCCGCCGCTCAGGAATCAGGCCCCCCAGGGCCTTGCGGCGCTCCAGCATGTAGCGCACCTCAGGGGAGTCGGGGCCGGGGTGGTAGAAGGGGGTGTGCTCCAGTTCCTCGTCGGGAATGGGAATACCCAGGCAGTCGCGGGCTTCACGAAGGTCCTCGAGGGTCAGCTTTTTGACCTGGTGAGCCACATTTTTGGCTTGGGCGGTAGGCCCCAGGCGGTAGCCCTTGATGGTACGGGCAATGATAACCGTGGGCGAGCCGCGGTGCTCTGTTGCCGCTTTGAAGGCCGCGTAGATCTTCTGATTGTCGTGGCCACCGCGCGAAAGGGTCAGGCGGTCTAGGTCTTCGTCGCTCATACCCTCGATCAGCTTTTTGAGGGCCGGGGTATTGAAGAACTTCTCGCGCAACTCTTTCCCACCGTAGGCCGCATAGCGCTGGCTCTCGCCGTCTACGAGCTGCTCCATACGCTCCAACAGGGCCCCCTCGGTGTCGCGGGCAAACAGCTCATCCCAGGCGCTGCCCCAGATCACCTTGATAACGTTCCAGCCGTTGCCCCGGTAGACCGACTCCAGCTCCTGGATGACCTTGGAGTTGCCCCGCACAGGCCCATCCAGGCGCTGCAGGTTGGCGTTGACCACAAAAACCAGGTTATCGAGCTCCTCGTACGCCGCTACCCGCAGCCCCCCCAGGGTCTCGACCTCGTCCTGTTCGCCGTCACCCAAAAAAGCCCAGACCTTGGCGTTGGTTTTGGGTTTGAGGCCGCGGTCCTCTAGGTAGCGCATGAAGCGGGCCTGGTAGATGGCCTGCAGAGGCCCCAGGCCCATGCTCACCGTGGGGAACTCCCAGTAGTCGGGCATCAACCAGGGGTGGGGGTAGCTGGAAAGGCCGCGCCCAGGCCCACCCAGTAACTCGCGACGGAACTTGCCCAGGTCGTGCTCGTTTAGACGGCCCTCCAGGAAGCTGCGGGCGTAGACTCCTGGCGACATGTGGCCCTGATAGAAGACCAGGTCGCGGTCGGGGGAGTCCTGCCCGCGGAAAAAGTGGTTAAAGCCCATCTCCATCAGCTCGGCGATGCTGGCGTAGGTGGAGATATGCCCCCCGATGCCATCAGCCTTTTTGTTGGCCTGCTGCACGATGGCAATGGTGTTCCAGCGCAAAATGTTGGCGATGCGCTCCTCGAGCAGGGGGTCGCCCGGGTAGGGCGGCTGGTGCTCGAGGGAGATGGTGTTGACGTAGGGGGTGTCGACCTTGTCGTGGATGACCACACCCTGGTGGTAGGCGTAGTTCTCCAGCATCTCCATGAGCTGGGCAACCCGGTCGCGCCCAGCGCTGCGCAACACGTACTCTAGACTCTCCCGCCACTCCTGGTTCTCCAGGTCCTCGAGCTGTATCTGCTCCTTGGCGGAGAGCCCGGCTCGAGCAGCGATTAGTTCACGGTCTTCTACCATAGACACTCCTTTTGTAGGCTCCGACGACCAGTGTGGGCCACGGTCCTGGTCTGGGGCGCTCGGCCGCTTTGTTTCCGACCTTACATTACAGCAGATTTTGGACCGTCAAAACGTAAGGAGGTCTGTTTTTTACAGCACATAAAAAACTTTTACCAAATGGCAAACCTGGGTTGACCGAAAAGTTCGCGACG
>DAIUDO010000070.1:0-11023 GCA_036845585.1 Meiothermus sp. | reverse complement strand
GCTCCGACTATGTTTGAAACCCTTTCCCAACGTATCCGCGCTGCGGTCGACAAGCTGCGCGGACGGGGTCGTATCAGCGAGGCCGACCTCAAGGCCACGCTGCGCGAAATCCGCGTTTCCTTGCTTGAGGCCGATGTGAACTTCGAGGTGGTCAAGAGCTTTGTGGGCGCCGTGCAGGACAAGGCCCTGGGGCAGGCCGTGCTGGAGAGCCTGACCCCGGCGGAGCAAATTCTAACGGTGGTTTACGAGGAGCTGGTACGGATGCTAGGCGGCGAGGCCCGCCAGCCTGTACTCAAAAACGAGGGCAACCTGTGGTTTATGGTGGGCTTGCAGGGTTCGGGTAAGACCACCACCACGGGCAAGCTGGCCTACTTCTACAAGTCCAAAGGCCGCCGGCCCCTGCTGGTTGCCGCCGATACCCAGCGGCCCGCGGCCCGCGAGCAACTGCGCATCCTGGGCGAAAAGATAGGGGTGCCGGTGCTGGAAGTGGCCGATAACGAGCGGCCCGAGACCACCCGCACCCGCCTGCAGCAGCACCTGACCTTCGACTACCGCGACCTGGTAATTGTGGACACCGCGGGCCGTCTGCAGATCGACCAGACGCTTATGGACGAGCTGGCCCGGCTCAAAGAGGTGCTGGGACCATCCGAAACCCTGCTGGTAGTGGACAGCATGACCGGCCAGGAGGCTCTCAACGTCTCCAAAGCCTTTGATGAGCGCATTGGGGTTTCGGGCCTGATTCTGACCAAGCTGGATGGCGATGCTCGGGGTGGGGCTGCGCTGTCAGCCCGCCACGTGACCGGCAAGCCCATCTACTTTGCCGGGGTCTCGGAGAAGATCGAGGGTTTGGAGCCTTTCTACCCCGACCGCCTGGCCCAGCGCATCCTGGGCATGGGCGACCTCCAGACCCTTCTGGAGAAGGCCAAGCAGGCCGAGCTCGAGGCCCCTCAGAAAGATCTCAAGGAGATTACCCTCGAGGACCTCATCGTCCAGTTGCGCCAGATGCGCAAGATGGGTAGCTTCACCGAGATTCTCGGCATGATTCCAGGTATGTCGCGGATGCTGCCGGCCGGTTTTTCGGTGGATGAGAAACAGGTTGACCGCATGGAGGCCATCGTGCTCTCCATGACCCCCAAGGAGCGCCGCGACCCCAGGGTACTCAATGCCTCGCGCCGTAAGCGCATCGCTGCGGGTTCGGGAACCTCGGTTCAGGAGGTCAACCGGCTG
This sequence comes from Meiothermus sp., assembly GCA_036845585.1. Classification (GTDB taxonomy): domain Bacteria; phylum Deinococcota; class Deinococci; order Deinococcales; family Thermaceae; genus Meiothermus. The sequence goes on along the minus strand of DAIUDO010000070.1, from coordinate 9,796 downwards.
ATCAAGACCTTCGAGGACACCAAGCAGATGATGAAGACCCTACACAAGCAGCAGTCCAGGGGGCGGGGGTTGTTCAGAAGGTAGGTCTACGGTCGAAGCTTTAGCACCCGACCGCAGAAGCTTCGGCATGCAAGGCTAAAAGGAACAAAAGGAGAAAACCATGACCAAGATTCGTCTCGCTCGTTTCGGCTCCAAAGGCAACCCACACTACCGCATCGTGGTGGTAGACAGCCGTACCAAACGCGACGGTGGCTACATCGAGCGGGTGGGTTATTATGACCCCCGCAAAACCACCAAAGACTGGCTCAAACTCGACCAGGAGCGCGTGCAGTACTGGTTGTCGGTAGGCGCGCAACCTACCGATACGGTCAAGAAGCTCATCAAGCAGGCCAGTGCCTGACCAGCGCCGAGAGCCTGAAGCCGAAAGCCCTCGAGCTTTCGGCTTCGTGCTTTTAGACTGTAAGCTATCCCCATGAAAGACCTTGTCGAATACCTTGCCAAAGCCGTGGTGGATCACCCGGACTCCATTCGAGTGGATGAGCGTCGGGGCCGCGAGGGCCTGGTGTACTATATCGAGACTCATCCCGGGGACAAGGGGCGCATCATCGGGCGGCAAGGTCGCGTCATCGAGAGCATACGCACGGTGGTTCGTTCGTTTGCCAGGGGGCGGGTTTCGGTGGAGGTGCGCTGAGCTTTCTGGTTATGCGGCGCGTTGAAATTGGAAGGGTGGGCAAGCCCTATGGCCTGGTGGGGGGCCTCAAGTTTCGGGGTGAACCGGTCATCTTTGAACTTGAAAAGGTCTACCTCGAGGGCCTGGGCTACCGGGTTATCGAAGAGGTAGAAGAACTCAACAACGAAATTGTGCTGTATTTGTCCAGCGTACCGAATCGCAACGAGGCCGAGCGGCTGGCCGGTCTGCGGGTTTATGCCGACCGTGACGATCTGCCCGAGCTCGAGGAAGGGGCCTACTATTATTTCGAACTCATGGGCCAGCCGGTCTGGGTGGATGGCCGGCCCTTTGGTGAGGTGGTCGATGTGGAGGATGGCGTGCAGGATTTGCTCATCATCAAGGCCAGCGGCTCGTCCCTGCGAGCCCAGAGCAAGACCTATATGGTGCCCCTACAAGCGCCCTACGTGAGGGTCGAAGCCGACGGCATCCACATCGACGCGATTCCCGGCCTGTTCGACTAGGCTTGGGTCGCCAGCCGGTACACACCCAGGGCCCCGGAACTCCTTCCAAAACTGAATCGCCACCGAAAACCCACCGACTGGAGCTTGGCCCCATGAAGTACACCATCCTGACCCTGTTTCCTGACCTGATCCGGCCCTGGACCCAGGAGTCCATCCTCGAGAAGGCCATCGGGAAAGGCCTGGTGGAGGTGGATATCCGCGACATTCGGGCCTACGCCGAGAACAAGCACCACACCGTGGACGACACCCCCTACGGTGGGGGGGCCGGTATGGTGATGCGGGTGGACGTGGCGGTGCGGGCCCTCGAGGCCGCCGGTCCTGCCGATGAGGTGATTCTGCTTACCCCGGCTGGGCAGCCCCTCAACCAGCATCTGGTGGAGGAGCTGGCAACAAAGTCGCATCTGGTGTTGCTCTGTGGCCGTTACGAGGGCATTGATGCCCGCATCGAATACTTCGTGACCCGCGAGGTCTCGATTGGCGATTATGTGCTGATGGGAGGGGAGCTGGGGGCCCTGGTGATTTTGGAAGCCACCGCCCGGCTCATCCCAGGGGTCATCAAAGAAGCCGAGAGCCACCGCCAGGACTCTTTCTCCAGTGGCCTGCTGGACTTCCCCCACTACACCCGACCGTCGGAGTTTCGTGGGCTTGCGGTGCCCCAAATTCTGACCTCGGGCCACCACGCTAAAATCGCTGAGTGGCGGCGTAGGCAGGCCCTTTTGCGTACCAAGGAGCGTCGACCCGACCTGTTGGAAAAAGCCGAGTTGACGGCTAAGGATATAGCTTGGCTCGAGGAAAAATAGAAGCAGTCTGCTCTTGGTTAAGTTCGCCCGCGATAGAATGGTGCGTATTCGGTTGGGCAGAATCTGCATTTGAGACTTGCAGTGGCGCATCTTATGACCCAGCTCTGGATCGCAACGTAGATTTCTGAGGTGGAAATACTTAGGACGCAGAACGGATGCTCCATTTAGCGTCAGGCAAGTGATGGTTGGCTCTGCAATGAAGCAGGGATCCAGCTTGAACTCATTTGGGATGGCTGGAAAAGGCAAATTCTGGTAGTGGTTATCTTTGACAACCTGGGCTTTGGCTGTTACAATCACAACTTGCTGACCTGTCCCGAGTATCTGCTGGGCGGATACGTTTGAGGGCGAGAATCCATGAACCCGCTGGTAGCCAGCGCATATGTAGGTTCCGCTGGAACAAGGAGTCAGAGCATGAACCGAGGCGCTTTGCTAAAGGTAGTCGAGCAGAAGTACACCCGTACCGACATCCCCCAGTTCAAGCCGGGTGATACCATCCGGGTCAACTACAAGGTAGTGGAAGGCAACCGCACCCGCGTGCAGGCCTACGAGGGCGTTGTGTTGAAAATCAAGCGCAACGGCTTCAACAGCGCCTTCACGGTGCGCAAAATTTCCTTCAACGAAGGTGTCGAGCGGGTCTTCCCCTTCAATTCGCCGCTGATTGAAAGCGTGCAGGTGATTAGCCGCGGTAAGGTGCGCCGGGCCAAGCTCTACTACCTGCGCGAGCTGCGCGGCAAAGCCGCCCGCATCAAGGGCGACCGCAAGCGCCTCAATGAGGACGTAGAGGCCCGTGCAGCTGCTCGGGAAGCCGCTGAGGCCAAGCAGGCAGCCGAAGCTGTTGAGGATAGCAAGGAGTAAAAAGCTGTCGAATAGGCCGGAGTGGAACCCCACTCCGGCTATTTCTTGCCCCGCCCAAGCTAAAGGCCCACCCGCCGCAGAGCCTGAGGGGTGGACTCGACAGGCTAAAGCTCAAGCCAAGCGGCAAGAGTACCAGGACGGCCCTGGAAAGCCAGGAGCGTTTGCGGCGGTAGTGGTATATTTCTGCGGTACCCCAGACCAATCCACAGCAGGGTTTCCCAGCGCAACACCAGCTGTGAATAAAACCAGATTTCCCAGCGCTCGAGCGGGCCATCGTCCCTTCAGGTAGTGTGCCAGCTTTGCAGAGACCTGGCCAGAAAAGAGGACTGCCGAGCACGTTGAATGGCTTCCAGGCTCCACTTCGCGCCTTCCGGCGTGGTGATGAAGGGCTTACCGGCCTCCACGGCTCGGCGCAGCTCGGGGTCGGGGGTGAGGGCGATGAGCAGGTCGTAGTCGGTGTCGGAGACCTGGAATCCGGCCTGTGCCCACTCGGACTTTAGGGCCTCGGCCCCGATGAAGCGCACCCGACCTTCCAGCGGCAGCCGCTGGCCCACCCCAAGCTCGGCCCGGTAGTAGGCCAGGTAGGGGTCGGCATCGAGGCCCATGCTCTCGCCGGTGGAGCGCATCTCCGGCCCCAGCACCGGGATCACGCCGGGAAACTTGAGCCAGGGAATCAGCACCTCCTTGACCGAGTAGAAGGGGGGGGTGGGGTCCTGGGTAAAGCCCAGGTCTTCCAGGGTACGGCCCACCGCAATCAGCGCAGCGTACTTGGCCAGTGGGTGCCCGATGGCCTTGGAGACAAAAGGCACCGTGCGGGAGGCCCGGGGGTTGGCCTCGAGGATGTAGACCGTGCCGTCCTTGATGGCATACTGCACGTTGATCAGGCCCCTCACCCCTACCGCCAGGGCCAGCCTGCGGGTGTACTCCCGGACGGTGGTCAGCTGCTCGGGGGTGAGCGAGATGGGCGGCAGGATGGTGGCTGAGTCTCCGGAGTGTACCCCGGCTCGCTCGATGTGCTCCATGATGCCGGCCACCACCACCCGTTCCCCATCGCATAGGGCGTCCACGTCGAGCTCGAGGGCGTTGTCCAGGTACTGATCCAGCAGGATGGAGGGCTGCTCGGAAAGCGCAGCGTAGATGCCGCTCAGGTACCAGCGCAGCTCCTCGGGGTTGCGTACCACCTGCATGGCCCGCCCTCCCAGCACATAGCTGGGCCGGGCCATCAGGGGGTAGCCAATGGTTTCGGCCAGTTTGAGGGCTTCTTCGGGGTTACGGGCGACCGTACCTTTGGGCTGGGGGATGCCGAGCTCGCTGCAGAGCTGGTTGAACTCGGCGCGGTCTTCGGCCCTGTGAATGGCCTCCCAGCTTGTTCCGAGCAGTTGAACGCCAGCATCGGCGAGCTTGCGGGCCAGCTTGAGCGGGGTCTGGCCCCCCAGGGTGGCGATCACCCCCAGGGGCTTTTCATGCTCGACCAGGTTGAGCACGTCCTCCAGGGTCAGCGGCTCAAAGTAGAGGCGGTCGGCGGTGTCGTAATCGGTAGAGACCGTCTCGGGGTTGCTGTTGACCATGATGGTCTCGAACCCGGCCTCGCGCAGCGCCCAGACTGCGTGTACCGTAGCGTAGTCGAACTCCACCCCCTGCCCGATGCGGATGGGGCCGCTGCCCAGGATGACCACCTTGGGCTTGCCGGTGGGGCGCACCTCGTCTTCGAGCTCGTAGGCGCTATAGTGGTAAGGGGTGTAGGCCTCAAACTCGGCGGCGCAGGTATCCACGGTCTTGTAGACGGGCTTGGAGCCTGCCGCCAGGCGCTGCTTCCTGGCTACGGCCTCAGAAACCCCCACCAGCTCGCCCACCTGGGCATCGGAGAGGCCCAGGCTTTTCACGTAGCGCCAGTCTTCAACATCTTCCAGGAGCTGGCTTTCGGTCTCGAGGTCGTGTTCGGCCTCAACCACCTCTTTGAGCTGGGTCAGGAACCAGGGCTCGATTTTGGTCCGGTCGTAGAGGTTGTCTACCTGCTCGCCCCGCCGCAGCAGTTCCAGTACCGCATAAATTCGCGTGGGGCTGGGGTATAGCCGCTCATGGAGCTCGGCGGTGGTATAACTGGAGAACTCCGCACGCACATCGGCCTCGAGGCTGCGCAGGCCTTTACCGAAGGACTCCTTGAAGGTGCGGCCGATGGCCATGACCTCGCCCACACTTTTCATCTGGGTGCCCAGCCGGTCGGAAAAGCCCTCTGGGTTCACATTGGGCAGGGTGTTGAACTTCTCGAAGGCAAAGCGGGGAATCTTGGTCACCACGTAGTCGATGGTAGGCTCGAAGCTGGCCGGGGTCTTCTGGGTGATGTCGTTGGGGATCTCGTCCAGGGTGTAGCCCACCGCCAGCAAAGCGGCAATCTTGGCGATGGGGAAGCCGGTGGCCTTGGAGGCCAGGGCGCTCGAGCGCGAGACCCGTGGGTTCATCTCGATCACGATCATCCGCCCAGTCCGGGGGTCCACCGCGAACTGGATGTTGGATCCACCGGTCTCCACCCCGATCTCGCGGATGATGGCGATGGCGGCATCGCGCATTTTCTGGTACTCCACGTCGGAGAGGGTCTGGGCTGGGGCTACCGTGATGGAGTCGCCGGTGTGCACCCCCATGGGGTCTACATTCTCGATGGAGGTGATGATCACCACGGTATCGTTTTTGTCGCGCATGACCTCGAGCTCGTACTCCTTCCATCCGACGATGGACTCCTCCACCAGCGCGGAGTGGGTAGGGGAGAGGGACAAGCCGCGGTTCAACACCTCGATGAACTCGGTCTCGTTTTCGGCGATACCACCGCCGGTACCGCCCAGGGTAAAGCTGGGCCGCACCACCACCGGATATCCGGTCACTTCGCGGGCAAAAGCCAGACCCTCCTCGAGGCTATGCACCATTTTGCCCCGCGGCACGTCCAACCCGATTTTGAGCATAGCCTGCTGGAAAGCCTCCCGATCCTCGCCTTTTTTGATGGCCTCGGCCTTGGCCCCAATCAGCTCCACGCCGTACTTCTCCAGGATGCCCTGCTCAAAAAGGGCCATGGCCAGGTTCAGCGCGGTCTGGCCCCCCAGGGTGGGCAGCAGGGCATCGGGCCGCTCCTGGGCGATGATTTTTTCCAAGAACTCCACCGTGAGGGGCTCTAGATACGTCCCCTCCGAGAGCTCGGGGTCGGTCATGATAGTGGCAGGATTGGAATTGACCAGCACCACCTGGTAGCCCACGCTGCGCAGGGCTTTGACGGCCTGGGTGCCGGAGTAGTCGAACTCCGCAGCCTGGCCGATGGTGATGGGGCCGGAGCCGATGATCAGGATTTTTTTGAGGTCGGTGCGGGCAGGCATACCAAGTCCCAAGCATATCATTTATGGGCAGGGCTGGCTACCGAGTTTTGCATAGATTTGCAGTAGATGCGCATAAACAAGCCTTTTCAAATGCAACCCCCATCATGGTGGGATCCCGTGACGCGGGGGTAGGGTTGTATTGGAGGTTAGAGATGCCAAAAGCTCAGGCCACCCTCATCTCAGGCAAGCTGGCCCAGAAACTTAAGGAACAGGTGGGGCACGAACTGGGGGCCCACCAGCAGTACCTGGCCATCGGTACGTTTTTTGCGCAGCAGAACCTGGATAAGTGGGCCGCGCTGTTCTACCAACAGGCTACCGAGGAAAAAGAGCATGCCCTAAAGATCGTGCGTTTTTTGGTGGATGTGGGCGAGGAGGTGCACTTTCCGGCCATCCCGGCTTCCTCCACAGCCTTTAAGGGCGCGGCAGATGCGGTCTCCAAGGCCCTCGAGTGGGAACGCAACGTGACCGCGCAGTTCCAAAGCATGGCCAGAATTGCCCTTGCAGAAGAGGATTATGTCGGCTTCCAGTTCCTGCAATGGTTCTTAGAGGAGCAGGTCGAAGAGGTCAGCAGCATGGAGAAGTACCTGGCCTTGGTGCAAAGCGGCATCAACCTTTTCCAGGCCGAGGCTTTGCTGGAAGTAGGGGATTGATACTGTACCCGACGACATGCTGGGGCAATCGCCCCAGCTTTATGTCTTATCTTTTGAATATGCGAACCCTCAAGCCCGATTTGCTCAAGAACTTTATGCAAGAAAGCCCAGTGGTGGTGGACGTGCGTCCCCCCGAACAGTACAACCGGGACGACTTTGCCGAAGCTCTGCACGTACCTTTGACCGATATCCAGCACGGCAACCATAACCTGCCCAAAGACCGCCCGATTTTGCTGATTTGTGAGCGCGGGGTGATGAGCGAGCTGGCCGGCCTCTACCTCGAGGCTGCCGGTTACGAACAGGTCTACAACCTCGAGGGGGGTCTCAGGAGGTTGCGCGAGACCCGCTAACATCAAAACTTACCGTCTGGACAGGTTCTCCAGCCGTAGGCCGTGCCACTTTTCCAGATGTTCGCGGTGGGTTTGCAGGTAGGCCCCCGGCTCGAAAAACCGGTCGTAGTACTCGAGGTCAAGGTGGTGGGTCTGGAGAAACATCAGGGTATAGATGGTGGGCACTGTGGCGGGAAACTTTCCGAAGGTGTCGAAGATGTACTGGGCCTGGAGCGCCACCACCTCCACCAGCCACTCTTCATGGGGGAAAGCCTGGCCCCGTACAGCGCGGCTGTCTTTCCACGGGCCGGGGGTCTCGGGGTTAAAAGGGCCGCCGGCCTTGTATTTGCGATTCACCAAGGCCTCCACGGTCGAACGCATATTGGGGTAGTGTGGTGGACAGAAGCCTTCAAAAATGCCTTCCAGCCCGGTGGGGTTGGGCCGTGACCAGCCCGGCTTGAAATCGTAGCGGAAGCCCAGCCCCGGCACCTCGGGGTCGCCTGAAGCCCCCAGTACGCGCACCCGGTCCAGGCCGTTGAGCATCCAGCCCCCCAGGCCCATGGCCTGCTGCATCAAGTGGCCCGCGAAAACCGCGGCGCCGATCTCTGCCGAGACCTCGGCAAGGGTGGCCTGATCGAAGGCGGTGAGCGGGTAGGGCTTGTCTATCGCCACGTGTTGCCTAAACTTCTCCAGGCCTGGAATGGTCCGGTTGTGCACGTCGTCGTAGAGTACAAAGCCGTTCTGGGCGATAAAAAACAGCTTAAGCAACTGATGCTGGGCCACGTCGGCAATGGGCCAGACCAGCAGGGAGCCGGGTTTGTTGGCGTTCCAGGCGTTGTGCCCGGCCATAAAGGGTTCGCGCGGGGGGATGTAGAGCCGCCGGTCGGATAGCTGGTGGATGTACTGCTTGTGAGCCAGCAACAAGGCCACCACGTCCACCTTGCCGTTTGCATCGCGGGGAACGGGGGGGCTGGCATCGCGGGTTTGGAAGGTATAGGTGCCGCTGTCGTCGGTGAAGAAAATCTGGCTGGTGTGGAAGCCCGCTGCACTGGGGAAGGTCCGCCCCGCCGCCATGCCCGAGTAGCTGGGCAGGTAGGGGGCCAGGTTCTGGTGGTGGCTGATCAGGTTGTGCCAGCCGGTCAGGCCGCCTACCGTGGTCAGGATGAGCAGGCGCTCGAGCTCGGAGAGTGGGTAGGGCTCGTAGCGCGAGCGGTAGGCCAGCGGCCCGTCCGGCAGCTCTCCGCCCAGCGCAAAGCGGCGGCTGCGACGGCCAAAAAGGGCGTCGGTGAGGGGAAAGCGCAACAGTTCCTCGAGGGCACGCTGTTCGAGGGTGTTTAGATCTGGCTCGAGCCCGGCTTCGGACATACATCAAGTCTAACTAAAAAGGCGGGGGTGGCCCCACTCACACCAGGCCCGCGCTAGCGCTCGGGCCCTTTCTCGATGGGCACACCCACGGCATTGCCCCACTCGGTCCAGCTTCCGTCGTAGTTCTTTACCTTGGGGAAGCCCAGCAGGTGTTTGAGTACAAACCAGCTATGGCTGCTGCGTTCGGCGATGCGGCAGTAGGCGATGACTTCTTTATCGGGCGTTATACCCTTGGGTTCGTAGATAGACCGCAGCTCCTCGGCGCTTTTGAAGGTGCCGTCGGGGTTTACCGTGGTGGCCCAGGGGATGTTCTTGGCCCCAGGAATATGCCCTCCCCGCAGCACCCCTTCCTGGGGGTACTCAGGCATATGGGTCTTCTCCCCCACGAACTCCGCCGGGCTGCGCACATCCACCAAAGCCCCCTGGCCGGCCTTGACCTTTTCCAGATGGGCCAGTACCTCGTCACGGAAGGCCCGCAGGCTGGGGTCGCGCCGTCCGGTGGTGTAGTGGCCTCTGGGGTAGGTGGGCACCTCGGTGGTGAGGGGTTTGTTCTCCTGCACCCACTTGATGCGCCCGCCGTTCATCAGCTTGAGGTTCTGGTGGCCGTTGTAGCTGAAGAACCAGAACGCATAGGCCGCCCACCAGTTGTTCTTGTCGCCGTACAGCACAATGGTGGTGTCGTTGGAGATGCCCAGGCGCTCGAACAGGGCGGCCAGCTCCTCGGGCTGGATGAACTCGCGGATCACCGGGTCCCATAGGTCGGCCTGCCAGTCGATCTTCTGTGCACCGGGGATGTGGCCGGTGTCGTAGAGCAGGATGTCTTCGTTGACCTCGAGGATCTTGATGCTGGGGTTCTGGTGGTGCTCCAGTACCCAGTCGGTAGATACCAGAACGCTGGGATTTGCGTAGCTCATGTTTTGCCTCCTGGGGTCAGCAGTCAACCTGCTGTACCAAGTTACCCGCCATAGTTTATTTGAAACACGCGAGCGTTTGCGCTGATATAGATTACAAAATATGTAAACTACCCAAAATGCCGCCCTGGTGAACCAAACGCCGCAGCAGGCCCCAGCAAGGCCACTGAGCGAACCAGGCTAGATCAGCCGAAGGTTATGAGAAGGGAAGTTCAACCGTAAACGGGCCTACCATCTGGCGTCGGATTAGCGGGCAGACTTGTAAAATGGCGCATTCCACAAAGTGAGGCCGGCAAACCCAGCGCGGCTACGAGAGGAGGGTTGTGGGGTTTCAAT
>DAIUDO010000069.1:8439-11122 GCA_036845585.1 Meiothermus sp. | reverse complement strand
GCCCACTACCCACCCTTGACAAAGTTTTTAGGCTAACCTAAACTTGAAATACTTTTTTTTACGGCTTACCTAAACTTAGAGCCCAAAATGACCCTTATGAACAATCTTTCCATCCGAACGCCCCTTTCCGAAGCCCAAGAGGACTATCTGAAGCAGGTGCTTTTGCTGGGCAGTGGGGGCGAAGGCATGGGCAGGCTTGAAGACACCCTGGCGGTATCGACCCAAGACCTGGCTGACCGAATGCAGGTCAGACCGGCTTCGGTTACCGGGATGCTGAAAAAGCTTGCCGAGCTGGGGTTGGTAGACTACGAGGCCTACCGGGGGGTACGGCTGACCGAGGCAGGCTACAAGGTGGCGCTCGAGGTGCTGCGCCACCACCGGCTTATCGAAGCCTACCTACACCAGGCCTTGGGCTATGGCTGGGAAGAGGTCCACGCCGAGGCAGAAAAGCTCGAGCACCACATCTCCGAGGCCTTTGAAGAGCGCATCGCCGAGTGGCTGGGTCACCCTTCCCACGACCCGCACGGCGACGCCATACCCAGCGCGACCCTCGAGCTTCCCCAGACTCCCCTCAACCGCCGTCTGGCTACGCTTCAAAGCGGCGCACTGGGCGTGGTAGCTCGTGTAGCGACCCAGGATCAGGACGCGCTCAACCTGCTGGCCCACCTGGGCCTGAAACCCGGCGCTGTAGTAGAGCTGCTCGAGCACGGCACCGAGGGCTGCCGCATCCAGGTTGGGCCGCAGCGCTACTTGCTGCCCATCAGCCTGGCCCAGGTGCTCTGGATTGCGCCAAAGGAGGAAGGTCATGCTTAGGGCGATTCTTGGAGAGAATCCCTCCACTAACCAAATTCAACCACCGCCAAGAGAGCCGCTTCCTTACCGCCGCATCGGAGTTGGGGGCCATTACAGGCGCACCTTACTGCTACTGCTGCTGGGGCTTCTCCCCCAGGCCATCGCTCAGCAAACCGACAAGGTGGCCCTGCTACCCACCGTGCGCTCAACTCCTGTTCGGGTGGTCACCACGGTCAATTTCGTCACCGACCTGGTACAGCAGGTGGGCGGCCAGCGGGTCCAAGTGGAGGGCCTGATGGGGGCCGGGGTGGATCCCCACCTCTACAAGGCTTCGGCCGGGGACGTGCGCAAGTTGCAGCAAGCCCATCTGATCTTCTACTCGGGGCTCTACCTCGAGGGCAAGATGATGGAGTTGCTGGAGCGCCTGCCAAGGGCCATCGCCATCTCGGATGCCATTCCCCGCGAGCGGCTGATCCAGCCAGCAGGGGGTTTCGAGGGCCAGTATACCTACGACCCACACATCTGGTTCGACGTCTCGCTGTGGAAGCTGACCGTGGCCCGGGTGCGCGATGCGCTGAGCAAGGTAGACCCCGCTGGGGCTAGTAGCTACCGGGCCAATGCCGAGGCTTATACCCGGCGCCTCAATCAGCTCGATGCCTTTATTCAGCGGCAGGTGGCCCAGGTACCCCCTCGGCAGCGGGTGCTGATCACCGCCCACGACGCTTTCGCCTACTTTGGGCGACGCTACGGCCTCGAGGTGCGCGGGCTGCAGGGGGTCTCGACGCTGAGCGAGGCGGGAACCCGCGACATACAACAGCTGGCCGATTTCATTGTTCAGCGCAGAATTCGGGCCATCTTTGTGGAGTCTAGCGTGCCGCGGCGGGCCATCGACGCGGTTGTGGCAGCGGTGCGGGCCAGGGGCGGGAATGTGGCGGTGGGGGGGCAGCTATTCTCCGACTCGGCCGGCAGCCCCGGCACCCCCGAAGGCACCTATGTGGGCATGATGGAACACAACACCCGCACCATCGTGAATGGCCTGCTGGGAGGCCTGCCGTGACCCAGACCCAGGCTACCGCAGCGAGGCAGACCGGCGCTGCTCCACCCTTGGAGGTACGCGACCTGACGGTGGCTTACCGCGAGCAGCCGGTTTTGTGGGATGTGGACCTGGTCATACCTGCCGGGCAGCTCTGCGCGATTGTGGGCCCCAACGGCGCTGGCAAGTCCACCCTGCTCAAGGCCGTGCTGGGGCTGGTGCCCAGCGCCTCCGGCCAGGTTCGCTTTTTCGGGCGAACCCTAGGCGAAGCCCGTGCGCGGGTCGGCTATGTGCCCCAGCGTAGCTCGGTGGACTGGGACTTCCCGACCAGCGTGCTGGATGTTGTGATGATGGGGCTTTATGGCAGGCTGGGCTGGTTCAGGCGGCCCGGCCGGCTCGAGCGAGAGACTGCCTTGCACTGCTTGGAACAGGTCTCGCTGCGTGAGCTTGCCCACCGGCACATCTCCCAGCTCTCTGGTGGACAGCAGCAACGGGTGTTTTTGGCCCGTGCGCTGGTCCAGGATGCCGACCTCTACTTCATGGACGAGCCCTTCGCCGGGGTCGATGCCGTTACGGAAGAGGCCATCCTGAAGGTACTGCACGAACTCAAGGGACAGGGGAAAACAGCGGTGGTGGTACACCACGACCTTCAGACCGTGCGCGACTACTTCGACCATCTGACCCTGCTCAATGTCCAGGTAATCGCCAGCGGACCCATACATCAAACCTTTACACCCGAAAACCTCCGACAGACCTATGGTGAGCGCATGCGATGGGAAGAGGTGGGCAAACCGTCGTGAGCCAGATGCCACAGAATTGTCGTGCGCTCGAGGTGTACATACGACCCTCCACTTCACC
>DAIUDO010000069.1:0-8339 GCA_036845585.1 Meiothermus sp. | reverse complement strand
CAGCGACCTCCAAAAGCTATCCGTGCTTCGCACCAGGGCGCAGCATAGCTTGGAACCCTTAGCCTTTACGAGCATCACCGGCCCGATTCGGTTCTCCTCTCACACCGTATGTACGACGTGCTGCTAATCTTTACCGACTACACCGTGCGCAATGTAGCCCTGGGATCGGCCCTGCTGGGCGTAATCGGCGGGGTGTTGGGGGCTTTTGCCATGCTGCGCCGCCAAAGCTTGCTGGGCGATGTGCTGGCCCATGCAGCCTTGCCGGGCATCTGCCTGGCCTTCCTACTGACTGGAACCAAAGTACCCCTCATGCTTCTGGTGGGCGGGGGCCTGGCTGGCTGGCTGGCTTCGTTGTTAGTGCTGGCGGTTCTGCGCCACACCCGGCTGCCCGAAGACTCGGCCTTAGGGGTCATGCTCAGCAGCTTTTTTGGCTTTGGCATCGCCCTTCTGACCTTTATTCAACACCGCGACAACGCCAACCAGGCCGGGCTGGACCAGTTCATTTTCGGCCAGGCCGCTACCATCGTGGCATCGGACGTGCAGAACTTTGTGGTGCTGGGCGGCGTCGCGCTTTCAATGGTGGCGCTGCTCTACAAAGAGTTCAAGTTGCTTTCTTTCGACCCTGGGTACGCCGTCAGCCTGGGCCTGCCGGTACGCAGCCTGGGTACCCTGCTAACCTCGCTCACCGTACTGGCGGTGATGGTGGGGCTCCAGACGGTAGGGGTGGTGCTGATGGCCGCCATGCTGATTGCTCCTGCGGCCGCCGCCCGCCAGTGGACCGACCGGCTGGGAACCCTGATTGGACTCTCGGCACTGTTTGGGGCCTTGGCAGGTGTAAGCGGCGCACTGGTCTCAGCCAGCCGCGAAAACCTGCCCACCGGCCCGCTGGTGGTGCTATCCATCAGTGCGATTTTACTAACCTCGCTCTTCCTGGCCCCCTTGCGCGGGCTGCTTTGGGACTGGGCCCGCACCCGGCAAAGCCGTCGCCGGTTCCACCTCGAGCGCCTGCTGCTAGATGCCCAGGTGCTTTTTCATCATGGAAATCTGACTCCCCACAGCCTGGCCCTTCGCCGCCGCGAATCGCTAAGCAAAGCCAGGCGGCACCTCGAGGCGCTGCGCGCTCGAGGCTGGGTTGAGCCACAAGCCCATACCTACACCCTGACCCCATTGGGCCAGCGCAAAGCCCAAGAGCTTCTGCGGCTGCTGCCGCGCTCCACCGAGGTTAACCCATGAATGCCGATCTGGTCATCGTCGTCACCGCCATTCTGGTCTCTACGGCCTCGGCCCTGGTGGGCACTTTTCTAGTGCTACGGCGGATGGCACTTCTCTCCGATGCCATCTCTCATGCGGTGCTGCCCGGTATTGTGTTGGCTTACTGGCTCTCCGGCGGCGAGCGGGCCACCCTGCCGGCCCTGCTGGGCGCCGCCGCAGCCGGGCTGGTGACGGTGAGCCTCGTGGAGTGGCTGACCCGCACCGGCAAAGTTAAGAACGACGCGGCCATTGGCATTGTCTTCCCAGCGCTGTTCAGCCTGGGCATCCTGGCCATTTCGCTGTATTTTCGCAACGTCCACCTGGACATGGACGCGGTGCTGTATGGCGAGATTGCCTACGCACCCTTCAACACCCTGCGGCTGGGCAACCTCGAGCTGCCCGAGTCGTGGCTGATGATGGGCGCGCTCACCCTGCTAAACCTGCTGTTTGTGCTGCTGTTTTACAAAGAGCTCAAGCTCTCCACCTTCGATGCCGGGCTGGCGGCCACGCTGGGGCTGGCCCCCGGCCTGCTACACTACGCGCTCATGACCCTGGTCTCGCTGACCTCGGTAGGGGCCTTTCAGTCGGTGGGCGCCATCCTAATCGTGGCCTTTCTGATTGTTCCACCTGCCACTGCCTTCCTGCTCACGCAGCGCCTGCCGGTCATGATAGGCCTGGCTGTTGGGGTTGGGGTTGTTTCCAGCGTGGCGGGTTATGTACTGGCCATCTGGCTGGATGCCTCCATCGCGGGCATGATGGCCACGGTAGCTGGAATCTGCTTTGCCCTGGCTTTCTTCTTCTCGCCCCTGGAAGGCTTCCTGACCACCCGGTTGCGTCGAAATCGGCAGCGCCTCGAGGTCGCCGCTCGCCTGCTGGTCGCCCACCTAGCCCACCACGACCATCCGGTCTCGGAGCAGGAGGTGCTTAGGGAGTTTGGCTGGAGCCCGAGGTTCTTGCAACAGGCCAAGAAAAAGGCTCTGCAAGCGGGCTGGCTCGAGGTGCTGAGGGAGGGTCTGCGACCCACCAAAAGCGGGCTGTCCATCAACGAAAACCAGCCTGCGCTCGGCAGATGATTCAGCGGCTCACATCCAAGCCAGTACGGTTTCCTGCAACATCGACGGCTATGAGGGTCAAGCGACGCACCGGCACTTCGACGTAAAAATTAACCTCCTTGCCCTTGGGCAAGGAAAGAGGAGTAAAGGTCCGGTTGTACTGCAAGGTTACCCGGTCCACCCCGGTATCGTCCAGTACTCGTCCGGAAATTTGCAGGGTGGACTCGGTGCGGGCCGGGATCTCTTCTTCGGTGCCATCGGGTAGGGTTCGCTTGCTGGCAGGCTGAACTACCGTCACCACCCGTTCGGCCCGCTCAATCACAATCTGCGGGGGGCGGGCATCCAGCACCATCGGCAAGCGCATTGTGCGGGTCTGTCCGCTCATATCGGTGGCTTCTACCTTGATCTCAACCTGCCCCGACTGCGGGGCCTGCACCCTGAAGCTGAAGCGCACCAGCTTCTGCCCCCGGTTGGCCTCGGAAAGCAGTTCCTTACCACCCGCCTTCACACTTTGCACCCCCACGTCGTCGAGAACGTACCCCTGCACCTGCAATGAGCGCTGCGAGAGCACCCCACTCTTGGGCTGGGTAATGCCAATAAGGGGCGGCTGGGTATCCCCTGGCCGGGTGCAAGCCGAAAGTAGCAACAAAAAAAGAAGGGGCACGTACCGCACCCCTTCATCCTAGCAGTTGCTCAAGGTCTGAAGATTAGGCCCGCACGAGCGTTGAAGTCAATCCCTCCGATCACGCCCGAGAGCGCTCCCGTACCTATGCCGAATCCAACCTGAAGTTCTCCATAAGCGCTGAAGGGCTGTCCGGGGAAGGCATATTCAATCCCGACAAGGCCGTGGGGGAAGATGTAAATGCCGCTGTTGCCCAGCACCGTCCAGAAACCGGCCGAGGCACCGGCGCCAGCATACCAGCTTAGGTCAAAGCCCGGTGCGGCAGGAATGGCTTGTTCCAAGAGTATGTAATCCACCCCAGCCCCCAGCCCTGCAAATGCAAGACCAGCGCCCACGCGGAAGTTGCTAACCTGGTACTGCACACCGATCCAGGTCGGGAAGCCCGAATAGAGGCCAAAGCCATTCGACTGGGCCTTTCCAAGAGAGCCAAACATCAACGCGAACAACACAACCAGGGGTGCTATACGTTTCATTTTTTGCTCACCTCCAATCACAGTTTATCACCATAGCGTTGCTTTTGCGCTATCTAAGTGCGCCCGCGATAGAATGGTGCGTATTCGGTTGAGCAGAATCTGCATTTGAGACTTGCAGTGGCGCATCTTATGACCCAGCTCTGGATCGCAACGTAGATTTCTGAGGTGGAAATACTTAGGTGGTGTAAAGCGCGTTGATGCGCACATACTCCTCGGTAAGATCGCAGCCCCAGGCGATGCCCTGCCCCTGGCCCAGCCCTAAGTCGGCCTCTACCAGCACCTCCTCAGCCCGCATGGCCTGGCTGGCCTGGGCCCGGTCGAAGTCCAGCGTCCGGCCCGCGTAGAGGGGAATTCCCTGAAGAGAAATGCGCACCCGGTCCAGTTCAAGGGCCACCCCGGCCTTACCCAGGGCCATCATGATGCGGCCCCAGTTGGGGTCGTTGCCGTACAGGGCACTTTTCCACAAAGGGCTGGCCGCCACCGAGAGGGCGGCTTTGCGGGCCTCGGCATCGTTCAAAGCACCGGTGACCCTCACGGTGAGAAGCTTGGTGGCCCCCTCGCCGTCGCGGGCCAGCTGGCGAGCCAGCGTTGCACAGACCTGCTCCACCGCCTGCCAGAACTCGCCCAGGTCTACCGGCCCTGCTGCCCCATTGGCCAGGATGGCGGCCATGTCGTTGGTAGAGGTATCGGTGTCCACCGTGACCTGATTGAAGCTGCGGTCCACCACCCCTCCCCAGCCTCGCCGCAGCTCCTCCTGCGGGACCGCCGCATCGGTAACCACATAGGCCAGCATGGTGGCCATGTTGGGCTGGATCATCCCGCTGCCCTTGCACACCCCCACCACCCGTGCCCCGCTAGAGAGGGTGGCCTCGGCCATCTTGGGCACCAGGTCGGTGGTCATGATGGCCTCCATGAAAGGATCCGCCTCGAGGCCTAGGCGGATACGGGGTAAGCCCGCTGCGATCTTTTCCACTGGCAAAGGCTGCCCAATCACCCCTGTTGAACCGGTCAAAACAGCTTCGGGTGTTACCTGTAGCTGCGCTGCAGCAAGCTCAGCCATCTGCAGGTCGGCTTGAAAACCCAACTCGCCGGTCGCACAGTTGGCGTTGCCGGCATTGACCACAACCGCTTGCAACGGCTGGCCGCTGACCAGCAGTCGGCGACCTCGTGTCACGCAAGGCGCCGCGGCCTTGTTGAGGGTTCCCACAAAAGCCCAGTTGCACGGCGTCCCCGAGACCAGTAGGGCGAGGTCGGGCTTGCCGGAGGGCTTGATTCCAGCCTGGGTTGCACCAGCACGAAAACCAATTGGGAGTCGCATGGCAGCAGCATATCCTCCCCTGCGGCGTCAGTGAAAGCCGCCCTGGGCAGCCTGCGGCTTGAACCTGGTCTTCACCCTGGAGACACGTCTAAACACAAGGAGCATTGAACCCAGTGAGCCGGTAACCCCACCATCCTTACCGACACCATCTTTAGGTGGTAGGTTCGATCAGGCCGTAGTTGCCGTCGCGGCGGCGGTAAATTACGTTGATCTGTTCGGTATCGGAGTTGCGGAAGACGAAGAAGTCATGACCCAGGGCCTCCATCTCGAAGGCGGCGTCCTCGGGCGTCATGGGTTTCATGTTAAAGCGTTTGGTACGCACAATGCTGGGGGCAGCCTCTTCCTCGAGCTCGGTTGGTCCAGCACCCATCAGCACTGGCTCTGGGGCCGATTGACGAACCCGCTGAAAGTGACGTTCTTTGTAGCGCTTGAGCTGATACTCGAGGCGGTCTATCGAGCGGTCTATGGCTGCGTACATGTCGGGGTCGGACTCCTCGACCCGGACCATACCCCCCGGCACATTAACCTGAATCTCGGCCTTGGCCTTGCGCTCCACCCGAGGCCCCTGGGCCATCGAAAGTACCACCCGCGCTTCGGCGTTGTCTTCAAAGTGCCGATCCAGCCGAGCCATCTTCTTGTCCAGGTAGTTCTTGAGGGCCTCGGTAATCTCGATTTGACGACCAACCAGCTTGTAGACGTTCATTATCGCCCTCCAATCACAGCCCGAGCCGGTGAACCAGGCGGGTTTCGGGGTTGGGAGCTCGTCGGGTAGCCCCCAGGCTCGGGAGCCCCGAAACTTCGGTTTTGGCTTTCAAAGAGCCCATGTGGCCTGGTAGTTCAATACTATCACCCCCGAATGAGGGATATATGTCCAGTTCAACCCTATCACCGCACCCCCACCCAGCTTTGGGTACATGCCAGGCACGCCAGACTGCCGCCGGAACAGGGCTAAAGCCGGCAAGGCAAACCGGATGAATCGGCAGCCATGCAGACAAGCGCAAGACCCACGAGCTCGGGTCGCCAGGCCGGCGCGCCGACTTTTCAAGCAAACAGCGCTCAGATCAGGCTATACTTGCCTTCCCGCTCGTCACGCACCAGTTGCCCGGCCTTGAGCACCACCACCCGCTGGGGATAGGCCTCCACCAGGTCGCGGGAGTGGGTCGCCATCAGTACGGTGGCCCCCCGGGCATGTACCGACTTGAAAATTTCCAGCACGGCCAGCGCGTTGGCCGGGTCCAGGTTGCCGGTAGGCTCGTCGGCCAGCAGCACCTGGGGGTCACCCACCAGCGCTCTGGCAATGGCTACACGCTGGGCCTCCCCCACCGAGAGTTCCTCGGGGTAGGCCCGCTTTTTGTGCACGATGCCCACCTGCCGCAGCACGCGGGTAGCACGGGTGTCCCACTCGGTTTTGGGAACGCCCAGCACACGCAGTGCAAACAGCAGGTTTTCTTCGACCGTCATTTCCTTCAGAAGTCGGTGGTCCTGAAACACCACCCCAATCCGACGGCGGTGCAGGGCGATGCGATCTCCGCGCAGGGCCTTGAGGTTCTCTCCAGCGAAATACACCGCCCCTGAGCTGGGCTCGAGGCGCTTTAAGATCAGGTTGAGCAGGCTGGACTTACCCGCCCCCGAGTGCCCTACCAGAAACACAAACTCACCCTTTCTAACTTCCAGATTCAGGTCAAACAGAGCTTTGGTCTTGGTGCGGGGATACTCGAGCGTCACCCGATGGAAGTGGATCATCGGTACTCAGGGTACTACGGACGAACCTTAGGGCATAGCGCGGTGCACCCGGCGAAAGAGGGTAGCAGTATCTGGTACCAGACCCGGATGGGGACGAACCAACCGAAATCACCCGGGTTGCCCCCTATTTGTCCCCTGGTGAACACTTCGCTCTCATTCATTGCCGCTAAACTGTGATCTTAGGTGAATGAAACCATGATGCGTAGAGCCTGGATAGTGGTGGTGGGTGGCGTTCTGGCTGCCCTGGTCTATGCCCAGTTGTCCGGTGGCGGTGCCGAGGCGTTTAATCGAAACCCCAACGCTCAAGCCCTGGTACAGGCTTATCAACTCTTACAGAGCCAGTATCTGACCCGCCTCGAGGCCGACCAGCTTAACCGCGTGCTGGAGGGGGGTATTCGGGGGATGCTGGGGGCCCTCGACGACCAGTTCACCAGCTACTCCCCACCCCAAAGAGCCAGCCTGCGAAACCAGGATGTGCAGGGTGAGTTCTTCGGTATTGGTGCCACCCTTTCGCCCAACGAAAACGGTGGAGGCGCCAGGGTGCAGGGGGTCATCCGCGGTTTGCCGGCCTTTAACGCAGGTATTCGAGCAGGCGATGTGATTGTCGAGGTCAACGGCGAGGATATGACCAAGCTAGACCTCAACGAGATCGTCGCCAAGATTCGCGGCCCCCAGAATACCAAAGTAACCGTGGGCGTTCGCCGCGATGGAACCAACGCCATTTTGCGCTTCGAAATGATCCGCCAGCGGGTCGAAATCATCTCCGTCTCCAAAACCATCCTGCCAGGAAACGTGGGCTATGTGGCCCTCGAGACCTTCGGCAACGTGCGGGTGATTGAACAGCTCAACGCTGCCCTGGCGGAGATGCGCCAGCGCGGGGTACAAAAGCTAGTCTTCGACCTGCGCGATAATGGAGGCGGACTTTTGGACCAGGGATGCCAGGTGGCACGGGCCTTCATCCGCGAAGGCCCCATCGTGTACACCCGTACGCGTAACGAAACCCGGCTCTACTGCGATGCCACCGGCCAGGTAGCCTGGAGTGGGCCGATGGTGGTGCTCATCAACGGTAACTCGGCCTCGGCATCCGAGATCGTGGCCGGTGCCATGCAGGACACCGGTCGGGCCAAAGTCATCGGCGAGACCTCTTTCGGCAAGGGCGTGGGGCAGAACGTAATTAACCTGGCCAACGGGGGTGACCTTACCCTGGTCACCTTCGAATGGCTTACCCCCAAGCGGCGGGGCATCAACAAACAGGGCATCAAGCCTGATATCGAGGTGAAGGATACCCGTTTTGAAGTGCCGGTAGCTTTTGAAGGCACCGGAGCCAAGCCCGGTGAAACCGTAACCATCACCATAGGAGGTCAAACCTTTACCACTCGGGCCGATGCCCAGGGCA
The DNA here is from genome assembly GCA_036845585.1 of Meiothermus sp. Taxonomy (GTDB): domain Bacteria; phylum Deinococcota; class Deinococci; order Deinococcales; family Thermaceae; genus Meiothermus. Next base: position 424 of record DAIUDO010000069.1, on the reverse strand, counting down.
AGTACAGCTTCAGCCAGCCCCGGCCTGCGGTGAACCTACCTGCCGAACGCGGCCAGGCCGAGGTAGACCTGAACAAGGATGCCATCTTGAGACGAGCCCTAGAAGAACTCAGATAACCCGTGCAAGGCCGGTCGCTGGCAAGCAGGTTTTGCACCCTGCCACACGGCTTTCGGCTTTAGGCTTTAGATGTGGGGATGATTCTTCTCGAAAACCTCGGCAAGCGGTACGGCTCGTTTGTAGCGCTGGAGAGCCTGAACCTTGAAGTCCATGCCGGCGAGACCCTGGCCCTCCTGGGCCCCAACGGCGCAGGCAAGAGCACGACCATTAAGGCCCTGGTCGGGTTGCTGCGTCCTAGTTGGGGCCGGGCATTGGTCAACGGCGTGGATGTGTGGAAAGACCCGGTTCGGGCTAAGGCGCAGTTTGG
>DAIUDO010000068.1:0-11136 GCA_036845585.1 Meiothermus sp. | reverse complement strand
GAAAGTCACGCCTGTCAGATACGATTCCGAGACGGGATCGGGGCAGGAAGAAAACGGTGTGCATCTTTGCACACGTTTTTGATAGCAGCGTAAGCAGATGCTGGCCGAGTTGCTGCAAATGCCCATCGCCTGCCTGCCCGCAAACTACGACCCCGACCGCGACGAACCCCTGCCTCCTTTACTGGAGTGCAAATGGGAGCTGGGGCCGTATCTGCTGGTGGCCACCATCGAGTACACGCCCTTCCGCCCGGGGTTCGATACCTATTTCGGTAAGGCCAATAACCCCATTCGTAGCCTGGTAGGCCGGGTCTACAGATTGGAAGCTGCAACCCAGGCCGACCTCGAGCGCGAAGCCGACGTTGAAGACTTCGAGGCCGAATGGAAGGAAATTTCCAGCGGCACGGTGAGCCTCGAGGAGAACCGCCTCACCGTGGGCTTCTGGAGCCGCACCTTCGACCCCAGCACCGCCGTGCTCGGGGTGGCCTACGAAGAAGCCAGCTTTGAGGACGAAGAATTCAACTATTACCTGCACAGCGAGGTGCAACCGTGACCGAACCCAAAGAACTTGCCAAAACCTATGACCCCAGGGCTGTGGAGCCTCGCTGGGTCGAGGAATGGGCCAAGAACCCCCTCAAACCCGAACTAAACGCCCACAAGGGCAAAGGCCCTTTCACCATCGTGATACCGCCCCCCAACGTGACCGGCAACCTGCACCTGGGGCACGCACTGGACAACACCATCATCGATACCATCATCCGCTTCAAGCGCATGCAGGGCTTCGAAGCACTATACCTACCCGGAACCGACCACGCCGGCATCACCACCCAGGTGCTGGTGGAAAAGGAGCTAGCTCAGGAAGGTCTGTCCCGCCACGACCTGGGACGCGAGAAGTTCTTGCAGCGCGTCTGGGAGTTCAAGGAAAAAAACGGCGGTACCATCCTGTATCAGTTGCGGCGCATCGGGGCTTCGTGCGACTGGAGCCGCGAGCGCTTCACCATGGACGAGGGGCTTTCGCGCGCAGTGCGGCGTAGCTTCGTGGAGTACTACCACCAGGGGCTGGCTTACCGGGGCAAACGCATCGTGAACTGGGACCCGGTGGCCCAGACCGTGGTGAGCGACCTCGAGGTCAACATCGAGCCCACCCCGGGCAAGCTCTACACCCTGGCCTACCCGCTGCAAGAGGGCGGCGAAATCACCATCGCGACGGTACGCCCCGAAACCATCTTTGCCGACGTAGCAGTGGCTGTGAATCCCGCCGACGAGCGCTACCGCCACCTGATTGGCCGCAAGGCCCGCATTCCCCTGACCGAGCGCTACATCCCCATCATCGCTGACGAAGCCGTGCTGATGGAGTTCGGTACCGGCGCACTCAAGATCACCCCTGCCCACGACCCCACCGACTTCGAGATTGGCCAGCGGCACGGCCTGGAGATGCCCAGCGTGATCAACCTCGAGGGCCGCCTCGAGGGCGAACGGGTGCCCGAACCGTTCAGGGGTCTGGAGCGCTTCGAGGCCCGCAAGGCGGTCGTGGAGGCGCTACAGGAGGCCGGATTCCTGCGCGAAACCCGAGATTACACCATTGCCCTGGGCTACTCCGACCGTACCAAGGCCCCAGTAGAACCTTTGTTGTTGGAGCAGTGGTTTGTGCGTATGAGACCGGTGGCCGAGAAGGTGCTGGAGGGCCTGAACCGGGGCGAGATGCGTTTTGTGCCCGAACGTTGGGAGAAGGTCAACCGCGACTGGCTCGAGAACATCCGCGACTGGGCGGTGGGACGTCAGCTCTGGTGGGGACACCAGATTCCGGCCTGGTACGACGAGGAGGGCCGCATCTATGTGCCCGACCTGGACAACCCCGACCTCGACTGCGACCAGGACCCTCGCTACGCGCACTTGAAATTAAGACGCGACGAGGATGTGTTTGACACCTGGTTCTCCTCGGCTTTATGGCCCTTTTCGACCCTGGGCTGGCCCGAGGCCACCGACGACCTGAAAAAATACTACCCCACCGATGTGCTGGTGACCGGCTACGACATTATCTTTTTCTGGGTCGCGCGGATGCAGATGTCCGGCTACCAGTTCACGGGCCAGGCCCCCTTCCGCACCATTGTGCTGCACGGGCTATACCTCGATGCCAAGGGCCAGAAAATGTCCAAGAGCAAGGGCAACGGCATCGACCCCCTCGAGCTCATCGACAAATACGGGGCCGATGCCTGCCGGTTCGCCTGGAACTACCTGGCCACCGGCGGACAGGACATCCGCCACGACGAACGGCGCTACGAGCAAGGGCGCAACTTTGCCAACAAGCTCTACAACGCCAGCCGCTTCGTGCTGATGAGCAAAAACCAGGCCAGCGCGTCGCAAAACCCAGCCGGCCCCACCCTGGCCGACCGCTGGATGCGCTCCCGCCTGAGCCGGGGCATTGCCGAGATCACCGAGGCCTACGAGGCCTTCGACCTGGGGCGGGCCGCCCGGCTGATTTACGACCTGGTCTGGAGCGAGTTTTGCGACTGGTACCTCGAGGCCGCCAAACCTGCGTTGCGCGAGGGCAACCAGGCCACCTTGCAAACCCTCGAGGCCACACTGGCCACCTTGCTCAAGCTACTGCACCCCATCATGCCCTTCATCACCTCCGAGCTCTACGAAGCCCTCACCGGCGACCCCCAGCAGCTCGCCCTGCAGGACTGGCCCACGCCGACAGAACGCGACCCGCAAGCCGAAAAAGCCTTCGAGACCTTGCAGGCCACCATCATCGCAACCCGAAGCCTGCGCGCTGAGCTGGGCCTGCCGCCCCAGCAGGAAATTGCAGTGCAGCTCGAGGGTGCCGGGGCAGCTCTGGTGATGGAAAACCTAGCCCTCTTCCGCTTTTTGAGCAAGGCCAACGCCTCGCTGGGCGCTCCCCCCAAGGCCATCGCCCAGGTCACTGCCAACACCACGGTATATCTGCAGCCTGGAGGCGACCTGAGCAGCTTTTTGGAGCGCCAGAAAAAACGGCTAGTCGAGCTGGAAAAACTCGTTGAGCAGGGCCAGCGAAAGCTCGCCAACCCGGGTTTCCTCGAGCGGGCCGACCCAGCAGTCGTGGAGGCCGAACGGGAGCGGCTGGCCGAGAACCAGGCCCAGCTCGAGCGCATCCGGCAAAACCTGGCCCGGCTGGGCTAGGGCGTCCACCATAGCACGCTCGGTGCCCTGGCATTGTCGCTTTTGGGCGGTTATCCGAACAGGGTGATATGCAGGTCTGGGGAGGGCAGCGGCACCTCGATCACGCTGTTGGCTTTGTTGAGGTTCACGGTCACAAAATCGAACTGCTGGTCGGGCGGCACGTTGACGATGGGCTGTTGAGCAGGGATGCGGTACAGCACCGCTCCAGAAAGGGTCTGGAAGGTCTTGAGCACGGCTAGTTGATCGGACAGGCGGGTATTTTTGTGGACGTACAGCTCGCCCACCAGAATGTAGCCCTCGAACAGCAAGGCCACACGCTTGCGCTCAAACAGCGCCAGATTGCCCCTGGACACCGATGGGCGGCCACCCACCATCCAGCAGATGTTGGCTTTATGAACCGCCATAAAGGGCGTATCGGCTTTGAGTTCGCTGGCCTGGGGGGGGTGCTCGAGGCCCGCAGCGTAAACGAGTGCCCCGGTCACCGGTACATGAGTTCGGTTTTCCAGGTTCAGGATATCGGCCGTGCCCGCTGCTCGTACCAGATGGATATTTCCATAGATACGATACTCGGTGGTGTAGATTCGAGCTTCGAAAGAGTCCCTGGGTTGGCGGTACATGAAATACAGGATAGCCCTAAACCATACGTTGCATGCGTAGCTCAACCAGGTAACCGCTCGTCATCCAGAACAGAGGCCTCACTCTTACCCCACCTGAGACATTCGAGCTGTTTTCACGGACAAGCGGTCAGGTTCACCCTTGAGAAGGACAATCCAGGCCGCTTGAATGACTCTGTGGAGAGCGGAGTCATTGTGAAAACCGATAATACCAACTCTGTATATCAATAAGACGTGCCTTTTGGCACGGTCAGTGAGTGACGCTAAACGCGTCACTCACGCGCAGAGGTGGTATAAGATGCCAGGCGTGGAGCAAGTCTTCAAACTGTCTTACGGGGGCCGCAAGCGCCTGATTGGCCGCTGGTATGCCCTGCTGGCCTCGCTTGAAATCGACCCCAGCGCGCATTTCTCCCTACTCGACGAGCTACTTACCCGCCACACCGAGCCGCAGCGGTACTACCACAACCTGGCCCACCTCGACACCCTGCTGGATCTGCTGCCCCAAGAACCCCCGCTGGAGTTTGCGGCCTGGTTCCACGACGCCATCTACGACCCCACCAGAACCGACAATGAGCGGCAAAGCGCACTTCTAGCCGAACAAAGCCTGGAGCGGCTGGGGGTTGCGGCAATCCTCATCGCACAAGTATCCGCGATGATCCTGGCCACCCAGACCCACCAGACCAGCGACCCCCAGACAGCCTTGTTCCTGGATGCCGACCTGGCTATCCTGGGGGCCGATACCCCAACCTACCGGGCCTATGCGCACGCCATCCGCCGGGAGTACGCCTGGGTGCCCGAGACACTGTTCCGCCAGCGGCGGGCGCAGGTGCTGCAAAGGTTTCTGTCCAGGCCGCGAATCTATTCCAGCGAAAGTTTTGCCCGATTGGAACTGCCCGCTCGAGCCAACCTCGAGCTCGAGCTACGCCAACTCACGGCCCCAGCCTGAGCAAACCTTGGCCTCGTTACCGACTGACCTTCGCAGGGCGGGCCGAGGCCTGCCAGTAATGAGTTAGGCTCTCACTCAAAAACCCGGAGTGGCCTATGCGGTAGGCTGCCGCCACCCGCCGGCCCAGGGCCTTTAGCAGGGCATCGGAGCTGCTCTCCAGGCTGGCTAGGGCTTTTTCCGAGAGGGCTAACTGCACCCTGGCCGGATGAGCTGGGGCCGGCGGCAGGCTAAACCAGTAGTCGGCCTCCTCGGGCGGCACCACGCGGGCCCCTCGGCTTACAAACCAGTCGGCTCCCGCCGGATGCACATAAACCCCGGCTCCCTTGGCCAGGGCCTGCTGGATGGCCTCTCGAAAAGGCATCGGGACAGCCCAGCCTTGGTCAAAGCCCTGTGCTGGGCGGTAAGCCAGGGCCCTCAACTCAATGGTCTGTTCGCCGTTCCATTCGTTCAAAACCAGCTCGGCGGCCAGGTCGAGGGGGTCGGGCAGGCCCTCGCCGCCCGCGCGCCAGCGAATCACCCGGAGCCCACCCAGGCGAAAGGAGAGATGCTTACCCTCTCCGATCACGCGCACCTGCTCCGGCCTACCATGCACAAAGAAGCAGGGCCTGGGGTTGCCCTCCCCGGTGGGCTCGAGGAACTGCACCGCCCGGTGCAAGGCCCCCAGGTCTTCCCCATCCAGCCAGCCATCCAGGAGCATCTGAGGCTGCGGTAAGGGAAACTGGGACACATACTGCCAGACTGCCTGCTGGAAGGCTGGAATCTGGTCTTCATCGATGGCGAAGCCCGCTGCCTGGGCATGGCCCCCAAAGCGCTTGAGGTGTGCGGCCGCTTGGCGCAGCGCCCCCACCGCGCTGATGCCTGGCGTGGAGCGCACCGAGCCTTTCCCATCGGCAATGATGAAAACCGGTTTGTAGAAGCGCTCGAGCACCCGGCTGGCCACAATGCCCATCACGCCGGGATGGCCCTCTGCATCGTGGATGACCAGGGCCGGACGGCTTTCGTCAACGGTCGGCAGGATGCGTTCCAGCATCTCCTCCTCGATGCGCTGGCGCTGGACGTTGAGCCGGTTCAGGTACTCAGCCAGAGGGCGGGCCTGGAGGATGTCTTGCGAGGTCAAAAGCTGTAAAGCCACCTCGGCCTGCCCAAGTCTTGAGGCTGCGTTGATGCGGGGAGCCAGCCGAAAAGCAATCTCCTGAGAGCTAAACTCTTTGCAGTGCTCGGCTACCAGAACCGCCAGGCCCAGATGGGAAGGGTTGCGCAGGCGGCGCAGTCCCTCCTGCACCAAGGCTCGGTTAAAGCCCTGCAGGGGAGCCACATCGGCCACCGTGCCAATAGCGGCCAAGTCGGCATACTCTAGGGGGGGATCCTTTCCCAAGAGCTGGTAGACCTGCCACAGCAGCAAGAAGGCCACCCCCGAGCCGGTAGGGTGGGCCTGGCCCCGCAGCCTGGGCGAAAGCGCCGGGTGCACGATCAGGCCCGGTGGGGTGGTTGCCCCTGGCGAGTGGTGGTCGGTTACCAACACCGAGACCCCATTGTCGACGAGCTCCTTTAGCTCGGCCTGGTTGCTGATACCGCAGTCAACGGTGATGAAGAGGTCGCAGGCCTCGAGGTGCTCTGGCACCCGCTGCATCAAAACCCCGTAGCCCTCTTCCAAACGGTGAGGAACGTAGGCATGGATACTGGCCCCTAGGCTGCCTAGGCCATTCAGCAAAATCGCCGTACCGGTAAGGCCATCGGCGTCGTAATCGCCGTGAACGCGAATGCGCTGGCCCTTTTCGAGGGCCTCAACCACACGGGCAGCGGCCTGCTCCAGCCCCTCCAGGGGGAGCTTGACCAAGGGGGGCTCGAGGTCCTCCTTCCGCCTGAACCCACGGTTCCAGAGCACCACGGCAGCCAGCGGTGAGAGGCCCAGCTCCTCCATCAGGGGCCGTAGCTCGGCAGGATGCGGCCATTCACGAAACTTCCAGACCATGCTGGGCCTCCGGTTCAGGGCAGCCGGTCGGGAATGACCGGGGTCTCCTGAGGGTGCTGCTGCCGCAGGGCCTCGAGCTCACCCCTAACCTGACGCAGCTCGCGGTTGAGCCGGCGCAGGGCTGCCTGTAAGCCAAGCCAGCCGGTGAGTCCGTACAACCCCATCACCAGCAGGCCCAGCACAAAAGCCCCCAGCAGCACAAAGGCCCCGTGGACCATGCCCCAGGGGGTACCCAGCAGCAAACCCGGCTCGAGGGTGTACAAGGCCCAGACCGCCACCGCGACCGCCAGCATGATCAAGAAAGCCAGTGCATTCAGGACTTTCATGTCAGAAGTTTACCCCAGCCCTCAGAGCCAGCGCCTCAGGCTGATGCGCCCTTCGTACAGGGCTTTTCCGCTGATGGCCCCTTCCACCCCCAGGCTTTGCAGCCCTACGATGTCGGCATCGGAGGCGATGCCCCCTCCGGCAATCAGGAAGCCGGGCCAGGCCGAGCGCACCGCCCGCACCACCTCGAGGTCTAGCCCGGCCAGGGTGCCATCCCGGCGCACATCGGTGTAGATCAGGGCGCGCAGGCCCATGGCCCACAGCCGCCGGGCCAGTTCGGGGACCTGTAGGGCGGTGGCCTCGCTCCAGCCCGAGACCACTACCTCGAGGCCCCGGGCGTCCAGGCTGACCACCACCCGCTCCGGGCCCCACTCAGCGAGCATCTGCCCTAGCACCTCGGGGGCCTTGACCGCCAGCGTGCCCACCACCACCCGGCAGACCCCCAGGGCCAGAAGGGCTCGAGCGGCCTCCAGGCTGCGCACCCCACCCCCCACCTGGAAGGGGATGGAGAGGGCCGTAGCCACTGCGCGCAGCACCTGACGGTTCTCCCCCCGCCCCGTGGCGGCGTCCAGATCCACCAGGTGCAGCATCTGGGCTCCCTGGGCCTGCCAGTGCAGGGCGGCCTCCACAGGGTTTTCGAAGTAAACCGTTTCCTGGTTGGGGTCGCCCTCGAGGAGCCGAACCGCCCGCCCGGACTGGATGTCTACCGCAGGAATCAGCAGCACAGCGGGATTTTATCAAACCGGTACCGTTGTACCACCGAACGTGGGTAGGGTAATGGTCAAAATACCGGCTCCCCCCCATTCTCTGTGCTAGCCTCGAGGGTGAGGTGAAAAACCTATGTGGGCTTTTCTACTCCCGCTTCTTCTTGTTGTCTCTTTGGCGCAGCCCAGCCCGCTTTACGAGCGCTGTGCGGTCTGCCACCAAACCGACGGAAGGGGTGTGACCGGCACCTGGCCTCCCTTGGCCGGGCATGTGCCCCGTATCCTGGCCCGGCCTGACGGGCGGGAGTATCTGATCTGGGTGGTGCTTTTCGGTTTGCAAGGTAGGATCGAGGTAAGGGGCCGCAGCTATGATCTGGTCATGCCCGGCTTTTCTCGTTTGAGCGACGAGGAAATTGCCAGCCTGCTCAACCATATCGCCACCCAGTGGGGCAACCGTTTTCCCGAAGGGCAAAAACCTTTCACTGCCGCCGAGGTGAAGGCCCAGCGAGGTCGCAACCTCACCCCGGCCCAGGTACATGAGGCTCGAGGCCGGCTGGGCCTGCCTTAGTCCAGCGGGCAGCCAAACAGACCGAAGCGGGCGGGAACCCGGCGCAGCTCCGCCTGGAAGAGGCTGTGGCCCAGAAGCCAGTGCCCGTTCAGCGGGGTGATGCGCAGGGTGAGGTCGAGATTGGGGCTGGCGGCCAGGCGCAAGTGCAGGTAGGGCCTGTCACCCAGGCCCACCAGCTCGCTGCACTTGCGCGTAGCCTGGCTGCTTTGCAGGCCTCTGTTCAGTTCGTCCTGCAGCTGGCCCAGGGTACGGGCATAGTAGGTGCGGAGGCGCACCGTCTCTACCTCTCCTGAGGTTGTACGGCTCTCCACCTGGGCTTCCGGCAGGTAGACCAGGGGGTCGGTGCTGAGCACCGCTTGGGGCCGGGGGTTCTGGAAAGGCGTGCAGGCTGTAATAAGGGCCACGGCCACCGCGAGAAAAAATCGTTGGTGCATAGGTTTGTTTCTCCTTCAGTAGTAATTTTATAGCAAAGCCCCGCAGTGCTTTGTGCGTGCGGAAACATCACAGCGGACTTCCTCTTTAGAGAATTTTCTTGCCCAGTAGGCTTCCGGCCAGTTCGACCATCATCCGGGCGGTACGGTTGGCGATGTCGAGGATGGGGTTGACCTCCACCAGATCCAGGCTGGTGATCAGTTGGGCGTCGGAGAGGAGTTCCATGAGCAGGTGGGCCTCCCGGTAGGTTAGCCCGCCGGCCACCGGGGTGCCTACCCCGGGGGCAATCTCGGGGTCGAGCACATCGGCGTCGAGGGAGAGGTGTACCCGGGAAAACCCGCGAAAGCGTTCGATCACTGCCTCGGCGATGGCCGGGATGCCTGCTATGTCTACCTCCTTCATGGTGAAGACGGTGATGCCGCGCTGGCGCAGCAGCCGGACCTCGCCCGGGTCCAGGCTGCGCACCCCGATCAACACCACGTCCTCTGGGCGTACCTTGGCCCCTGGGTGGCCCAGGTTGACCAGGCGGGCATCCCCCAGGCCGCAGAGGTGGGCCAGGGGCATCCCGTGGATGTTGCCGCTGGGGCTGGTCTCGGGGGTGTTGAAGTCGGCGTGGGCGTCTACCCAGATCACCCCGATGCGCTCCCCTCGAGCCGCCCCGGTCACCGAGCCCATGGCAATCGAGTGGTCACCCCCCAGCACGATGGGGAATGCATTGGCTGGCATCTGGCCCAGGGCCTGGATGGTGTCCAGGCAGGCTATCCGGATGGCCTCGAGGTAACCCATCCCCCCTGGCGCATCGGTATGTTGGTGCAGGCTTTCCACCACCGGCACCTTCACATCGCCGTAATCGTGCACCTGGTAACCCAGGCCCTCCAGCACCTCCTGTAAACGCCCGTAGCGGATGGCGCTGGGCCCCATGTCCACCCCGCGCCGCCCCTGACCCAGATCCATTGGAACACCCAGGATGGCAGCCTGCTTCATACCCCTCAGTCTAAGCCGATGCACCTACCCCAGCCTTCGTACCACCCTCCGGCAACCGTTGACCCCTGGCCTTTTCGGCGCTACAGTGAAAAGCTACGCTTGCAGCGTAGACTGTAGAGCAATGAAAGAAGCACATCTTCAAAGCATCAACCTATCGCGCCTTTTGCGGGAGGGCGGCAGCACCGACTCCAGCGGCGAAATCCTGGAGTACATAACCCTTGAGAACGAGCGCATACCCCTGCAGGGCCCGGCCAGGTGGAAAGCAAGCGTGACCCGGGTAGAAGGCGAGGATGGACAGGAGTTCTGGCTCTCCGGCGAAATTGCAGGCTACGCTGTACTGGAGTGCCGTCGTTGTCTGACCCCAACCCCTACACCGGTACGCGCATATTTTCAGTCTATGCTTCGCTACCAGCCGGGGTTACAGCACCTCGAGGCCATCGAGGAGAACGACGAGGATATCCTGCTCTTTGGCCACCCCGACCTTAACTTGGAGCCTCTGCTCAGCGAAGCCTTTGCCCTCGAGCTGCCCCTCACTGTTTTGTGCCGAACCGATTGCAAGGGGCTCTGCCCGGTGTGTGGGGCTAACCGCAACGAGGTCGATTGCGGCCACCCCCAGAAACTCCAGAGCAAGCTCGGGGCCGAGTTGTCTAGGTTGCTGGGCAACTTGCAGGACTAAGCAACCCCATCACAGCGCCGAAAATATTCTGGCATCCGGCCAGAGGCGATGCTAGGCTAGTTCCATGTCGGCCATCAGCCTAGACCGCTGGCTGCAACACCTGCATGAGCACCTGCCCATTGCCCGCTTGGGGGACGATCCAGAGGGGGTCCACCAGGTTCGTGTGGCGGTGCGGCGTTTGCGGGTCTGGCTGCGATTGGCCGGGATGCGGGTACTCGAGGATGACCTGGCCTGGCTGGTACGTGCGGCGGGGCAGGTGCGCGACCTTGAAGTATTGCTGCAGCATCCCGGTTTACCCAGAGCATTTCAAAAGTGGGCCGTACACCAGCTCCAGCACGCTCGAGAGCAGTTCATCCCCCTGTTGGACTCCCCCAGGCTGGCTGGCCTTTTGCGAGCCCTCGCAAGCCTGCCGCCACTCGATAGTACAAAAGCAGAGGCCCGAATAGAACGCTTCATTCAGCAGGTGGAGCGCCGGGCCGATGCCTGGCACAGCGAAGATACCATCGAAAACCTGCACGCCCTGAGGCGGGCTTTGCGTCGCCTGCGCTACGCCAGGGAGTGGCTCGGGCACAACAGTAACACGGTCAAGGCCCTTCAAGAAATTTTTGGGCGGGTAGGTGACCTGAGTTTTATCCTAGACTACCTACAGGCATTTGAGGCCGAAGGGGGTCAACCTCCCTCACGATACCGCAGTAGGCTCGAGGTCGACCTGTCTGAAGCCCTCATCGAGGCCCAAAAAGCCTGGGAACAGCATCGGGAC
>DAIUDO010000067.1:0-11217 GCA_036845585.1 Meiothermus sp. | reverse complement strand
GCGCCAGTCTACAGGAGAAGCCAGCCCTGTGCGCATGGGGTTCGACCTCTGGGGTCGAAATTGGGTAGGCTACTGAGCATGTCAGCCAGTTTTGAGGAGAAGCTGCGACGGTTGGCCAAGGTCGCAGTACAGGTGGGGGTTGGGCTCCAGCCCGGCCAGAAGCTTTACGTGAACGCCCACATCGAGGCCCTGCCGCTCACCCGGCTGGTGGTCGAAGAGGCCTACAAGGCCGGCTCGAGGCTGGTGGTCACCCAGCTCTACGACGAGCAGCTCAACCTGGCACGCTACCGTTATGCCCCACGCGATTCCTTCCAGGAGTATGCAGGCTTTCTGGTGGATGCTCGGATCAAAGCCCTGGATGAAGGCTACGCCTGGCTGAGCATCCTGGCCGACGATCCGGAAATTCTGCGAGGGCAGGACCCCGAACTGATCCGCCAGGCCTCGCAAACGGCGGCCCGTTTCAGCAAGCCCTTCTCGGAGCGGATCAGCGGGTTTGCCACCAACTGGTGCATCATTGGCGCGGCCTCGCCGAGCTGGGCCAGGTTGGTCTTTCCTGATGCCCCCCTCGAGCAGCAAATGCAACAGCTTTGGGAGGCCATTTTCAAGGTAAGCCGAGTGGACCAAGACGACCCCGTAGCGGCCTGGCAGGCCCATGTGCAAAACCTCGAGCATCGCGTAGAGCAGCTCAACAGCAAGCGCTATGCGGCCTTGCACTTCAGTGGCCCCGGTACCGATCTGCTGGTTGGACTGGCCGAGGGGCACCTGTGGGCCGGCGGGGCAGGCCGGGCGCAAAACGGCGCACGGTGCATACCCAACCTGCCCACCGAAGAGGTGTTTACCACCCCCCACCGCGAACGGGTCGAGGGCTGGGTTCGTAGCACCAAGCCCCTGAGCCTGCACGGCAATTTGCTCGAGGGCATCCGGGTTCGCTTTGAACAAGGCCGGGTGGTCGAGGCCTATGCCGAAAAGGGTCAGGCCATCCTGCAACACTTGCTGGAAACCGATGAGGGGGCCCGGCGACTCGGTGAAGTGGCGCTGGTTACGCACAGTTCGCCCATCTCCAGGAGTGGATTGTTGTTCTACGAGGCCCTTTACGACGAAAACGCCGCCAGCCATATTGCCCTAGGGGCCAGCTACGACGAGTGTCTGCAAGGGGGCCACAGCCTGACCCCTGAGCAAAAACGGGCAGCAGGGGCCAACGATAGCCTGATTCACATAGACTGGATGATCGGTTCTGAACACATCGACGTGGACGGCATTCGCCAGAGCGGTCTGGCCGAACCCCTGATGCGAAAGGGTGAGTGGGTTGGTTGAAGCCGAAAAACTGGCCTTGCTCGAGGTCGAAACTTGCTCTACTGTAAGACGTGTGCGGTAGGATGGCCCGGATAGTGGATTGCAAACCCGCTCGGTCTCTCGATGCAGCCTCAAGAGAATTTTGCGGCAAAGTAGAGCAGTAGGGTCAGGCAGCGTAAAGTACAGGCGCCCGCATGAGCAGGTGCGCGTCGATAGTTTGTGCGGAAAGTGGGCCGTGTGGTTTTAGCACCGGTCTTTTATCAAATCAATGTAGGGCAAAACCTAGCTATAGAAAAGAAGCGCAGTCCTTTTTGTGTCGATTCGTTTCTGTCAATCTGAGTGTGGAGGTATACATGCCCTTGCTGATCTGTCCCAACTGCGAAACGGGTATGAACGAAATCCTACGCAACGGTGTGCACATCGATGTCTGTCCGAAGTGCCGGGGGGTCTGGTTAGACGGCGGTGAAATGGAAAAACTGCTCTCGCAGGTGCGCCGCTACGAGGAGGAGTACGAAACCGAACTCGAGGGCTACCGCCGGCAACACATCCCCCCACAGGGCTACCGCCAGCGACACGTCCCACCCCAGGACTACGAGCCAGCACCGCCCCGTCCGCGCAATCCCTACGACACCGACGACGATGAGTACTATAAGCGCCATGGAAAGAAGAAAAGCAAGCTGGCCAAATTGCTGGATTTTTTTGATTAGGACAACTCAAGTGAAAGCCTGCAGTCAGCGGAAGTTGTGTATGCTGCTGGCATGGTTCCTTGCAAAAGCAGCCCCACCTGTGGATTGGATGGACATTCCCTTATGGGGCAGGCTAGCAGTGTAATACCGGATTCAAACTGATAATCATCCGAACCAAAAACTTCAGAGGCTTAATTGCACCGCGCGCTACGCAAATGGAATCCTGGAGCACACCTCACCCTACGGTCGGCGAAACAAACATCTGCCTGCCCGCCAGAAAACCTCTCCCTTCCAAGGGGCGGTATCGCGTCCCGTTTTCACAACCAGTATCACTTTCCCATGATAGGTATCGCCCTCTGCTGCACGGATGGCTTAGGTCGGGTTAGTTCGTCATCATCCGGTGGCGAGCCAGCCGAATATGGTGTAAACCAACTGAATTCCCTTTCGGTGCGATCCATCCCTATCAGCAACGCAAGGCCCCGGTACGCAGGTCGAAAATCACCAGGAGCTTCGGGCTCTATAACTATACTTCAGAGCAATGAGCGCTCTGATCGTTCCTTTGTTTGTGACTTTCTTTCTCGGACTGGCTGCCTTCATGGCTCACCGTACCATGAACCACCTACACCGCCGGTTGCTCGACGCCGAGCTGGGCGGTCGTGACTACAATCTCCTGAGCGATCACGAACGCCACCACCTGAACGAGGCCATAAACTACAAGTTTCACCGGTCGATGGGCGGCATGTTGGCTTCCTTTGTGCTGTTGTACGCCTATCCCACCCTCTTCATCGGTCAGAAAATACTGGGCCGCACCCAGTGGAGTGCTACCGAGGTGTTTGTGGGCTCCTCGCTTATTTATTTTGTGACGTTGGTGCTGGTTGGCCTAAGCACTCAGCTAGGATAGCGGCCCAACAGCTTCAGAGGCTCGGATAGCGGCCTAGCAACTTCAACGCGACCCATAGCCCTAGCCGCCGCTCCGGGCTGTCTAGATCGCCCAACATACCTTTGAGCTGTTCTAATCGGTAGTAAACGCTCTGTCGCCGTACCCCCAGCGTTCGAGCTGTTGCAGCGATGTTGAACTGCGAGGCCAGCAAGGCTTCCAGGGTAGTCAGCAGGGTGTTGCGCGGTCGGGTGGGCAGGTTCAGGAGGGTACCCAACTGGCGCTGCAAAAAGCTCCGGTCACGGCCCGTTTCGACCAGGGCTTCCAGCAGCGATTCCAAGGGGGGCTCTTCCCTATTTATGCTGGGTCGCAGGATGCGCCCGTGGGCTGCGCGGGTCAGGTCGGCGAAGCGCACCTCGGTGCGAAAAGCCAGGATAGGAAACTGCAGTGTTTGGGCCGTGTGCAGCACCTCGAGGGGCACCTCTTTCAGCCACTGCACCAGCTCGAGCCCCAGCCCCACCACCCCCGCCTCGGCTAACGAACGCACATAAGCCATACGGGCCTCCGGCGCGGCACGGGACAGCTCGAGGCCAGTTGAGAGCAGCAGCTCGCCCCCGGAGAGCAGCCGAGCCACATCCAGAACCTCGGCCACATGCACCCACGTGACCGGATTCTCCAGCCGGCTCTGTCCGGAGAGCAGCTCGGCCTGGCTGAAAGCCGGTAGCTCCAGAATTTGCCGCAGGGTCGGAAGGCCCATCTGCACGGCTGCTACTGCGACAGAATCCAGCGCATGGTCTTGTCGGCCAGGCGATCCAAGGCCTGCACGGCAAGCTCGAGGTGCTCTTCCTTAGTGTCCTCTATTTTGTTGTGGCTGATGCCGTGCAGACTCTGCACGAATAGCATAACGGTGGGGATGCCCGCCCGGGCCACCTCAGCTGCGTCGTGCAAGGGGCCCGAGGGGAGGCGGTACGAGACCCCCGCCACCTCGCGGATGGCCTCGTCGCACAGCTCGATCAGGTGTGGATGAAAGGGAATTGGCTCGATGTTCCAGATACGGCTCCACTCAACCGCGCAATTCTCTTCCCTGGCAAAACGCTGGCTGGCTTCACGGGCCTCGGCGAGCATCTGGGCCAGCACTCCGGCATCGAGGTCGCGCTGGTCGAGGGTGGTCTCACAGCGCCCAACCACCGCCGTGACGATTCCGGGAAAGGTCTTGACGCTGCCCATGGTGCAGACCGCATCGGGGTGCCTCATGGCGATGGAGCGTATCTCCAGGGCCAGCTTGGCCGCGGCCGCCAGGGCATCTTTGCGGCGGTTCATGGGTGTAGAACCAGAGTGGGCCTCCTGGCCATAGAAGGTGATGGCATGCCGCTCCACCCCTTTGGTGCCCAGCACCACCCCCAAGGGCAGGCCCTTGTCGAGCAGCACCGGACCCTGTTCGATGTGCAGCTCGAGGTAGGCAGCGGCATTGTTCTGCTCGGCCTGGGCCTCGGGGAAACGGTCGATCTCTACCCCACAGCGCCTCAGGGCCTCCTCGAGGCAGACCCCGTCCTTATCGGTGCGGCTCCGGTCGGCCTCGATGGTATGCGTACCTGCAAAGGCCGAGGAGCCCAGCAGGCTGCGGCCAAAACGGGCCCCCTCCTCATCGGCCCAGTCCACCAGGCGCACTGTCACGGGGGGTTTTCCCTCGTACTCCTCAGCAATTCGGCGCAGAACCTCGAGACCGGCCAGCACGTTCAAACAGCCATCCAGCCAGCCGCCGTTGGGCACAGAGTCCAGGTGACCCCCAATCAGAAGGGTCTTTTCGCTCTTTCCCGGTAGGGTCACCCAGTTGTTGCCTGCGGCGTCGTAGTGCTGTTCGACGGGTAAGTACTTCAGCTTGGCGTTGAACCACTCGCGGGCCTTCAGCCAGGTATCGGTCCAGGCCACACGCTGGGCCCCGTTCTCGTCGCTGGTCAGCTCGCGCAATTCCTTGAGTTCGGCGATGGTTCGCTTGGGCTCGAGCATACCCTTCTCCTTTTGCATGGGAGGTGAGGGCGGCATAAGCCGCCCTCAAAGGCTTCAGCTGTCTGAAGGACCGCCGCCAGGAGCACTCATCCACAGGGGCTTTCCACTACCCGGGCATCTGCCCTTGGCTTAGCGGTAATCCCTGGCCCGTTTCCCAGTGGCCATCTCCCAGGGGCCATAGTCTACCGTAGCTGCTGGCGGGTCGCGGGTCAGAATACCCTGCTCACGCAGCAAGCGCACCGAGGCCTGGTAATCGGCGGGTACCAGGAACCCAGCCCAACCCTTGGCGGTAGCTCCGGCGTTGTAGAGCTTGGCAATTTCGGCCATCTGCCAGGTCTGGTGCCCTTTGGCATCGGCGCGGGTACCCGAGCCCTTGCAGGTGTTTCCGCAGAAGGGCAGCACATACTTCTCCACCGTTTCGGCCTGGTTGGCCACTGCCCAGTTCCAGCCCTGGATGGAGGCCCGAATCAGGCGGGCGGCCACCTGCCGACCCGTAAGGCCCGAGCCCTTAAAGTTGCGGTCGTTCAAAACGCGCTCGGTGGTGAAGATCAGGTCTTCCAAAAGGTTGATCCCCTCATCGGCCAGCTTGAACACATCCACCTTGGTCTCGTCGTAGCCCAGCCCAGCAATCTGGTTGACTTCGTTGTAGGTCATGGCGGCGACCAGCTGCACCTTATCGGGGAATACCAGCGAGGGGTCAAAGGGATAGCTGACCGCCGTCACGTCGGGGTTGGTGGCACGGGGGTCGAGCGAGCTGGTCAGACCACACTTGCGGAAGAGGGCCACTGCCGGATACTCGTTGCCCGAGGGCCAGACCCCCACGCTCTTGCCCTTCATGTCCTTGCATAGGTCCTTGATGCCGGTGGACTTGAGCGAAACCAGGGTAAAGCCAGAGCGCTGGAACATCTGAGCGATGTGCACCACTGGGATACCGCGTTCACGGGCAGTCAGCAGGTCAGCAATCCAGGTTGTACCAAAGTCGGCGGCTCCGGACTGCACGACCTGAATGGGCGACTGGTCGCCGGCGGGCAACAGCGTTACGTCCAGTCCCTGGGCGCGGAAAAAGCCCCGTTCCTTAGCCACAAAAAAACCAGCAAACTGCGCCTGCGGAAACCACTTAAGCTGCAGATTTACCTTGACCAGATTCTGCTGCGCGCTCGCCAGCGAAGCCAACAAGAAGACCGCCAGTATCCAAAAGACCGACCACTTCTTCATCTCTGCCTCCTTTTTGTGCCAGACCGACTTCAGATGGTAGCCTACCGTAGCTGAATACCCGTTTGTCAAGACGATGCTTCCACCTCCCTGAAGCAAATAGCCAATAGCACATGGTGTTTGGGGCCATCGGCTATAAGCCAACCATACAGCGCGAACCGGGCAAGGTGCTCAATCTCGGAACGAGACATGCCAGGCCGTTAACCTCCGCTCGAGCCAACCCACCAAGTTGTACCAGGCGATGCCGATGATCGAAGCCACTATGATGGCCGACCACACGATGTCAAAGCCAAAGCGCCCCGCCTCAATCTGGATCCGGAAGCCCAGTCCCTGCCCGTTGGCCCCAAAAAACTCACCCACAATGGCCCCTATCATGGCCAGGGTGGTGCCCAGTTTGAGGGCGTTAAAGATGAAGGGAAGGGCGTTGGGCAGACGCAGACAACGGTACTGCTGAAGCTCACCCGCCGCGTAAGAGCGCATCAGGTCGAGCGAGAGCGAGCTGACCTCGGTAAGGCCCCGGAAGGTATTGACCACCACCGGAAAAAACACCGTGATGGCTACAATCACCGCTTTCGACTGCCAGTCGATGCCCACCATCTTGACCAGCACCGGGGCCAAAGCCACGATGGGTATGCTGCTAAAAATGGTGGCATAGGGCAGCAGGCCACGCTCGAGGAACACATAGCGGCTCACCAGCAGGGCGGTGGCTACCCCCAGACCACACCCCACCAGATACCCCACCATAGCCTCGAGCACCACCGTCTGGAAGGCATCGCGCAGCAAAACATCTCGTACTGCGAGCAGGGTCGAGAACACCCGGCTGGGAGTGGGGATAAGGCCGGGCGGAACCTGGTAGGCCCGCAGCAGAGCTTCCGCCGTTACGACCACCACCAGCAGGGTCAGGGCCGCCGGCGTGAAGCTGATGAGGGGGTTGCGGGTGCTTGTAAACTGGTTGGCAACCCTGGCAATGCCCAGCACCATGAGCAAAAACCCTGTGCCAATCAGAAGCTTTTGCGCATCCGAAGCCTGTTCGGTCTGGCTCCACCAGAGGGCGATAAACCACAACAGCAGCGCAAAACCGGCCCCCAGCAGCACCCAACCTACTAGGGCCGTTTGCCAGGCCGTGCGGGGCGCTTGTGCAGTCAAGGCGATACCTCCGTACGCCCACTGGTTGGCTTGGTCGGAGCCAGCAACCGGGCCCGTCGCCAGGGGGTTAACAGGCGCTCAATCCAGTTCACCAGGGCCACCAGTAAGATACCCAGCACCGCCGAGGAGAGCATGATCACCCACATCGCCACCACATCCGAGGCACGGGAGTTTTCGGCCAGCATCTTACCGATGCCCTGGAAGCTGATGGTGGAAATCTCGGCCACGATGGCCCCAATCAAGGCCGCCGTCATGGCTACCTTGAAGGCCGTGAAGAGGTAGGGAATAGAAGCCGGGAAGCGCAGCTTCAGATAGGTTTGCCAGTTGCTGGCGTGGTAGGTTTTCATCAAGTCCAGGCTGAGGGGGTCGGGACTCCTGAGCCCCTTAGCCACCCCGATGGCTATGGGGAAAAAAGCGATATAGGCTGCGATGATGGCTTTGGGAATCCATCCCTGCACCCCATACTGCCCTAAAAGCACCACCAGCATGGGCGCGATGGCGATGATCGGCACGGTTTGGGAGGCCACAATCCAGGGCAGCAGCGATCGCTCAAAGGCCCTCGAGGCCACAATCCCAATAGCGAAAAAGAAACCGACGATGGCTGCCAGCAGCAGTCCCACAATGGTCTCGAGGGCCGTCACGGCAGCATTGATTGGGATGGCATTGTGCGAGTTGAGCGGAAACATCAGGTTACCAAAGCCCTGCCAGAGCTGCTGCGGCGAGGGCAGCACCGGACTGCGCAGCTGGGTCGCGCACTCCACGGCGGTCTTGCAGGGCAGAGCTGCACCCGTATCCAGGGCCCGCTGGGCCGCGGGTATGTTGGCCAGGTACATTAGCGGCCAGTACAAGGCCAGGGCCACCGCGGCCACCACCAGCATAGGCAACAGGTTGGGAGAGACCCGGCTCACTCCGTCACCTCGTAGCCATGGCCCTTGCGCAAAGCCTCACGCACCTCGGTGGCAATCTGGAAAAACTCGGTGGTCTCGCGGGTGTCGAAGGTGCGGGGCTGGGGCAGACTCACCGGGATCAAGGTCTCGATTTTGCCGGGACGTGGGGTCATAACCACTATGCGGGTGGATAGAAACACCGCCTCAGGGATGGAGTGGGTCACGAAGATGACCGTCTTGCCGGTCTCGCGCCAGAGCCGCAGGAGCTCGAGGTTCAGGTTCTCGCGAGTGATCTCGTCCAGGGCTCCGAAGGGCTCGTCCATGAACAAAAGCTGGGGGTCGAAGGCCAGCGCCCGGGCGATGCTCACCCGTTGCTGCATCCCACCCGAGAGCTGCCAGGGGTAGTGCCTGGCAAACTTCTCCAGCCCAACCAGGGCCAGCATTTTTTCGGCCCGTGCCTTGCGTTCTGAGGGCGGGAAGTTCATCACCTCGAGGGGCAGCATTACGTTGGCCAGCACGGTACGCCACTCCATCAGGGTAGGAGCCTGGAAGACATAGCCATAGGCGCGGCTCTTGCGGGCCTCCTCTGGACTTTTGCCACCGATACGGATGAGGCCGGAGGTCGGCTGTATCAGGTCGGCCAGCAAGCGCAACAGGGTGGTTTTGCCGCAGCCGGAGGGCCCAATCAGGCTGATGAACTCGCCCTGGGCGATCTCGAGGTTGGCATCCTGGAGGGCCACCGTGCCGGTCGGAAAAATCATCGATACGTCCCGCACCGACACAATCGGATGATTGGTCTGCGAGGAGGGTGATGGGATGTGGGGCTGCATCATGTGGGTTCCCGTGGTGGTTTTGCTGTCCTTTGCTTATACCAAGCGACCCGCGTTGAAACTAAGCGTGCTTGTTGCCGGTGAGGGCTGCGGTTAGCCCTAAGCCCACGTAGATGCCGCCTGTCACCAGGCGCTGACCGGCAGCAAAGCGTGGCTCCTTGGCCTTTTGGCGCAACCAGCCGCCCAGCGAGCTCGACAAGAGCGCATAGGCCCCGTCGCTGAGGGTAGCCAGCGCGATGAAAACCATACCCAGCAGCAAGAACTGCGCCGTAGCAGCCCCCCGCTCTGGGTCTACAAACTGCGGCAGGAAAGCGAAGAAAAAGAGCGCGGTTTTGGGGTTTAGCGCGTTGACCCAAAAGCCCTGAGCGAAAATGTGCGGCAAGGGCTGGTACCTTGTGGCTCCTAGCTCGACAGACTCCTTGGAAAACCAGGTGCGCAGGCCCAGATAGACCAGATAGGCCGCACCGGCGTACTTCACCAGATTGAAGGCCAGCGCGCTGGACAAAAGAATGGCCGAAAGGCCCAGCGTAGCCATCAGCACGTGTGCCATTCCACCGCACTGAACACCCAGCACACTTGCCAGGCCCGCTGCCCGCCCTTGCGAGACACTGCGGGTAACGATGTACAACACCGCCGGCCCCGGTATCAGCAGAAGGGCCAGGCTGGCCAGGGCAAACACCAGCAGTTGATCCAGGGGAATCAGCATCCAGACCTCGTCTTAGCAGGGGATTCTACTGCGCAGCACGCCAATATCCAACCAGTTCACCTTTTTCTTGAGCCACTCTGCACAAACACCATCAGCAAACCCCCCGTGACCACAAACAACGCCCACGCCGAACTACCAGCCAGGACCAACAGCACACCGATGGAAAGGAGTATGCCACCCAGTAAACTGAGCACCTGTTTCGGCTTCATCAGAAGTACATTGGCTCGCGCCTGAGAAGCTGGCCACGTCCCTTCTCACCCACGAACTTCCCTTCCCGCACTGCGGGCCGACCCCGCACCGTCACGTCGGTGGGTTTGCCGTCGATCTCGAAACCTTCAAAACCGTTGTAGTCATTGTTCACGCTCTGGGTGGCGACAGAGATCTTACCCCGGTAGCTTGGATCGTAGATCACCAGGTCGGCATCGCTACCCACCGCGATGGTGCCCTTTCGGGGAAACAGGCCAAAGAGCTTGGCCGCTTTAGTGCTGGCCGCGTCCACAAAGCGGTGTATATCCAGGCGGCCCCGGCTCACCCCATAGGTGTAGAGCAGGTTGACCCGATCCTCAATGGCCGGGATGCCGTTGGGAATGGCGGTAAAGGCATCCTTTCCGAGCATTTTTTGCGCGGTGTCGAAGGGGCAGTGGTCGGTGCCTACCGTGTCGATAAAACCCTGAGCAAGGGCATCCCAGAGGAACTTTTGGTTGCGCTGGTCGCGCAATGGGGGCGACATGATGTACTTCATGGCCTCGAGGCCACCCCGTTCGGCATAGGTTTTGTCCAGCAGGAAGTGGGGAATGACCGTCTCGATATAGAGCGGTACGCCCCGCGCCTTGGCGGCCATCGCGGCATCCAGCGCGGGTTTGCAGGAAAGATGCACCACATAGCCGGTAGCCCCGGTGTTCTCGAGGAAGGTTGCAAAACGGCTGGTGCCCTCGGCCTCCACCGACTCGGGCCTCGAGGGCTCGTGCCACTCGGGGCCGGTCTTGCCCTCGGAAAGCAGTTTCTGCTGTAGCTGCCCTACCAGCTCGGCGTTCTCGCAGTGGGCCGTGACGATCACCCCCAGCTCCTTGGCCAGCCGCAGGGTCTGGTACATCTCGCCATCCTCGACGCCGAAGAAGTTTTTGTAGGACAGAAAAATCTTGAAGCTGCTGATCCCATCGGCCACAATTTCGCGCAGCTGGCCCTCGGTTTGGGCATCGAACTTAGAGACCGCCATGTGGAAGGTGTAGTCGCAGTAGCTGTTGCCCTCGGCCTTGCTCTTCCAGAGGTGGTAGCCCTCTAAGGCGTCATCGTTGCGCGAGGGACAGCACATCTCGATGTAGGTGGTGGTACCGCCCATCAAGGCGGCCTTGGAGCCGGTCTCGTGGGTGTCCTTAGCGAAGGTGGACATAAAAGGCAGGTAGATGTGCACGTGAGGGTCTATGAATCCGGGAAACACGTACTTTCCAGTGGCATCGATCACCTCGGTTCCGGGCGGGGCCTCAAGGTTCTGGCCGATGCGGGTGATGGTCTCGCCCTCGGCGTAGATGTCGGCTTTATAGCGACTGTCCGCGGTGATGATTTCGCCGTTCTT
>DAIUDO010000066.1:0-11269 GCA_036845585.1 Meiothermus sp. | reverse complement strand
CACGAAGTGCCGGGCGTGCTAGGAATGAGTCCTGCGGGTATCCGCGAGTCCATCAGTCGTATCCTTGGTCGCAGTGAGGCCAGCGAAGGCGTGGTGGTCAAGCCCGATCCCTCTGGGGCTGGCAAATATCAGGCCGATCTGTATGTGGTGGTGGCTTTTGGTTCGCGTATCCCAACGGTGGTAGACAGCATTGGGGAACGGGTGAAATGGGCGGCCAAGAGCCTGGCAGGGGTCGAACTGTCCTCGGTACGTGTCCATGTGGTGGGGGTGAGCCGTGGGTAGGCCTGGGTGGCTGGAGTGCCCTGCCCAGATGGGCTTACCGCTGGCCCATACGCTGCCGGAGGTGCTGCATGCCTAGTGTACTTTCCCCAGCCGACCTTGCCGCAGCCTTTCGCTATGCGACCGATTGGTTTGCGGTCTATGTCGAGGAGACCAATGCCCTAAACGTCTATCCAGTGCCGGATGGCGACACCGGCACCAATATGCACCTTACTTTGCAGTCGGTGCGGCGTGAGCTGGATCTGGCCGACACCAGCAAGATGAGTGAGGTGGCCCGGGCCATCAGCTATGGTTCTTTGCTGGGGGCCAGGGGCAACTCGGGGGTCATCACCTCGCAAATCCTGAAAGGCTTTGCCGAGGCCATCAAAGAGGCCAGTGTGGTTTCGCCCGCTTTGCTGGCCCAGGCCCTCGAGGAGGGCTCCCGAATGGGCTACAAGGCGGTGATGAAGCCGGTGGAAGGCACCATCCTCACGGTCTCGAGAGGGGTAGCAGAAGGGGCCCTCAAGGCCGCCGAAAACGGTGCCAGCAGCCTCGAGGAGGTGCTTCAAGGGGCTTTGCAGGAGGGCCGGGAAGCCTCCGACCGCACCCCCGAACTGCTGCCCGTGCTTAAGCAGGCTGGAGTGGTCGATGCCGGCGGTATTGGCCTGTTGCGCTTGATTGAAGGCCTCGAGGGTTACCTCAAGGGGCTGCCCCTGCCGCAGCCGCCCAAGATCGAAAAGTACGCCCAGACCGCCTTCGCAGAGGAGGAGTTTGGCTACTGCACCGAGTTTTTGATGGAAGGAGTGGCTGAGCCTGTCGAGAAAATACGCGAGGTGGTCTCGTCGTTCGGCGACTCGCTGCTGGTGGTGGGGGCCGAAGGCTACGTCAAGGGCCACATCCACACCAACGATCCCGACGGGCTGCTGGCCAGCGTGGCCAGCTACGGCAAGATGGTACGCACCAAGGTCGAGGATATGTCGCAGCAGCATACCGAAATCCTCTCGATGGCTGGGGCCGCCGACGAAGCCCCGCCTCCGACCGGCCTGGTGGTGGTGGCCAACGGTTGGGGACTGGTCAAGGCTTTTCGGGGGTTTGGAGCCCGCATCGTAGCGGGGGGGCAGACCGCCAACCCTAGCGTGCAGGACATCCTGGATGCCATCAAGAGCCTGCCCAACCCAGAAGTCATCGTGCTGCCCAACAACGGCAACGTGATAATGTCGGCCCAGCAGGCCGCGGGGCTGGCCGAGGGCAAAACCGTACACGTGATTCCGACCCGCACCATGGGCCAGGGTCTGGCGGCTACGGTGCTCTATCAGGCCGAGCTGTCCGCGAACGAGTTGCTTCCCGAGATGGAAGAAGCCTCCAGGCGGGCCGCTACCCTCGAGGTCACCCGGGCCAGTCGCAGCGTCGAGATTGGCGGTGTAAGCGTTAGGGAGGGCCAGCCCATTGGTTTGCGCGACGACAAGCTGGCCCTGGCTGCCGACACGCCCGAGGATGCCCTGTTCGGTATGGTCAAACTGGTCGCGCAGGACACCGAGCATGAGATACTGACCATCTTCCACGGCCCCGCCGTCGGTAAGGAGACCCTGGAGGCGCTGCGCACCCGGCTCGAAGAGACCTTCCCCGACCTGAGCCTTGAGATTCACCCGGGCGGGCCCGACCTCTACGATTACCTTGCCGTGCTGGAATAGCTGCATACGCCATGCGATGCAGGTCCAGGATGTTCAAATCCGACACGGCAGCCCGTCTGTGCGTTACGTGCGATGGGTAAGGACGTAATGACGACTCGCCGTTGGATGGTGCCATAACCTTGTCCAGCACAGAGTAAACGGTACCATGCTGTGAACGATGTCAGGGAGCCGTCAGCTTTGGATGAGAAACCTCAAGAAACAATTTAGGTTAGACTCATAAAACAATGCACCAGGATAAACCGCTGTAGAAAACAAAAATAAAAGCAGCCTGGTTTTACTCCAGCAAGAGTGCTCGAATAAATGAGAGGCGTGACGCCCCTTTCTAAGAGAACCCGAGAACAGCCTACCTACCCTCGAGGGGTATGGGACGGTTATTCAGTCTCCGCATTCCGAGTTTGATCCTGCTTTTGGCGGTGTTTGGATTGAGCCTTGCCCAAGCCCCCAGGGTCATGACCCTAAAGGCCACAGCCTACACCTCCTCGGTGCGGGAAACGGATAGCACACCTTTCATCACTGCCACCGGTGCGCGTACCCGCATCGGGATAATCGCCGTCAGCCGCGACATGCTGCGCGAACTGCCCTACGGCTCCAAGGTGAAGCTCGAGGACCTGGGCACCCCCGCCGGGGTCGGTAAAGGACGCTTTAACCACCTGTTCAAGGACCGGGTGTTTGTTGTAGAGGACACCATGCACCCACGTAAGCGTGAGCGCATCGATGTATGGTTACCCGATCGCAGCACCGCCATCCGTTTTGGGGTGCGCAACGTGAGGGTCACGGTCATCCAGCGCGGGCGGGGCTAGGCAGACCTTTGGAGCGTGTAGCCGAGGCAGTCTGTTTGGCCGAGAACCAACCCGATGGAACCATGGGATCCATGCCCGAACTGGCTGGTCGGGCACTGCCTGGACGGGGTGGCCCCGTTACAGCGCCACAAAGGACCGACATTATCGAATGCGCAGATTCCGCGAGCGAATAGACCCAGTAACATAGGAGGCTGGGGACGCCTCCTATGCGCTTTGTCTGGTTCCTTGCCCTGCGCCACCTGCGCCGCCGCCGCACCCAGGGCTTCATCGGCCTGCTGGGGGTGGCGGTGGGTATCATGGTACTAACCACTGCCCTCTCGCTCACCAACGGCTTTATCAGGGGGCTGGTCGATGCCACCCTCAAGGCCGTACCCCACCTCTATTTGCAAAGTCTGGACCCCCAGCGCAACCCTCCACCACCGCCCCACCCCCAGGTGGTGGGCCAGGTTCCGGTTTTCCTCACCAAGGCTTTGCTGACCCGCCGTGCCGAGGCTGGCCGGGGGGCCGGAGCCGACTTTGCCACCCTGATTGGGCTGGGGGAGGGGGGGGCGGCGGTATACCCCGACCTCGAGCTCTCCCGGCTGCAGGAGGGCGGCATCGTATTGGGCAGCGCACTGGCCCGCAACTTGGGGGCCTACCCCGGTGACCGGCTGTTTCTGGTCTCCATCAACCAGAAGCGGATTGAGCTCGAGGTGGCCGGCACTTTCCAGACCGGCAACTACCTCCTAGACGCCGGTTTTGCCTTCACCACCCTGGCAGATACCCGCGCGCTGATGGAAGCGCCCAACGCCCTTTCGGGCTACCAGCTTCGCCTGCGCAATCCCGAGCAGGCCCCTGAGGTGGCTTTGGCCCTGGCTGGCCGCCACTACTTTCCACAGACCTGGCAGTCGAGCAACCGCACCCTCATCGAACAACTGGCCCTGCAAAAGCGCGTGATCGGGATTGTGGTCTTCTTGATTGTAATTGTGGCTGCTCTGGGCATGGCCAGCGTGCTGGTGCTCATGGTTATCGAGAAGACCCCGGAGATTGCCTTGCTGCGAGTGATGGGAGCAAGGGCCAGCCAGGTAGCCGGGGTATTTGCCCTGGAGGGGCTGATGCTGGGTACGCTGGGGATTGTCCTGGGCAACCTGCTGGGCTATGGGCTTTCGAGCTACTTCCGCTGGCGTCCGGTAGAGATTCCCGGAGAGCTCTACTTCCTCACCCGTCTACCGGTGGAAATCAAGACCTCCGATTTCGTCTGGGTCTCGGCCATGAGCCTGCTGGTGGTGCTGCTGGCCTCGCTGCTGCCGCTTTGGCGGGCTTTGCGCATCAAGCCCGGCGAGGTGCTGCGCTAGCGGGCTGATCGTTTCGTCTTGAGCAACAACCCTGTAAAACCTCGAGCCAACGTAAAAACCGCACCAACCGCGGAATTTTTGGCAGATACTAAGTGCGCCCAAGATAGAAATGTACGGTTTAGGTTTGGAGCAATTCGTATAAGGGGCTTGCAGTGTCGCGGCTCAAGACCTAGCTCTTGATCGCAAGGTAGATTTTGGATGTGGACATACTTATCCAGGCAAGCTCCCGCGCCTCAGGGCTGGGAAGGGTCGGGTGAGAATCCCGCACTCCGGAAAAGCTAGACGGCTGCGAGGCCTCTTGCTGTTTATGGATGGCCTAGACCGCTGTACCGGCGAACATGTGGCACAGCGTAGGGTTGTACGGGTGGAAAGCACGCTTGCAAACCGACCCTAGCGCAACCACAGGCTATAAGGCAGCCCCTTCAAAAGTATCGCCTGCGAAAACCAGCCGAGGCACTACGAGGACTCGTCTTTGCTAGGGTTTTTGGATAAGGCCCGCTGATTGGCCCTGATGCCTGCATCAAAGTCGATCTCCATGGGCGGCTTATCGTCCAAATCCACAAACACCGAAGGGTTGTAAGGCTGCGAACTGCGGCCATCCGGGGCTGGCTTGGGGCTGGCCTGGCCCCGTCTGTTTAGGCGGTAAGCCCCCAGGCCCAGCAGGGCCAGAAAACCCAAAAGCGCCAGCGCCCATACCCAGGACATATACCTCATATGCTACTCCAGACATGGTTAGGGGGTGCGACAAATACACGGGACTGCCCAAAGTTGGTGTAACGGCAAGCAGGGTAGCGGTGCCAATCCTATAAAAAACGGTTCTCAATGTGTTTTTTGCAGTACTGCCCGAGCGTGTCCCTGAGGCCCTGAAGGTGTTGGGCTCAGATGACCTCGCGAAAGCCGATGTACTCGGCCCTAGCCTGGAGCTCCCGCTTGAGCAGGGCATGCTTGGGTGACTCGAGGTAGGGGTCGGCCTCCAGAATGGCCTTTGCCAGTGCACGGCTTTTCTCGATGATCTCCTGGTCGGAAGCCAGGTCGCCTAAACGTAGGTCGGGCATCCCCGACTGCCGAACCCCCCGCAGCTCCCCGGGGCCGCGCAGTTTCAGGTCCTGTTCGGCGATGTAGAAGCCGTCGGTAGACTCCTCGATGACCCGCAAGCGCTGGAGGGTGCGCTGCGAGGTCTCTCCCGCAATCAGGATGCAGAAGGACGGAAGCCCGCCCCGACCTACCCTTCCGCGTAGCTGGTGGAGCTGGGCCAGTCCGAAGCGCTCGGCGTTTTCGATGATCATCAGGGTGGCTCGAGGGATGTCCACCCCTACCTCGATTACCGTGGTCGAGACCATCAGATCGAAGGCTCCCTGTTTGAAGTGCTCCATCACAGCATCCTTTTCGTCGGACTTCATCCGACCGTGCAGCAGGCCAATACGTGCGTCCGGGAGCAGGGTTTGCAGTTCCTCTTTGAGCCGGGTGGCGGCGGCCAGCTCGCCCAGGCCCTCGGCCTCGCTCTCCTCGATCATGGGCGTGACCACAAACACCTGGTGCCCTTTGGCGATCTCCTGACGGGCAAAGGCGTAGGCCTGGGTACGGGTTTTCTGGGTGAGGATTTTGGTCTTTACCGGGGTACGGCCTGGGGGCAGTTCGTCAATTTGGGAGACCTCGAGGTCGCCGTACATGGTCAGAGCCAGCGAGCGCGGGATGGGCGTGGCCGACATGACCAGCACATCGGGACGCTGCCCCAGCAGCCGCCGGCGCTGCAAAACCCCAAAACGGTGCTCCTCGTCAATTACCGCCAGGCCCAGGTCACGGAATACCACCCCGTCCTGGATGAGCGCATGAGTGCCCACCACGACCTGGGTTTCCCCGCTGGCCAGCCGCTCCTGCACGATCTTTTTTTCGCTGTTGGTCATCGAGCCGACCAGCAGGTCCACCGAGACCCCCAGTGGGTAGAGGTAGCGGGTTAGGTTCTCGAAGTGCTGTTTGGCCAGAATCTCGGTGGGGGCCATCAAGGCCCCCTGGGCACCGTTCTGTGCAACCACATAAAGCGCCGCTGCCGCCACCGCGGTCTTGCCCGAGCCCACATCCCCCTGTACCAGCCGGGCCATCTGCCGCTCGGACTGCATATCCTTCAGAATCTCGTCCAACACACGCTCCTGTGCACCGGTCAGGGAGAAAGGCAGGGCCTCGCGGAAGCGCCTCAACATCTCTGGGGTGGCCTGGAAAACTCTTCCCAGCAGGGCCGAACCGCCCGACTGAATCATCACCTTGAGTTCTAGGAGCAAGAACTCATCGAACTTTAGTCGGTAGAGGGCCTGCTCGAGCCGATCCTCGAGGGTAGGGAAGTGGGCCTCGTGCAAAGCGAAATTTAGCGACGGTAAGGCCAGGGGGCTTCGGTAAGGATTTAGCGGGTCAGGGATTTCCTCAAAAGCCTGCAGAGCCTGCCAGACTGCCCGGCGTAAAAAAGCCTGGGAGATGCCTTCCTTGGAGGGGTAGACCGGCACGATGCGTCCGATGGATAGCGACTCCCCCGCCTCGTCCTCGAAGTATTCGACCATCAGCGAGGTGTTGCCGCCGCGTTTGTGTACCCGCCCCGACAGCACAATGCTGGCACCCTCGGGCATCTGCCTGAGCACCCAGGGCTGGTTGAACCAGACGCCGGTGAACCTCCAGCCCCAGGTGTCCATAAAACGTACCTGCACCAGCTGTAAGCCTTTTCTGGGGGTCTTGACCAACTCGCGACTCAGGACCTTACCCACCACAGTGGCCTTGCTGCCATCCTCCACATCGCGCACACTTTGCAGGGTGCGACGATCCTCGTATCGGCGGGGGTAGTAGTGCAGCAGGTCGCGTACAGCCCGGATACCTAGTTCCCCCAGCTTTTTTTTGCTGCCTGGACCCAGGTTGAGCGCTTCGATGGGGGTATCGAGGGTGGGGTGCTGGGTTTGGGGAGGCGGCTTCTTTGGGGCTGTTGACACATCCCCAGCCCCCGGCACACCTTCCCCCAGCAGCTCGATGGCCTTTTGCAGCCGGGCTTTGCGCGCTTCCGGATCCAGCTGACGATAGCCGGACAGAACCTGCTCTACCTCGGGAAAGGGCTTTGCAAGGTTCTCGACCAGCCTTTCCAGCCCGCCCGCCACGATGCGGTCTTGGGCCCCATCGGCAAGTTCGCGCTGGATGGGGCGCAGCAGCCGGGCTTTGAGCTCTGCGCGCGTCATGGGCTCCTCGAGTCGATTGTACTCAAAGGGCTACGCCCGGACCCACCGCTCCGTGCCAGCAGCCAGCCCAGCCCAGGAGCCCGGAAGGCTCTATTGTCTAAAAGGCCATGTTCCGGCCTCGGCCAACCCGTATACTTGTCAGGTATGGCCCTGACTCAGGTTGAAATTCTGCCCAACGGACTCACGCTGGCCGTGGAGGAACAGTCCTGGAACCCCGGCGTGGCCATGCAACTGCTGGTTCCGGTGGGCGCGGTGAACGACCCCCAAGGTATGGAGGGGGCGGCCAGCTTGCTGGAGGGCTGGCTCTGGAAAGGTGCCGGCAGCCGGGATGCACGGGCACTGGCCGATGCATTTGACGATCTGGGCGTGCGCCGGGCAAGCAGCAGCGCCCTCGAGCACACCACCTTTGCCGCTCAGTTTCTGGCCGACAAACTTGGGCCGGTGTTGTCGTTGTATGCCGATGTCCTGATGCACCCCCAACTGCCGGGCGAGGCGCTGGAAGCCGTGCGCCAAATTGCTTTGCAGGAACTGGCCGCCCTGGAGGATCAGCCGCCCAAAAAGATGTTTGCCGTTCTTCGCCGGGCGGTATTTGCCAGCAACCACGGACGCAACCCCAGCGGCTCAAAGCCAGACCTGGAAAGCATCTCGGCTGAGGCCCTGCGCGAGGACTTTGCCCGACGCTACGGCCCACAGGGGGCCATACTGGCCCTGGTGGGGGGGGTGAGCCTCGAGCAAGCCAAAGAAGCCGTGACGAACAGCCTAGGCCACTGGCAAGGCGGCGGGGTAGCCCACCCGCCCGTCGAGCTGCGCCCGGCCCAGGCCATCCACCTCGAGCAAGACACCGCCCAGGTGCAGATTGGCCTGATCTACCCGGACATCTCCTACGACCACCCCGAGTTCTACAGCGCCCGCCTGGCTGCCCAGATACTTTCCGGAGGGAGCAGCAGCCGCCTGTTCACCGAGGTGCGGGAGAAGCGTGGGCTGGTGTACTCGGTCTATGCCGTACCGAATGGCGTCAAGGGCTACAGCTACCTGACCGCCTACGCTGGAACCACCCCTGAGCGGGCCGATGAAACCCTTCGCGTGATGCAGGCCGAGATCGCCCGGCTTTCGGAAGGGGTGCTCGAGGAGGAACTCGAGCGCACCAAGATCGGTTTGCGCTCTGCTTTGGTGATGCAGGAGGAGTCCTCGCGCACGAGGGCTGCCAGCATCACCCGCGACCTTTACATGATGGGACGGGTGCGCACCCTAGAGGAGATCGAAACCCAGATTGCCGCAGTCGACGTGCCTCGCATCAACCGCTATCTGGCTGCCAGCCCCTACCACAATCCCTGGATCGCGACCCTGGGCCCCCGGAAGCTGGCCGCGAAGTGATGGAGCTACCATGACCCGAACTAAATCTGCGCTTGAGTTCAAACAAACCACCCTGGAGAACGGTCTGACCGTGATCGCCGAGATCAACCCCGAGGCTAGAAGCGTGGCCCTGGGTTATTTTTGCAGGACCGGCAGCCGCGACGAAACCCCGGAGGTTGCTGGAGTATCGCATTTCCTGGAGCACATGCTCTTCAAGGGCTCGCAAAACCGCGATGCCCCCTCGGTGAACCTCGAGTTCGACCAGATGGGGGCGCAGTACAACGCCTACACCTCTGAGGAGAACACCGTCTACTACGGCGCGGTACTGCCCGAGTTTGCCCCCCGGCTGCTCGAGCTGTGGACCGACCTGATGCGACCAGCTCTGCGCCAGGAAGACTTCGACACCGAAAAGCAGGTCATCCTCGAGGAGATCGCCCTCTATGAAGACCGCCCCAGCGTCATGCTCTTTGACTGGGGGCGGGCGCGGTATTTCGCGGGGCATCCACTGGGCAACAGCGTTCTGGGTACGACCCGTTCGATCAGCCAGCTTACTCGCGAGCAGATGGCCGAGTACCAGGCCCGTCGGTACACACCCTCCAATCTGGTACTGACCCTGGCCGGCAAGGTGGACTGGGAGCGTACCTTGGATCTGGTTCAACGGCTCACGGCTAATTGGTCTAAAGGGGCAGCCCACCGGGCCTATCCCGAGGTCAAAGGAACCGTGGGAGAACTGCGCGAACCCTACCCCAAGGCTACCCAGACCTATCTTGCGCTGCTGGCCCCAGGCGTTTCGGCCCAGGATCCCCGGCGTTATGCGGCCAACATCCTGGCCAACATCCTGGGCGAGGAAGGGAACAGCCGCCTGCACTGGGCGCTAACCGACCAGGGGCTGGTGGAGTCGGTAGGGGCTGGGGTGGATGAGGCCGATAGGGCCGGTTTGTTCTATGTCTATGCCCAGACCAACCCCGCCAACGAGGAAGCGGTGAAGGCTGTGCTCAGGGCAGAGCTGAACCGCCTCGAGCGAGAAGGGGTACGCCCAGACGAGCTACAGAGGGCCAAGAACAAGCTCGCCACTGCGCTGGTGTTTGCAGGCGAGACCCCCATGCAGCGCTTGATGAGCGTGGGCATCCCCTACATCTACAACCATACCTACGAGCCTCTAAGCGAGATAGCTCGCAAGGTTGAAGCGGTCACGCTGGCGGATGTAAACGGGCTTTTGGAGGAAAAGCCCTTCAGCCGTAGTTTCATCTACAGTCTGGTTCCGGCTTAGTGGAGACTGGGTGCGGTGGATCTGGCTACTCTTTGGCCTGCTGGCGGGGGGTTCGCTGGCCCAGAGCGCTTTGGAACTCGAGGTGCTCCGGCGTACCAATCAGGTGCGCACGGAGCGCGGCCTGCAGCCCCTACAGTGGGACAGTCTGGCCTACAGAGCCGCACTGGGCCACGCCCGCGATATGCTGGAGCGCAGTTTCTTTGCCCACCGCAACCCCGATGGCCTGAGTGTGGGCGAGCGTATGCAGCAAGCCGGGGTGCTGGAGGTGACCACCGGTGAAAACCTGGCCAGCTTCGAAGGCTACCCCGATCCAGAAATTCCCCAGCGCTCCTTGACGGGTTGGATGAACAGTCCCGGACACCGGGCCAATCTGCTCAATCGCGACTTTACCCATCTGGGAGTGGCCCTGGTGCGCCAGGGCCGCCGGGTGGTGGTGGTTCAGAACTTTATCGGGCGGCCCTTCGACCCGCTGGTCACACTGGCCCCTGCTCAAGCCGAGCGCAATGTGCTGGAGATTTCCGGAACAGCCTCCGGGGCGGTGGGCATCTTTGTGGGCAACAACCTCTATGCCCGTCTTAATCCGCCCATCAACACCCGCCTCGAGCTGCCTCCCAAATCCGAGGTGAGCTTTGCGGTTTTCGATGGAAATACCTGGTGGGCCGCCCGCAACGGTGAGCGCGGCCTACGTCTGGAAACTGCCCTCGAGCGCAGCACGGTGCCGGGTCAGCGGGTGGTCTTTAGCCTTCCAGCAGGCAGTTTCACCCTGGCGGTTGGTTCGCAGCCTCGCTTCTGGCAGAATATCTCGGGGCCGGTGCGTCTCGAACTGACCCTGCCCGGCACCCTCGAGGTGCTCTGGCTGGGCGTCCGCCTCAACCGCAGCGTGCGCTACAGCCACCGCATACCCCTGACCCCAGCCGCAAGCCGCTGAGCCCCCAGCATCCTCCCTACCTGTCCAGAATGTTCGGGCTGCCTTGGCATAGTACAGAAAACCAGACCTGCCCTCCTGGGTCAGGAATCACCAAGACCTGCCCCTGCCAGGGGTAGGCTGATGGGGTCATGCCTGCCGAGCCCCACCCACTCTTGTCTCATGTCACCCTACGGGTGCCGCTGTGGGCGGTGGCCTTGCTGCCGGTCTTGCTGATTGTGGGAGTGCTTTATTTGTGGGATCGAAGCTCGAGCGAACGCGACCAGCTAGCCCGGCTCGAGACCCAAGCCCGCAAACTCACCCTTGAACTCGAGGCCGAAAAAAGCCGCAACGACACTTACAGCATCGAGGCAGTACAACTTCAGCAAAACCTCAAGGTTTTGGAGGCCGAAATTAACCGTCTACGGGTCAAGGCCGGGTTACCCAGGA
>DAIUDO010000065.1:0-11636 GCA_036845585.1 Meiothermus sp. | reverse complement strand
ACAGCTTCAGATTCCAAGGTCGGCCAGGAACAGCTCCCAGGCCTCCGGGATAGGAATCCCCTGTGCCCCGAGGCGGGCCCTCTCGGTGAAGATCTCCTGGGCCAGGGCCAGGGTTGCCTCCCGATCCTGGAGGGCCGCGTCTTCAAGGTAGCGCCGGAAGGGAGTCCACTCCTCCACGGCGGCCAGAAGCTCGTCCGGGTCTGCGTCTCCCGCCAGCAGGCTCTTCAGCCAAGCCCAGTAGCCCTGAGCTAGTCGGAGGGGGTGGTAAGCCACGCTGGTCGTCTCAGCCACGTTGTCTCCTGCCAGGGAACACTTAGTTTCTCCAAAGCGCTCACCCCATAGCCTGTGGCCAGGGTGCTGCTGTGGAAGGAGTATACCACGAACCAGAAGCGGCCAACTCGAGGCCCCCGAACGGAATCGGGCAGGGCGGAGGTGGGCACCATGACCGCCAGCACGGGCCCCTGAGCTCGAGTAAAAGCCAGCACCGCCACCTCCGGGTGGGCCGCTACCTCGCGGCACACGCGCTCGTACTCCTCGGGGGTCGTGGTGGGGAGCACTTGCTGCTCCAGTATGCGCGTAGCCAGGTGGGCCTCCAGGGATGAGGCCCTGCTTTTCCCCAAAAGGGCGGCCTGCTCCGGGCCCAGCGGGCGCTCTCTGCGGTTGAAAGGGGCAGCGTAGACCTGCCCGGCAGCGACGAGCCAGTCCCGGGGGTTCGGCCTGGCCTGCCCGCGGCTCTCTGCCAGCTGCCGCAGGCGATCCCTGGCCTCGGGGTGGGTAGCCAGGGTTCTGAGGTAGGCCCGCCACAGCTCGGGGTGGTAGTCCCTGGGCTCCGGGCTCCAGGCCTCTCGGCCTGGCGGGCGGCCAAAGCCCTCCAGGGGGGGTTGATCCGGCGGGCGTTGGGTGATGCGGCCCTCGGCCTGGGCCGCGCTGTACGTTACCAGGGCGGTGCGGCAGCGAAAATGCAGGGGCGGGATATGCGTGTTCCAGAAGGGGTGGTCGGCAGGCAGCACCACCCCGGCCAGGTTGAGGCAGATGCGCGAGGTACGGCCATCCAGCACCACCGAGAGCCCCCAGTAGGGCCGCTCTTGCCGCAGCTCGTCGGCGGCCTTCCAACGGCCTGCCCCGTAGGCCGATTGTAGGTTGGTGTCGAAGATGGTGCGCAGCCGGTGCGCGCTGGCACCCCCCCAGGCCCGTTGGATGCGCTCGGAAAGGCGGTCTTTAAACTGCTCAAAGGTCTCCCCCTTGGCGAGCGCGGCATCCAGCGCGTCCAGCGCCTCCTGCACCATATCGAGCTGGGCCAGCCCCGCCACAAAGAAGGCCCGGCGGCGGGCCTCCTCAGAAAGGGCGCGGTAGGCCGGGTCGGGCAGGGGCAGCCGGGCGCGAAACCAGGCGATGGCCTGCTCGGGGTCGGTGGGGGTGGCCTCGACGTTCCAGGGCATGTCAGGGGTTGGATGGCAAAACAGTTAGCCGCCAACTCTCCACGGTGGCAGTTGAGTCACGGTGACGACTCCCCGCTCTGAAGAAGGGCAGTACGCTCATCGGCTATCCTCCCGCTGGGCCAGCATCCCGGCCAGCTCTGCCATGAGCCAGCCCGCCCCCACCAGCTGCCGCAGCGCGCGGGTATCCAGGTCGGGGAACAGCTCAATCAGGCGCTCACGCAGCTGCTGAGGGCTCTGGGCGGCCTCGATCTCCCGCAAGAGCCGGGCCAGCACAGGCGAAAGGCCCTCGGCAGCGGCCTCGGTGGCGGCCTCGATCATCTCGAAGACGAACTGCTGGCCGCTCATCATGCCGGGCCGCAGCTCCCGTTCCAGCGCCGCCAGGGGGCTGCGGGCCTCCTGGGGGGCCATCTGGGGCGTGCCCAGGCGCAGCAGAATCCGCTCATCCTGGGCAGGCTCCGGCAGGCCAAACTTCTCCGCCACCCAGCGCAGCGAGATGGGGTAGCCCATCTGCTGCAGGATGTCGAGGGTCTTGGCCTGCTGGGCCAGGTCCTCGGGCTCCTCCACGATGCCGATGATCTTGGGGGCCAGGCGGGCGCTGTCGGTGCCCGCGTTGAAGATGGCGAAGGGGGTCGCCAGGTCGCGCCGCAGGGTGCTGCTCAGGGCTGCCACGTCGGCCTCGAGCAAATCCAGCCGGGTGCGGCGGTGTTCCCGGCCCAGGGCCTGGGTGCCGTGCTCTCCCTCCCCCGTGGTGAGGGTCTGGCCCAGCGTGGCCAGGGTCATCTCACGGTTGGCGATCTCGTAGATGCCCCGGTAGACCTCGGGGCCGCCGGTGGCCTTAGCCACCTCGATGATCTCGATCTCGGTGTCCTTACTGATGATGCCCGCGGCATCGCTGCCCAGCGCCCGCACCGCCCGCTCCAGGGCCTCCATCTCCTCCTTGCTGGTGGCCGGGTCGTACTTGCCCAGCCGGTAGGGCTGGCCGTAGACCTCGGCGTAGACCACCCAGTCCTTGATGGCGTAGTGCTTGAACAAATACCACCAGGCGTTGGTGCGCATCAGACCCGCGCGGGTGGGGCTGCCGCTGCGGGCCTTGTAGCGGTGCTCGATGGCCTGGCCGAAAGTGGGCGCATAGCCCTGGGGGTAGCCCTCGGCCTGGATCAGAAAGCGCTTCTGCTGGGTATCCCAGATTAGCAGCCGGGGGTCAATGTGCTCGAGCTGCCCGGGAAACCACATCCCCCCGTCGCGCCGCCAGGCCATCCCCACCAGGCTCACGCCCTGCCCCAGGGCATCCTGCAGATCGAGCATCCAGCTCACCCGATCGGAGTTGTCCCACCACTCCCGCAGGGCCTCGGCCAGCCGCCGGGCCTGGGGGCTGTTGTCCGCCGGCTCGATGCGCCACTCGATGCCGATGGCCGAGAGCTTGCGGTCCTGCATGATCTGGGAGAGCACCCCATCGCGCTCCTCCATCTCGCTAAATAGTTCGGCCTGCTGCTCCAGGTACCCCTCGTCGGCCTCGTAGATGATGCGGGCCAGCTTCTCCGGTGTTAGCCCACGGCTGGGGTAGTTCGCATAGGGCCGGGATAGCCCCACCACCGCGCTGGGGTGCTGGGCCGGGGGTTTGCCGCTGATGGGATTACCAAACTGATCCAGGATGGGCATGGGCCTCCAAGCAGAAGCCCCTGCCGCGAGGGCAGGGGCTAGGTTACCTCCAGTATAGCCGGG
The DNA here is from genome assembly GCA_036845585.1 of Meiothermus sp. GTDB lineage: Bacteria > Deinococcota > Deinococci > Deinococcales > Thermaceae > Meiothermus. The sequence goes on along the minus strand of DAIUDO010000065.1, from coordinate 8,475 downwards.
CCAGGTGGGAAAGGTGCAGCCCATTTTGCGCCACGCTAAATGTCACCAGGTTTTTCCGGCCGTTTTTGGCGGGGGGAGGTGGGGGTCTAGGGGGAGAGCCGAGGGCCGGGTCAACCCCCGGCTAGATTTGGCGCTGAGCGGCCCACAGGGGTATCAGAGGGTACCTCTCCCCCCCGCAAAGCGCCCCGCCCCCACGGTGCGGTATTCGATAGGCCCCCGGCGGGACTCCCGGGCGTGGCGGGCCAGGGCCTTGGCCCAGAAGAAGTCGGCGTGGTCGCCCTCGTTGCGCTCGGCGTCGTAGCGCACGTTGCCTGCGCTGGTCACGATGCGCTTGACGCTGTGCAGCGACTGGCGGATGCGCTGGTTGCCTGCGGGGATGCGCTCCTTGCGGTCCTCGAAGCCCAGGCGCAGGCCCTGGGCCATATCGGCCTTGGTCTCGAGGTTGAAGTGCACCGGCTCCACCTTCCAGCCAAATTTTCGCCGGGCCTCCTCGGCCAGCATCTCCCCCATCCCGGTAGCATCTATGCAGGCCCGGCGAACCCGCGGCAGCAGGGCCGAGAGGGCCTCGAGCTGGGCGTGGAAGGGGGTGTTGTGCAATTCGATCACTTTCCGGGCCCAGGCCACATCCCCCACCACCTCATCCACCCAGATCACCGTGAGGTCACGGCGCCGGGCGATGTCCATGCCCAGGTAGGCCTGGTCGGGGTCCCACTCGTCGGAGAGGGTGTCGGCCTCGGCGGCCAGGATCAGGTCGTAGGGGATGAAGGCGCTGCCCTCGTCCACGAACTCCAGCAGGTACTCCTGCTGCCAGGCGATGGGGTCGGCGATGGCCCGCTCCAGCTCCTCGGGGTCGATCTGCAGGCCCTCGCGCACGGCGTCGTAAATGGTGGTGCGGTGGCGGCTCCAGCCCTCCCCCCGCTCCCACAGCTCGAAAAACTGGTTGGCCTTGCCGTTGGGGGTGCTGGTGATGCGCACCTTGAACTCGGGGTTGCGCGTGATGATGGGGAAAACCGCAGTCCAGATGGCCTTGGAGTCGCGGTGGAAGGCGAACTCGTCCAGGTTCAGGTTGCCGCTGTAGCCCCGCGCGGTCGCGGGGTTGGCGGGGAGGAACAGGTGGCGTGAGCCGTTGGGCAGGCGGTACTCGAGCTGGGTGTACTTCTCCTCGCCCTCAAAGAAGTAGTCCTCCAGGGCCTCCGCCGCGATACGGTAGGCGTCCAGGTGGAGCTTGACCTTCTCGGCCAGCTCGAGGCTCTGCCGCTGGCCGCTGGAGAGATGAATCCAGAGGGTTTTGCGCTCCAGGCTGTCGTCTACGGTCTCGAGGGTGCTGGCAAAGCTCTTGCCGATCTGGCGGGCCGCCAGCCAGATTTTGAAGCGGCTCTTATCCTGCACCCAGCGCTTCTGGTATGGCAGCAGCATACTATTGGCCCAATCCGTAAATCTCCTGGCGGATGGTAGCCAGGGTCTCGGGGTCGAGGTTGCGGGCCGCCAGCCGCTTCTCTACCTTTTCGGCCATCATGGCGGCCTGGTCTTTGCTGAAAATCCGCTCGGCCTTTTCCAGCTGCAGGCTGGCCGTCACCGCCCGCACGCCGGTCTCGAGCATGCGCCCAACGGCTTTCGGGTCAATCTCTGAAGGGTCGAAGGTTTCCAGGTAGCGCAACAGCTTGTGGATGAGCACATTGGTAAATGCGGCCTGCAGGCTCATCTGCTTGCCGGTGGCCTGGCCGATGGCCTCCATCACCTGCTGGGCCTCGAGGGCCGCGCCCAGGGCCGGCAGCAGGTGGTTGGTGCGGTGGCGCGAGAGGCTAGCCGCGCTCAGCGCCTCGCCCCGCTCGGCGGCCCAGGCCACGATATCCTCGATGCGGTAGGGGCCGTCCGGCTTGCGCACATCCCCCAGCAGCATGGCGTCGATCTCCTCGCGCAGCGACGAGAGGCAGACCCTACAGCGGGTGGACTGCACGTAGATGGCCACAACTCCCCCCTACCTGGGCATGATCCAGCCGACAAAAGCCGCTATGGCCAGCAGGCTGTATAGCCGCCATCCCGGCTTGGCCGTGCGGCGCAGGATGAGCGCCTCCAGCTCGTCCAGGCGCTCCATGATGCGCTTCTGGCTGGCCTGGGCCGCCAGCCGCAGGGCGGTCATCTCCTCCCGGATGTCGCGCAGCTCCTCCGGGCTCATGCCCTCCTCCGCGGGAATGCTACACCGGGGTCGGAGATGTCGCCGTTGCACAGGTCCATGCCCCGGGCGGTGATCTCGGCGTACTCGAAGCCGCCCCGGCCATCGTTGCGCCAGGCCACGTTGATGTACTCCTTGCCGGGTGCGCTCAGATAGCGCAGCACCGATTCCAGCTCCTCATCGCCGGGCAGCATGTGCAGGCCCTCCAGGGTCAGCTTCAGGGAGCGCTCGGGCAGCCGCCAGGGCGCATCGGGGTATAGGGGTTTGTCGTCGAGGCCCGTCGCAAAAAGGTAAAGCGCGTATAGAACCTCGCCGCGCAGGATTTTGATGCGTTGATTGCCCAGTCTCGACATAGCTCCTCATCAGGGGTTGGGGATGGCGGGAATCTTCACGCCCAGCAGCGCAGCCAGGATGCCCACCACGATCAGGGCGGTCTTCCAGAATTCTGCCGTCCAAAAAAAGGGTGTGCGGCCCTGGGGCATGCGCTGCAACAGCTTTATAGCCAGCATTTTTTCCCGCATCTTCCGTATCTGCTCCTCCCGCCCATCCGGGGCCTGTGCCGCCAGCTCGTCCAGCATATCTTCCAGTAGTGAGCGCTCCAGGTCATTCATCCCGTCCAAGAACGAGCCCCTGCCGGGTGGGCAGGGGCTAGGTTACCTCCAGTATAGCGCCAAATCCTGGGTTAATTGTCCAGCGGCTGCACCATGTACAGTGCGCGGCCATCCTGCACGGTGTACCAAATCCAGTTGCCCTTGTAGCGGAACGATTCCCGCAGGATTTTGCCGTCCAGCGTCATGGGGCGGCCCACGCCCGCCAACCCGCGGTAAATGGGGATCGCCCGGGTATGGGAATGCACCGCCGAGTCCAGTTCCCTGATGTTCATCTAACCCCCTTGCAGATCTGCCGCAGGCGAATGGCCAGCTCGGCGATGCGCTCATCCACGTTGCCCCGCTCAAAGCGGCCCCGGCTTTTGCGCCAGCGGAAGATGGTGGCCCAGCGGCTGCCCGCAATCTGGTAGATCAGCAGTTCGCGCTCGGCGGGGGAAAGCTCGTCCACAAATGAGTCGAAGTCCCTGCGCCACAGGCGCAGCTCATGGGCCTCGATGCCGGCCTCGGGCAGCTCGGGCACGTAGATGGGCAGGTAGCTGGCGCGGTGGGGGTTGTGGCCCCCCAACACCTTCTGCCAGCTGGCCCGGCCCCGCCCCACCATCCAGATGGCCCGGAAGGCATGCTCGGCCTGCCAGAGGTACCGGCTGCGCTCGGCGAGCGGTACCTCTCCGTCGGTGGTACCAGGAACGTGAATCAAGGCTGTGCCTCCGAGAGGTACCACCCATCTTCAGTCCGCCGGATCAGGCCCTCTTCTTCCAGGCGGTCCAACCAACGGCGTACCGTGCTCTTGGGCCAGCCCAGGTTCCGAACCAGGACGGTCAAGGTAACAGGGGCCTGGTACCGCGCCATCACACTGAGCAGTTCACCGGCCCTGCCTTCCACGCTCCACTCCAAGTCCACGCTACGCTCCCGCATACGCAGCGTGGCGCGCTCGCTGACAGCACCAGCGGTACCGGCAGCTTCACTCACACGTTCGCGGGGCGTTACCTGGGGTGGTTCCGCGGTACCTGGATGTGCTGTCTGAGGTACCGGGCTTGGTACATGAGTGTGCCACACAGCCGGTACCTGCGGTACCTCTGAAGCCGTTTGGTGCGGTACCTGAACCGGCGCAGCGGTACCTCTGTGTGCCACTGGTTGATTCAGCGGTACCTCTGGGGCCACTGAGCGCGGTACCTGCACCGGCGCAGCGGTACCTCCAATAAGCTCCCCGACCACCTTGCCCACCGCGTAGGTACCGACCGGTACAAAGAGGCTCATGAGAAAAACTTCCCATAGGGCCAGTTCCGGCGCACCCCGGTGCATCGAGAGGGCGTTGCCCACCCAGACCAGCCCCAGGGCGGCCAGGGCGCCACCCCCTGCCCAGCGAGACTGCCGCAGCAGCGAGTTGGAGAGCAGCGAAAGCAGGAAGGCGGTAAACTCCAGAGCCCCGGCCAGGCCCCAGGCCAACTCACGCGGCAGCTTGCCCAGCGATAGGGCGTACCACTCGGCCAGGTGGCCGGTGCTCATGATGAGGGTGGCAAAATAAGCCAAAAGCAGCAGAGTGATCATCAGTTTGTGGATCATGGCATCACCGCCTTGATGGCCCCGGTGCGGGGCACCAGACGATAGGGTGGGCGCTCCTGGTTGGGGCAGTGCCCCGCCCAGCCCGCTTTCGGATCGAAGGTGCAGGCCTCGGCCAGCACCTGTACGAGATATCCCAGGCCAAAATGCTTCCAGCCCTGGGTGTGGCCCAGCTCGTAGCGTTCCACCTCTGCGCGCAGGGTCTGAAGGGCGTCGGTGGGCATCAAGTGCCTCCAACGGGCTGGCTCGAAGTACACCGTGGTCCCGGCCAGGTTGAAGCCCATCAGGATGTTGTCCTGGGGGCTATACTCTACCCGCCAGATGGTGGTGGGGGTCAGGTAGGCTTGCGCCCCGGAAGGGTTGAGTTCCAAAGCCACACTGAAGCCCCATCCCACGAGCTGCCCCCCGGCCAGGAGGCCCAGGGCCAGGGCGGCCAGGCTGAGCAGGCCCAGCTCGGTTACTTCAACCACGGCCCCACCTCCGCATGGAGTTTTCCGCTTCAAAAAGGGCCTGCTGGATAGTCTGGGGCAGCTCACTGTCCCCCCAGCGCAGGGTGCGGGCCTCGCGGTAGGCCAGCACCCGCTCCAGGCTGCTTCTGATGTAGCTGAGGGCGTAGGCCATAATCCGGTCGGCCTGCTCGGGCGAGTTGGCGATGTGGTAGCGCCGGGTCATGGGGTCAAAACCCACCACCTCAGGCTTGGCGCCGGCCACGCTGGGGCGGGCCGAGAGCTTGGCGCACAGCTCCACCGCTTCCCGCATCTCCCGGTCGCCCACGCCCAGGGCATGGGCCAGGGCGTCGCGGTCGAGGCCCTGGGGCCCGGCCTCCCATAGTGCTTTGAAGACTGAGCGGGCCAGCTCGATCTTGGGGTCGCTCACGCTTCCTCCCAGTTATAGGGGCCGTACTGGCCCAGGTAGGTGCGGAAGGTGGATTCGCCGACCTCCAGCCACTCCCGCAGGGTGTACAGGTAAATGCCGTAGCGCGGCTGTACCTGGCCGTTTTCTTCCTCCAGGCCGTTGAAGCGCACGGCGGTCTCGAGCTGAGCGCAGCGGATTTGCACCGTCACCCCAGGGCGGTCGTGGAGGAAGGCCAGGAGCTGCTCGAGGTTGGCCGCCTTGTCGGGCCGGGCCTGTTTGAGGGCCTGCAGGCCGCGGGCGCTAGGCATGGGCCTCCTCCCTGGCCATGTGTTTTTCGATCAGCTCCAGACCGGCCATCCCGATGCCCCGGCAGGGCAGGCCGGTGAGGTACAGCTTGAGCCAGCGCCAGACCTGCTGTTCGCTGGGGTAGGTGGCTTCCATCTCGGGCTCCACCTCGTAGGTCTTGATGTAGCCCCCATCGGGTTTTTTCCAGACCGAGTAGAAGGTGCCCTTCAGTACCAGCCTGGGGTGGTCGTAGATTTGGATGCGCTTGGCGCGCAGGCGTTTGCGGATTTCATCCTTCCTCATCGCAGTCCTCCAATAGACGCAAAGGCCGCACGTTGTGCAGCACGCGGCCCAGGGTGCGTGCCGGGAGTTCCAGCCACTCCTTGGCGCTGGGGCTGTAGAGGCCGTAGATGTGCACCACCTCCCCGGGCTCGTAGCCCAGGGGCAGCTCGGGGTCGAACTGCTCCGGCAAAGAGGCCTGGTAGAGGTAGCACAGGCGCATGGCCACGTTGCCCCGCAGCAGGAGCAGGTGGGGGCGGGGGTTCTCCCGCAGTTGCACTAGAATCTCGCCGGGGGTGAGCATAGCCAGCGCTCGATGTCGTCGAGCATCCCCCGCCCGCCGCAAATCGGGCAGGCAGGGTGGATGGCCGCGCGCAGGCGCTCGGCGGCTTCCAGGGCTTCCGCCACCTCGTGGTAGAGCTGGGCCGCGGGCCAGTTGCGGTTCTTCTCGCAGATGCGGGCATAATGCCGGGCCTGGGCCGGGGTCTGGCAGCGCTGGTAGGCGCGGTCGAGGGCGCTCATGCGTCCTCCCTCCGGCTGGCGGCCAGCACGGCCATCAGGAGCATCCCCAGCAGGCCGCCCAGGATGTAGCCCAGCACAAAGGCCAGCGCAGCGCTCATGGCATCTCCATCCCCCGCAAGCGGTGGGGGTTGCGCAGGGTCTCGATGGTGGATTCCTTGGTGGCCTGCTCGTAGAAGATCTCCGCCGAGGCCATATAGGCGGCCAGCATGCGCCGGGCCAGGCCCTTCAGGGGGCCGGGCTCGATGCTGCCGGTCTCCTTCAGCTCGCGGATATGGGCGAGCAGGTCGGTGGCCATGTTCTGCAGGTGGAAGAGCAGGTAGTCCTCCGGCTTGTACTCGGGGGCCGGGAGGCTGTCCAGATCGGCGTATACGGGCTGGGGGTTGGTGGGCTTCTCGGGTTTTTTCATGGCTTACTCCTTTTCGAAAATGACCAGTTTGTTGCCGTGGGGGGCGATGGCGTAGGCTTTGAAGCCGGCATATTTGGCGCAGATGCGGGCCTCCTGCATGGAGGGCTGGCCCACCCGGCGGAAGAGCACCAGGGTGCGGCGAGCGCTGCGGGTATCGGCCACCAGCCAGAGGCCTTTGCTCAGGCAGGTGCTGGCCCGACCGTTCTGGGCCTGGGCCTGGGCGAAGAGGGATTGGATGACTGTTTCCAGCATGGCTACCTCAAAAAGGTCTGGATCAGCTCCAGGCCGTCGCGCTGGGCCTGGGGCGAGGTCAGGCGGGCCAGTTCCTCGCTCCAGCGCCCAGGGCTCCACAGTTCGAAACGATTTTTCATTCCGATGATGACCACCTCCTCGCGGATATCGGCGTGGGATAAGAGCTGTGGGGTCAAAGTGGTGCGACCGGCGGCGTCGAGGCGGCCCTTCAACGCACCGCCGATCAGGAAGCGGGCCAGGGCCGCCGCCTTGGGGTTGGTAATGGGGAGCTGGGCCAGCTCGGCCTCCACCCGCTGCCAGGCCACCAGGGGGAAGCCATAGAGGCAGCCTTCCAGTCCCCGGGTGATCACCAGCCCGTCGCGCAGCTCGTCGCGGAAGGCTTTAGGCAGCAGCAGGCGGCCCTTCTCGTCCAGGGCGTAGTGGTGCTCCCCGGTCACGACAGCACCCGCCCCCGCCCGGCCATATCGGCCAGGGTCTTTTCGTCAATCTTCTTCTCGAAAATCTCGGCGGCGTAGCTGATCAGCGCGGCGTAGAGGGCCTTGCGCTCGTGCTCCAGGGAGTCCTTCTCAAACACCAGCTTGTCGATCTGCACCTCGATCTGCTCCAGGCGGTCGGCCAGGTGCTCATATTCGATGTCCTCGTAGACCTGTACCCGCAGGTAGTCAGTGCGCTCGGCCTCGCTTTTGAGCTGCTTGTAGCTCTCGCGCAGGCGGGCCCCCTGGCGCACGTAGGTCTCGCGGCGCTTCAGGGCCCGCTCGGTGTTGTCGCGCTCGGCCCGCATGGCCACCAGCTGGCGGTTGATGCGGGCGATCTCCACCGGAATCTCCAGCAGCCGGCGGCGGCGTTGTTCGGCAAAGTCAGCGGTCATTTTTCCTCCTCCCACATCTGGGCGATTTCTTCGTTGGTTGGGCGCTCGGCAAGTAAAACCTTCCTCAGCACCTGCCCCCACTTGCCGGGAAGCAGGTGGATTTCGATCTGGGTCGCCAGCACCTGCACGGTGTAGGTGGCGCCCATCTCGCCGCGGGGGTCCAGGTTGCGCAGGGTGATCACCGCGCCGTCCTGCAGCCAGGGGATATCCCCGCGGATGTAGTTGGTGGGCTTGGCAGGCCAGTCGCCGGTCTCGGTGGCCAGGTACAGCAGGGTGGCGATGTCGTCCAGGCGGGGTATGCGCTCCCCCGCCACCTCAATCTCCCGGCGTTTGCGCACTAGCGACCTCCGTACCATGCGATGGCGTGGATGATCAGCACCATCAGCGCACCCGTAGCGATGTCCACCAGTAGCAATGCCAGCTTTTGTTTCATTGGCTACCTCCCGCCAGGTTGAGCTTTTGCGAGACCGCCACCACTGCTTTGACCGTGAAGGTGGCGCGGCTCAGTCCTTTATCGGCGTTGCGGGCGATGGTGCGGTCGATCTGCTTCACGAGCCGCAGCACGTCCCGCATCACCCCGCCCGTGAGTTCGTAGATTTTCTGGCGGCTGGCCTTGGGCAGCCCGGCCAGCATGGGCATCTCGATTAGCTCCTCGGGGCTCACCGGC
>DAIUDO010000064.1:0-11827 GCA_036845585.1 Meiothermus sp. | reverse complement strand
ACAGCCGCAAAGACCCATCTCAGTACGTATCCCAGGCCGCATCTTGCAGATTGAAAACCGAACGGTCTCAGAACAAAAAACCGTCCTCTGAAGAACCTTTGGAGAAAAAGCCTTGCCCTCAGGGCAGATACATCTGCTTGAGCTCGAGGATCTCCCGCTTGGCCTCGTTCACTTTGATGTAAAAGGGGGTGTACTTATCGAAGGACCATCCGAAGTCCCGGCCCCCCAGGCCCTGGATGAGCTGCTGGGGAGTGGCCTGAAAGTAGGCTCCGGCATTCTTTAGCAGGAAGATTTTGGTCTGGGGGGTAAAGCGGAAGGTGCGGATCAGGGGGTTCTGGTTGGAAATCTCGATACCCGAAGGACAGTCGTCGCGGTTGCACTCCTTGACCTCGACGTAATCGAGCTTGACCGTCCAGATCCCCTGCACCTGCCGGAAATCGGTGATGAGGGCCATCCGGTTTTGCACCTGGGCCAGACCGAAACCCAAAAACACCACGAGAACCATAAGGATTCGCATATTCACCTTTCTCCCATTCTGCGGTAGCCAAACCACAGCGCCAGCACGGCAGGTATCAGGGTCGCGGCTACCACCACTGCCAACCACAGAGGGCCTTCCCCGCTGGCCAGGTAGTGGGTCTCCCGCTGGGTAATGGCCAGGTACACCGGGCGGCTGGCCAGTACCACCAGAAGCCCGGAGTGCAGCAACATGAAGCCCATGTACAGAAATCCCCCAAGGCCAACGGGTACCTCGGCAGGGTTAGAGGCATCGAACTTGGGGAAGGCGGCCCCCAGACCTACGCCAATAGCCGAGGCCGTAAAGGCCGAAGCCAGCCCCAAAATCAGGGAAATTTGGGTGAGGTTGTCATCCAGGCCGAGTACCCTGGGCGAGTAGTAGCCCAGGGCAAAGCCTAATGGCAACAGAAAGAACAGGGCCAGCCCAAAGCGGGTTAGGAGCATGGTTCGCTTGGAGACCGGGCCGGTCTGGAGCATCCAGTAGCCCTGCCCCTCGAGGCTGTACAGCGGATAGGCCAGCCGTACGCCCACCCCGCCAATCACAAAGCCCTGAAAGGCCAGATGCATGAAGCCCGCCACCAGTTGAAAACGGGTATCCCCCAGGGGGATGTACTGCAGGCTGGTGGTGTACAGAAGCACCAGTACGCCCACCAGAATCAGTTGGGAAGCCTGGTTTGCATCGCGGAAGAACAGCCGCAGGTCGCGGGCCCACAGTGCCCAGGCCAGGCTGGACATGGTCCAGCGATCCAGCAGGCCGGGGCGCAGGATGCCGCGCTCGCGCACGGTGCCCTCGAGGGCCCGCACCCAGCCCTGCTGGTAGGCATAGCCCGCCACCAGTCCGGCCAGCACCAGGAGCCCGCCCGAAAGGGCCAACAACAGCCAGAACTGGGGCTCCAGGTCCCCCCGACTGAGGCCCTTCAAAGCCTGTTGGGCCAGCGCCGAGGGTAAAAACGGAGCCGTGGGGTCGCGGAAGGTCTGAAGGAAGCGGTCCAGTTCCTCGGGGTTGGCAAAATTGGTCTGGAGCAACACCTCGGGTCGCAAAGCCCGCAGCAGAAAAATGAGCAGCCCACCCAGCACCGCACCCAGCGCGGCGGCCCATTCCCGCGCCCGGCCCGCCGGGGCAAAGCGCACCAGCGGCAGGGCCAGCCCCACCCCCAGCACCACCGGAAAAGCGAATAGGGCCACTGCGACCAGGGTGGCTCCCACGAAAAACAGCGGAGGCGCGCCGTAGTGCGCCCCATAGGCAAAGAGCACCGGCAGTACCAGCAGGGTGGGCAAGAGCGCGGTGGTAACAAAGACCTCGCCCACTTTGAACAGGAAAACCCGGCTGGCCTTTTGGGGTAGGGCCAGGTGCATGGGCAGGTCTTCGGAGGTGTAGAGCACCGCCACAGCGTTGGGCAGCGCCGAGAGTACCACCGAGCTCGAGAGCACCAGCAACAGGCTGCCCAGGATGCGCTCGACCAGTACATCACGGGTAAAGGCAGCGGCCAGGCGGTTTACAAAGGTATTGCTGCTAAAAAGTTCGTTGGATATGAAATTTAGAAACCAGTTTGTCCCGGCCCAGGCCCCGTAGGCCAGACCGACCCCCAGCAACAGCCCCACCAGAGCCGAGGCCGGAGCCTGACGAAAGCCATTCCGCAAAAGCTGCAGCCGAAGGGTCAGCACAACCAGTCCATAGTACGGCATGGGTGGCTGCGTATCAGTGATATATGCGACCTGGCGAACCTTGGCTTTATTTATTCTGACTGCCGCAATCGGCAGCAGCGTACAGCGCAGCATTACCGGACGCTTGACCCAGGCCGCGCTAGGCTTGGGTAGCTACGGGTCGGCAGCATCCTTTTCTACGAAAGCTTTGTTCCCATGAGGAAATCACGTCTGCTGCCCACAGCGACCCCTGGCAAACCCTGTAGACCCCTTGCTACTGGTTTTTAGCCTCACGGCAGTGGACAAATCTACCTGACTTATGAGCCAACCATGCCTTAGAATGCCCCCAAATGCTCATCAAAGATGTAATGAACAGTCCGGTGCTGACGGTGGACGTTTTAGTCACCCTCGAGGCTGCCTACCACATTATGCTTCAGCGCAATATCCGGCACATCCCCGTTACCTACGAGGGCCGGCTGGCCGGGATGATTACCGACCGCGATATCCGGCTGGTCACCAGCCCCTTTGCCGCCGGAGGCGCAAAGCCCATCGATACGCCGGTTGGGGAAGTGATGGCCCGACCGGTGGTCACGGGCGACCCCCTCGATCCGGTAGAAGAGGCCGCGCGGGTCATGCGTCAGCGCAAGATTGGCGCATTGCCCATCCTGGACGGCGACGTGCTGGTGGGCATTGTGACCGGAATCGACCTACTGGATGCGCTCTTGCGGCTGACCGGTGTGCAGAGGCCCAGTGGGCGGCTCGAGGTCTGCCTCGACGACCGTCCTGGTGAGCTGGCCCGCCTGAGCGGGGAGCTGGCCAGACACAACATCAATATCCACTCCATGCTGACCTACCCCTGCGGCGAAGCAACCGTCACCACCGTGGTGCGGATCGGTACGCTGGATGTGCGCAAGCTGGCCCACGATTTGCGTCAACAAGGCTACGATGTGCGCTGGCCTCCCCAAATTCCCAGCAAGAGCTTATGAGCGTTCCGGTCGTCTACAGCCCGCAATACAAGCTTTACAATTTCGGACCCCAGCATCCCTTCAGTCCGGTGCGCCTCGAGATGTTGCTCGATTTGCTGGAGCAGCTGGGCCATCCCCCCCAATTTGTCGAACCCACCCAGGCCACCCGCGAGGATGTGCGCAGCGTGCATCTGGAGTCGTTTGTGCGGCGCGTCGAGGCGGCTGGACGTGGGGAGTACTCGCCCGACTTTGACCACTATGGCATCGGAACTGCCGACACGCCCATTTTCCTCGGAATGGACGAGGCCGCCCGCTGGCTGGTGGGGGGCACCCTTACCGCCGCCCGGATGATCTCCAGCGGGCAAGCCAGGGAGGTCTTGCAACTCGGGGGCGGCCTGCATCATGCCCAGAAAGACCTGGCCTCGGGTTTTTGTGTCTACAACGACCTCTCGGTAGCAATCCGCCACCTAGCCGACCAGGGCCTGCGGGTAGCCTACCTGGACATCGACGTGCACCACGGCGATGGGGTGCAGTGGATCCACTACGACGAACCCAACGTGCTCACTTTTTCCATTCACGAGTCGGGGCGCTACCTGTACCCCGGCACCGGCCACACCCACGAAATAGGCAAGGCCGAGGGCACTGGACGCAAACTGAACATCCCTCTGGAACCCTTCACCGAGGACGAGTCCTACCTCGAGGTCTTGCAGATGGGCCTCGAGCCAGCCCTGCACTGGTTCCGCCCCGACGTGATGGTCATCCAGTGCGGAGCCGACCCTCACTACCTCGATCCGCTGGCCGAAATCCTGCTCACGACCCGGGCCTACGCCAAAATTTTCCCTCTCCTGCGCCAGTATGTGGCCGAATTTTCGGGTGGCAAAGCCGTTTATACCCTGGGGGGAGGTTATAGCCTGGATGCTTCGAGTCGCATCTGGGCTATGCTCTATCTGACCTTGCAAGGCCTGCCCTGGCCTGACCACCTACCCGAACCCTGGCTCAGGCACTGGGGAACCCAGCTCGGCCACCTCTTGACGCACACCCTCCTCGACCCCGAGGGTTGCTACCCAGAAATTCCTCGCAAACCCGAAATTGAGCGTCGCAACCGCCAGGTCGCGCAGCGCATGCTCGAGTCGGTGCGGCCTTACTGGAACTGACCCCCAGACCTGGTCAACCAGGTTGTTTTGTGCGAATATACTCGTATCCACTGGATTGCTGAGGTATAGGATGCAACTGCAGCCGGGTTTATACCAGCACTACAAAGGCAAGCGCTACTGGGTGCATGGTCTGGCCCGTCACTCCGAAACGCAGGAGTGGTATGTGGTCTACGAAACCCGCTACGGCACCGAGCCCGAGACCCTCTGGGTGCGGCCACTCAATATGTTTTTGGAGGATGTTGAAGTCGAGGGCCGGTTGGTGCCTCGGTTTCGCTATCTGGGTGAGGATTCCGACAGTGAAAGGCAGTAGGGCCAGCCTCCCGGTCAGCCAGAGCTACAACAGAGGGCGGACCAATCGGCTAAACCGCACCCAGGGTCTTGAAGATCAGGTCGGTGTAGCGACGAGAGAGCGACTCGAGGGTCAGCTTGCCTCCCGGACGATACCAGTGGTATGTCCAGTTGAGAGCCGATAGCACAAACAGCGTTGCCAGTCGTACATCCTCTACCTGAAACTGGCCCGATTGAACGCCCTTCTCGATGACCTGGCGGAAACAGCTTTCGTACTCATCGCGCCGCTCCGTGACCTTCCTCCTCAGCTCGGGGTTGAGAAACTTCCACTCGTGGAAGAAGACGGTCGCATGGTCGAGCTCGCGTACGATTACCTCCAGATGCCCCCGAATAAGGTGCTCGAGCTGCTCTTTTGGACTAAGGTTCGAGGGGATTGACTGGGCGCTGCTCAGGAACTCATCGGCGGCACGGTTGACTAGCTCTAACAGCACTTCTTCTTTGGACTCGATGTGGGCGTAGAGGCTCCCACCCTGCAGGTTCACTGCACGCGCCAGGTCGCGCATGGAGGTGGCATGGAAGCCTTGACGACTAAAAAGTTGCCCTGCAGCGTCCAGGATTTCGTCACGGCGGTTCAGTTTGGCTGGCTTGCCTTCCTCAAACGAACGGTTGTTTGCCACCTTGGCGCAGAGTATAGAGTCTGTATAGTGGGGCGTCAACGTTGCAAATCCAACTTATACCAGATTCGGTTGGTTTGTCACCGGATGTTGGCCTGGTCTCGCCCACGCCGTGCCATGCGGCGCAGAGGCAACCGATGAAGCTATCCGCGTTACGGCGGGCGATACCGCCCCTTGGAAGGGAGACGCTGGTTTTGCCGACCCTGGGGAGGGGTGGGGTGTGCTCTAGGCTTTATCCAAAGGTCCACGGTTTTCAAGTCTTCTTGACGCACCGTAGCCGCAAGCCTACAATGCTTTGTGCTGCTGTTGCGGCGCGGTGAGCGTAGCTCAGCCGGTTAGAGCACCGGTCTGTGGAACCGGGGGTCGTGGGTTCAAGTCCCATCGCTCACCCCAAAACCAGGGCAAATGATTGGGGCGCAGAACGTAAATTCTGGCCCCCAATCGCAAGCCCTTCTACCGTGCGCGGATGGTGGAATTGGTAGACACGCAAGACTTAGGATCTTGTGCCGCAAGGTGTGGGGGTTCAAGTCCCCCTCCGCGCACCATAGGCCCCAGAGCTTGTCTGGGGTTTTTTTGGATCTTTTGTAACAGTTCCCGTCTCCCTTTGATCGGGTTAGTTCGTCGCCGAATGGTGACGAACTAACCGAATCTGGTATTACCGATTACCCGAGCTAAACAGATGGACCCCACCGGTTGGCGGGGCCAGCAAGGTAGTCTCGAGGGGTCGGTGCGGCTACGGCAGGAACGACCAGCCATTGCGGTACTTGAGAAGGAGTACTTTTTCCACCAAGACTTTGTTGAAGTCGCCGAGCACGTTTGGCAGCATGATCTGGAACTGGCGCGGCGGGAAGAGGTGATTACCCAGAATGATAACTTCTTTGTTGCCTGCATCCATCACGCATACGGCGGGCATGCTGCCAAAGGACTTGCAGTGCAGGTTGTTGACGTTGCCATGAAGGATTTCGCTGATGTTGGCCGCTGCGGTCTTGGCCATTTCGTCGGTGGGGAAGCCGGTTTTGGGAACTCCGAAGGGCACATCGCCCTTGAAAGGATTGGGTACCTTTGCAGCCAGCCCTACCGCAAATACATTGGGGTAGCGGGTGCTTTGGTAACCATCGGAGACCTCTACAAAGCCTTTGGCATCGGTCAGTTGGGGTGTTTTTTGCAGTACCTCCACGCCTTCAAATGGCGGGACCAGCATGGAGAAGCTCGAGGGCAGCACCTCGCCGGTGGACAACACCACGCCATCAGGACGCACCTCTGTGATGGCCGCGTTGACCCGGTAATCAATCCCCTGCATCTTAAGGAACATCTTGAGCATGGTTTCGCCGCCGGCCATACCGCCAATTCCGAAGTGGCCCAATTTGGGCTCTGGCGTCACCCAGGTGATGCTGACCTGGTTACGCTTGCCCGCTTTACGTATTTGATGGTCGAAATTGAACAAGTACTCGTAGCCAGCACCCATGCAGCTAGCCCCCGGTACGGCACCGATGACCACCGGGCCGGGATTTTGCAGGAATTGCTTGTAGGCTTCATAGGTTTTTTCGGCATCTGGAGGAGTAAAGATGGAGTGGGAATAGCCCTTGGGCCCCAGTCCAGGCACGGCATCCCAGGCTAGTTTAGCTCCGGTAGCGATCACCAAAAAGTCGTAATCAATCACGGTGCCGTTGGCCAGCTCAACCCGGTTTTCGTTCGGTTTGATCTGGGTGGCCTCGCCGTGGATAAACTCGATACCGCCGCGCCGGAAAGTGCTCTCTGCATCGAAGGTGATGTCCGATACTTTGCGGCGGCCAAATGGAACCCAGATGAGCGAGGGGATGTACACAAACTCTTTTTGCCTCGAGACCACCACAACTCGAGCTTCTTTGCCAAGCTTGCGCTTGAGCTCGAAGGCGCTGGTCATCCCACCAAAATTTCCCCCGATTACCAGAATCGTTTTCATAGCTAACTCCTTGTTAGCCAAGGTACATCATACCTGTGGGGGGTATGAAGGGTCAGTTGTCCCGCATGGGAAGCGCTTTAAGGGATGCTTCGGTACTGGCTCCTGGGACCCGTTCAGGGTATGTGGGGGTAGGTTGAAGACTGGGCGAGCTTCCTCTGAGGCTCGGCCTGCCAGGCTGCACAGGCAGCTTGTGGACACCCGCTTACTGGGGCCTGGCGACCACCAAAACCCAGTAATCCCCCCGTTTGACCATGCCCATCTCGGTCAGGTGCGGGGCCATGATGGCGTCACAGTGCCCACTGGTGCTGGATAGCCAGGCGGACACGGCGTCTTCGGCGGTGTTGTAGCCCTGGGCCAGATTCTCCCGAAGCTCCTGGTACCGGTAGCCGCTCCGCTGGCTGCGGTCTGCGGCTGCAAAAGTGGAGCTCGAGCCCTCCTGATGGCTGAACTGGCCAGTCTGCTGGATGTGCTCCGCCCGCTGGCGGGCTACCTCTCCGAGCAGGCCGTTCCAGCGCAGGGCAGGGGCGGCGCTGTAAGCGGTGGAGGCTCCCTGGTAGCTACAGGTGCGGGCGCCCGCGCGGGCCTGGTTGACGGCATCCAGCGAGGTTTGAAAATCGCTGGGGGTGTACTCCACCCTGGGGCTGCTCGAGCAGGCTGCCAGGAGGGTCAGGAGGGCAGTCAGAAACCAACGCATAGCCTCAGTCTGGCAGCCGTTCTTAGCTTGGGCCGTGAAGAAATCACCGGGCAGCGTTACATGAAGGGGGAGGGTATGCTATCGGCGATGCGGCAGATTGGCCTGACCGGCAGCATTGGCAGCGGCAAAAGCACGGTGGCCCAAGTCCTGCGCGAGCTGGGGGTGCCGGTGCTGGATGCCGATGCCTTTGCGCGGGAGGGGGCGGTGGCTCTAAAGGTCGAGATCTGCCGGGCCTTTCCCGAGGTATGCACCGATGGGGCCATTGACCGGGCGGCGCTGGGCAGACGGGTGTTTGGCGACCCGGCAGCCCGCCGGCGGCTCGAGGCTATCCTGCACCCCTATGTGCGCCAGCGGATGCGCGAAGAGGTCCAGAAAGCTGCGGCTATGGGCCACAAGGTGGTGGTTCATGACATCCCGTTGCTCTTCGAGGCCGGACGTGAAGGCGACTTTGCGGGGGTTTTGGTGGTGGCAGCGCCGACCGAGCTTCGCAAAGCGCGGGTCATGGCCCGCAGCGGTTTGAGCGAGGCCGAGTTTGCGGCCCGCGACGCCAGCCAGATGCCACAAGCGGAGAAGATACGCCGGGCTACCTGGGTCATCTGGAACGATGCCGACCTGGCAGCGCTGCGTGCCAAGGTAGAAGCCTGGTTAAGGGAGGTGGTTGGTTGAAACTAGTGCACGACTGGCTGGGCCCGCTCGAGCTGCCCGACACCGCTCGGCGCATCGTCTCGCTGGCCCCCAACGCAACCGAGACCCTCTTTGCCCTGGGCCTGGGCGAACGGCTGGTAGGGCGCAGTGCGTTCTGCTACCGTCCGGCTGGAACCCTGGGTCTGCCGGTGGTCTCGAGCTATACCCGGGTGCGCTGGGAGCTGCTGGCCTCGCTGGAGCCCGACCTGGTGCTGATCAGCACCGGTGTGCAGCGCGACCTGCTGGGCGAGCTGCACCGGCGGGGTATCCCTCTGTATCCGCTGCCCTTGCCGCAAAGCCCTTATGGAATCCTGGAGAACACTGCACTGCTGGGAGCTCTGCTGGGGGTGGCCGAGCGAGCCACAGCGCTGGCGGCTGGGCTTGCCGAGCGCTACCACAAGCTGTACCGGGCCTTGCCGCCGTTGCGGGTTTACCTCGAGTTTGACCTGGGCGGCCCCATCACGGTTGGGCGGGGGAGTTACGTGGGGGAGGCCTTGCGCCATCTGGGCCTGCACAACATTTTTGCCGAGCATCCGCAAAGCTATTTCCAGCCCGACCTGGCCGAAGTGGTGCGACGCAAGCCGGAGATGATCCTTTACGAGCCCAAGCCGCACCGCTCGAGGCAGCTCGAGAAGGCCCAGCACCTGATGGCCGAGCGCGGCTGGCACTACCCGCTGGTGGTCAACCAGGGTGACGAGCTGGCCCACTACGGCCCCATGTTCTTCGACTACCTGGAGGCCCTGGTGCAGCAGCTTCGTGCTTGCTTGTGAGAAAAAAGCCCAGCCCCATTCAGGGCGCTTGACGTGGTAAGTCCACCGGGTAGATTGATGCCGATGAACCTGCAAATTCTGCAAAACCAGCGGCTGCGCCTTACGGTTGTGCCCGAGCTGGGGGCCAGCGTAGCCGGGCTCGAGCTCTACGACCGGGGCTTCTGGTTGCCCCTGCTGCGGCCTACGGCACCCGCCGCACTGGTGCAGCGGCGCTCGCCCGATACCTCGAGCTACCTCCTGGCTCCCTACTCCAACCGCATCCGCGATGGACGCTTCAGCTTTGCGGGCAAGACGTACCGGCTCCGCCCCAACTGGGTCGATGGCGTACAGACCATCCACGGCGAGGTGCATGCCCGGGTCTGGCACGCCCAGCGCTTGGACGAACACAGCCTGCAATGCAAATTCGATTCAAGTAGCTTTCAGGATATCAATTTCCCCTTTCCCTTTGCGGTGGAGGTGCGGTACAGTCTGAAGCCTTTGGGCCTTGAAATTCACACCTCCCTGCAAAACACCGGCCTCGAGCCCATGCCGGCCGGTTTTGGACATCACCCCTATTTCATGCGACACCTGGGTAGCTCGGGCGATGCACACCTGACCTTTCGGGCCGAGCGGGTCTACATGACCGATGCCACCTGTATCCCGACCCGGCCTGCCGAGGCCATTCCCCCGGAGTTCGATTTCTCCCTTTCCAGACCGCTGGGCCCAGCCTTCCTGGATCATGTTTTTGCTGGGTGGACGGGCCGGCTCTACCTGGACTGGCCGGGAACGGGCTGGCGAGTGGAGTTGCAGGCCGACCCCATTTTCTCGCATCTGGTGGTCTTTACCGCGCCGGACGGGAGCGTGGCCCTCGAACCCGTCAGCCATGCCACCGACGGCTTTAACCTGCTAAGCCAGGGCTGGAGCGATACCGGGGTACGGGTGCTCGAGGCCGGCCAGCAGATAGAAGGCACCCTGCACATCAACCTTGTCCAGATCACGTAAAACCCCGCTTTAATTTTGACACGTTAGACTAACGGGTATGCATGTCTTCCGATTGCGCGGCAACTTCGAAAGCCTGGATGTCTATTCGGCCGCTTTATTTGAACACGGGGCGCGGGGATTGGAGGAAAAGGAGGGCGAGGTCTGGGCTTACTTCCCCCAGCGTACCGAGCTGCCTTTTCCGGGCGACTGGCTCGAACTGCCCGATACCGACTGGCTGGAAGCCTACAAGCGCGACCTCAAACCTGTGATGGCCGAGCCTTTTGTGGTCCTGGCCCCCTGGCACGAGTGGACCGGTCCCCAGAAGCGCATCGTAATAGAGCCGGGCATGGCTTTTGGAACCGGACACCACGAAACCACCCGGATGGCCCTGGAGGCCCTCGCCCAGCGGGTCGAGCCTGGGATGCGCGTGCTGGACTTGGGCACTGGCTCAGGCATCCTGGCCATCGGCGCGGCTCTGCTGGGGGCCGAGGCGGTAGGTGTAGACATCGATCCTCCAGTGATTCCCCAAGCCATTGAGAATGCCCGGCTTAACAACGTGCGGGTCCAATTCCACCTCGGTAGCCTCGAGGATGTGCAGGGGCCGTTTGACCTGGTGGTGGCCAACCTGTATGCCGAGCTGCACGCTTACTTTGCCGGCCGCTACCGGGAGATGTTTGGGATGCGTGGGACGCTCATTCTGACAGGTATTTTGCTCGAGCGAGAGACGATTGTGCGCCAGGCTTTGGAAACCCAGTCGTTCGGCCTGCTGCAGCGCCTCCAGCAAGGTGAGTGGGTCTGCCTGACCTATGCAGCGGTGTAGTCATGCGTCCGCATCGTGCTTTTGTCCAGGAACTTCAGCCCGAGGTTGAACTGCGGGGCCGCGAGGCGCATCATCTGGTTGATGTGCTTCGTGCTAGAGAGGGCGATACCCTAACGGTATTCGATGGCAAGGGGTTGGAAGGGCAGGCCACGGTGGTGCAGGCCGAGCGTGGCAGGGTGTTACTTCATGTAGGAAAAACCTGGACGGTCAGCCGGGAGACCCCTCAACCCATTACGCTCTATGTAGCGCTGCTCAAGGGCGACCACCTAGCGGAGGTCGTTCGGGCTGCCACCGAGCTGGGGATCCATCAAATCGTCCCGATCCTGACGCAGCACTGTGTGGTGCGCGAATTGAGCGATGCCAAACGGCGGCGCTTGGAGCGGATCGTACTCGAGGCGGCTAAGCAGTGTGAGCGTAGCGTGGTGCCGCAGGTAATGCCGTTGCTGCCGCTAAAGCTGATCCCGTCGGTTGCGCAGGGCTTTGTAGCCCAACCCCGTGTTTCGGCCCTGGTGCGCGATCACTTCGACCCAGACAAGCCCACCGCACTCCTCACAGGCCCCGAGGGGGGTCTGAGTGAGGGCGAGGTACAGTTCCTGGAGGCGCGTGGCTTCACCCCAGTCACATTGGGGCCGCGTATCCTGCGGGCAGAAACCGCGCCGATTGTGCTCTTGAGCCTAGTTACGGCCGCGGAGGGATTATGAACCGAGTGTGCTGGGTGG
>DAIUDO010000063.1:0-11927 GCA_036845585.1 Meiothermus sp. | reverse complement strand
ATGCGGTGATCGGCATCGATGTGGACTACGAGACCGTCGGCCAGGGCAACATGCTGATGGTGACCGCCTCGGGTACCGCGGTCAAGGCCAGCCGGCGCTACGAGCGGTAGGTAAACCTGCGCCAGAGCCACTCCAGCGGCCCCTGGGCAAAGCGGGCCAGCCAGGCCCGGCTAAGCCCCACCTGTAAAGCCACGAAGCCCAGGGCGATGAAGGGAAATCCCAGCGGGCTTACCTGCCCGTAGAGCCCCAGGCCGTAGCCGTAAAACAGCAGGCTCATGGCCAGGGACTGCAGCAGGTAGTTGGACAGGGGCATCCGCCCGGCCAGAGCCAGGGTCTGCATAAAGCCCAGCCGGGGCCAGAGCAGCCGGAAAAGCGCCATGTAGGCGAGGGCAAAAGCCAGCCCCCCCAGGCCGCGCAAGGGCTGGAGGTCGGGCTGGGCGGCGTTGTAGAGGTTGACCGGCAGACCCACCAGAAGCCCCAGGCCCACCACCCCCCAGAGCGTTCTGGGGCCTAGGGTCTGCCAGCGGGGGGCCAGGTAGAAGCCCAGCAGGAACAACCCCACCAGCTCGGCCCCGAACAGCAGCGAAGCCAGCGGGGTGTTGAACAGCCAGGTTTCCAGCCGCACCCGGCTGACCTCCCAGAAGCTGCCTTGCAGGTAGACCTCGAGGTGGCCCGGCGGGGGAATCTTTTCGTGTAGCAGGGTGCTGAACCCCCACCACAGGGCATACCCCACCAGCAGGAAGCGGGCGATCTGCCCGGGCTGCACCGCGCGGCCCAGGTAGCGCAGGGCGAACAGCCCCACCAGGGCATAGGTGCCCAGAATATCCCCCTCAAACAGGAAGACACCGTGAAGTGCTCCTAGCCCCAGCAGCCACCCAAGCCGGCGGCGCAGGCGGGCCAGGGCTGCGGGGCCTTCCCCGAGGCGCCGGTACTGCAAAGCCAGCCCCAGGCCGAACAGGATGGCGAAGATGGTGTAGAACTTGCCGCTGAAGAAAAAAGCCAACACCGCGCGGCCTAAGGTGTAGTCCGGCGGTGATCCATGGAGGACGCCGTACATCCCTACCCCGGCGAAGTGCGCCAGGTTCACCGCCAGGATGCCCACCAGGGCTAGCCCGCGCAAAGCGTCCAAAAAAGGCTCCCGCTGGGAGGGGGGCAAGGGCGGCACAGGCCGATTCTAGGGGAGATGCTTTAGAATCGCTTCATGTCACAGCCATACGTGCCGCCTTTTTTGCGCGGGGACGTCGAAGGGGTTCCCCTGCTGGTCTCGGTCTGGTTGCGCAGCCTCGAGGAGGTCGAGGAGACCGTGGAGCGGTGGGCTGCCGACCTGGGCCCGGAGGGTTTTTGGTGGGTGCCGGCGCCCGAGACCAACCCCATCGGGGGGCTGGTGCGGCATATTGGCGGGGCCTCTTACCGCCTGCTGCTGCGGGGCACGGGTCAGGAGGTACCCGAGGCCCTGCGCCTCCGCCCTGCCGAGGAGATGGCCCCCAGCGGGCGCAAGCCCCAGGCAGTGCTGGCCGAGTTTGCCGAGAAGATGGCCCAGGTCAAGGCCGGGCTACGGGGCCTGCAACCTGGCGACCTCGAGCGGGTGGTCCAGCTCGGCCAGTACCAGGTGAAGGCCGTCTACCTCCTCGACCATATCGCTGCCCACGCCCAGCACCACGCCGGCCAGATCATCGTCACGCGCAAGCTCTGGAACGCCCAGGCAAAGCGCTAGCGAACCCATCCAACTCACCCTGCCCGGTGGCAGGATGAGCATATGAGGCAGAACCGGCTTTTTGGGGCATTGCTGGGCCTGGCGGTTTTGGGCCTACTGGCCCTGGCCCAGACCTTTTCCACCGAGCGGATGCAGGCCGACCTGCGGGCCCTGCTCGCCCAGGGGCCGCGGGTGGCGGGCACCCCGGCGGCCCAGGCGGCGGCGGAGTACCTGGCGGCGGAGCTGCGCAAGGCGGGCTACGGGGTGGAGTTCTTCCCCTTTACCTACAGCCGCACCCGCGACCAGGGGACGAGCCTTCAGGTGAGCAGCAGGGTTTTCCCGGTACAGAGCGTGGCCGGAAGCCCGGCCGGGCGGGTGGAAGGGTCGCTGGTGGCGGTGCCGGGGGCCGGCCTGGCCGCCGATTTCGCCAACCTGGATTTGCAGGGGGCCATCGCGGTGGTGCGCCGGGGGGGCATTCTGGGACTGGAAAAAGCCCGCCTGGCTGCCGAGCGAGGGGCTCTGGGCATCGTTTTGCTGACCGAGGAGCCTAGCGGCACCCGCTTCACCTTTGGCGGCAGCAGCCCCATTCCCGGCGTGACCCTCTCGCAAAGCGACGGGGCTGGGCTTCTGAGCCAGCCCGGGGCACGGGCGGTGCTGGATGTGCGCATCGCAACGGAAGAGGTTCAGGGGCGCAACGTGATCGCCCGGCGGGGCAGCGCCAACCCCCTGGCCATTGTGGGGGCCCACTACGACTCGGTGCCGGGTAGCCCAGGGGCCAACGACAACGCCTCGGGTACCGTGGCGGTGCTCGAGCTGGCCCGCCAGCTGGCCGCTAGTCCCCTCGCGCAGCAGGTCTGGTTTATGTTCTTCGATGGCGAGGAGGATGGGCTGTGGGGCTCGAGGCGCTTTGTGGAGCAGAACCCCGAGCTGGTGCGGGGGCTCAAGGCCATGATCAACCTGGACATGGTCGGGGTGAACGTGAACGGTACGCTGGGCATCGGCGGGAGCGGCGAGCTGCGGGCCCTGGCCGACTGCAACGCTCTTCAGGTGGCCTGCGGCAGTGCGCCGGGCGGCGGCAGCGACCATGTGCCTTTTGCCCAGGCCGGGGTGCCGGTGCTGTTCTTCTTCCGTGGCCTCGACCCCAACTACCACCGGCCCACTGATACCATCGCCGACCCGCTGCTGATGGCCCAGGCCGGGCAGGTGGTGCAGGGCATCCTCGAGCGATTGCTACGATAAACAGCGCCCTTTCATGGGCGGACCGTTCGCTGGGCGCTGCAGCCTGTGTAGTCAAGGCTCCCTACCGTTAAAACAACCCGCTGACCGGCTTTCTACCGCTAAAATAGCCCGGTCACCTGCCCTTCTTCGTCCAGCCCAATCTTGAGCGCGGCCGGTTCTTTGGGCAGTCCCGGCATGGTCATGATTTCCCCCATGTAGGCCACCACAAAGCCCGCCCCACACTTGGGTCGCAGGTCGGTCACGGTCACGGTGAAGTGCTCGGGTCGACCCCGCAGCCGGGGGTTGTCCGAAAGTGAGGTAGCGCTCTTGGCGATGACCACCGGCAGCCTATCCCAGCCTTCTTTGACCAGACGTTTGAGGGCCTTGCGGGCTTCCTGGGTGTACTCGACTTTGGCGGCCCCGTAGACCTGCTGGGCAATGGCGGCAATCCTGCTTTCTAATGGCTGCTCGAGGTCGTAAACAAACCTTAGGTGGCCGGGCTTTTGTAGCGCATCCAAGACCATCTGGGCGAGCTCCAGACCGCCTGCTCCCCCTTTGGCGTGCACCTCGGTGAAGGAGACCCGTACGCCCTGTTCGGCAGCAAAGGCCCGCACCAGGCCAAGTTCGGCCTCGCTGTCGGTAGGGAAGCGGTTGAAGGCCAGCAGCGGTTCGTAGCCGAACAGCCGCACGTTTTCGATGTGCTTGGCCAGGTTGGGCAGCCCCCTGCGCACCGCTTCGGAATCGGGCTGGCTGTAGTCGTCCTGTCCACCGTGGAAGCGCAGCGCCCGCAGGGTAGCTACCAGCACCACCGCTTGGGGCACCCAGCCGCTCTGGCGGCAGACCAGGTTGAAGTATTTTTCGGCCCCCAGATCGGAGCCAAACCCCGCCTCGGTGACCACATAATCGGCATAGCCCAGGGCCATGCGGGTAGCCACCACCGAGTTGGTGCCGTGGGCGATGTTGCCAAAGGGCCCCATGTGCACAAAGGCTGGCTGGTGCTCGAGGGTCTGGACCAGGTTGGGGTAGAAAGCCTGTTTGAGCAGAGCGGTCATAGCCCCGTGGGCCCCTAGGTCGCGAGCAAAGACCGGTTGCCCGGCCTGGTTGTAGCCGATGCGGATGCGCCCCAGGCGCTCTTGCAGGTCGCTCAGGTCGGAGGCTAGGCTCATGATGGCCATCACCTCGCTGGCCACGGTGATCTCGAAGCCGGTCTCGCGAGGTACGCCCTGGCTGGGGCCGCCCAGCCCCACAATCACCTGCCGCAAGGCCCGGTCGTTCATATCCAGGGCCCGCTTGACTTCAATGCGGCGGGCATCCAGCCCTAGCGGGTTGCCCTGGTGCAGGTGGTTGTCTACCAGGGCCGAGAGCAGGTTGACGGCGCTGGTGACGGCGTGGAAGTCGCCGGTGAAGTGCAGGTTGATTTCCTCCATGGGCAGCACCTGGGCGTAGCCCCCTCCGGTAGCCCCCCCTTTGATGCCAAACACCGGCCCCAGCGAGGGTTCTCGCAGGGCTACGGTGGCCTTTTTCCCCAGGCGACCTAGGGCCTGGGTCAGTCCGATGGCTACGGTGGTCTTGCCCTCCCCGGCAGGGGTGGGGGTCATGGCCGTGACCAGTATCAACCGGCCCCTGGGCTCGGGCGGAGCCCCCACCACCTTGGCCATGTAAGGGCCATAGTGAAAAAGGGCCTGGGGCGGAATGCCCAGGCTGGCAGCGACTTCCTCGATGGGCTTGAGCCGGACCTGTCGGGCGACCTCGAGGTCGCTGGGCATGGGCAGTTCGGTTACATCCATACCTACAGGCTACGCCCGCCTGACTGCGATAAAAGTCCCGACTCTGAGCAGCTTCGGATGAGTCGCTATACCCCGCTCAACAACGTCGTGGGAGTTTTTCAGCTTGAGCTGCGACTTGCTTGCGCGGGTTTCCTGGCAAAACTCCAAAAAACTTTTCTGAAGAACTGCTCAGTGCTCCGGCAAGTTGGCTCTCGATATGGATTCAGCCTGTGGAATAGCGGTATTTGCGGCGGAGCGGCTTATTTTCGGAGTTTTCAACGCATACTGCATACTTTGTTACCAGACCGCTCAGGGGAGCCAGTTGCCCCCGCACACGATCACCGCGGCCCGCTGGGGCAGGCCGTAGTCCATCAGCAGCGGCCCCAAAGCCAGCCCGGCGGTGGGTTCTACCACCTGCTTGAGCCGCTCCATCATCAGGCGTTGGGCTTCCAGGGTGACCTGGTCCGGCACCGTCACGATGCGGTCTACGAAGTTCTGCATCACCGGGAAGGTTCGCTCGCCAATCACCAGCGTGCGCACCCCATCGGCAACCGTTTTGGGAGCCTGCATGAGCTTGACCCGCACCCCCACCTGAAGGCTTTGCTGGGCATCGTTGGCCCCTTCGGGCTCGACCCCGATCACCTCGCACTCGGGCCGCAGGGTTTTGATCACCGTGGCGATGCCCGAAATAAGCCCGCCCCCGCCCACCGCCACCAGCACCGCCTCCAGTTCGGGCACCTGCTCCAGCAGCTCCAGGGCCAAGGTACCCTGCCCGGCCATGACCCGCAGGTCGTCGAAGGGGTGGATGAGGGCGTAGCCGGTCTCCTCGGCCAGTTGTCGCACCACCTGCTCGCGGTTCTCCACCGTCACGCCCCGGTCGAAGACCTCGGCCCCGTAGGCCCGGGTGGCGCTCTTCTTCGCGGGAGAGGCATCTTGCGGCATGACCACCAGGGCCGGAACCCCCAGCACCTGCGCGGCGTAGGCCACCCCCTGGGCGTGGTTCCCCGAGGAGACCGCAATGATGCCCTTGGGGTTTTGCAACTGTAGAGCTGCGTTGAGCGCACCTCTAGCCTTGAAGCTGCCGGTTTTTTGTAGGTGCTCGGCCTTGAAAAAAAGCCGGTGTCCCAAAAGCCGGTCCAGCCCCTGGCTGGTGAGCACCGGGGTGCGGTGGATGTGGGGGGCGATGCGCCGGGCGGCGGCCTGGATGTGCTCGAGGGTCAACACGGGCCCATCCTATCGCGCCCAGGCTATTCATGTAACGTCGAGGGAGCGCGTAACGCCCGGAATGGCCGATGCCTCTAGGCGAACCCGGCTACAGTGAGGGGCATGAAGCCGCTGGCTGAGGCCGTCCACATCCTGAAAGCCGGGGAGGTGCTGGAGGGAAGACAGGTGCTTCCCTCGAAGCTTTTGCAGCTTTGGGTCTGTCGTCGGGCCACGGGCTTTGACCTTTACCTCACCTGCTGTGCAGAAGCCCAGGCGCTAGGCCCCGGTTCGTCTTTTCGCACCACGGTAGGCCGGAATTTGCTCTCGGCGGAGGAAGTGCTCGAGGTTCTCCACCACTTGGACGCTTTTTACTGCATTGAACCAAAGCAGCTTTTGCAGCTGCCGGTATCCTTCCAGCCGGCTACCCCGGAGCTTATAGCCGCGATTGAGCGGCAGTTCGACCGAAACGGTGCCGGCCTCGAGGCCATCCCCCAGGAGGCCGAGGAAAAGATCGAGGTAGTCCTCGAAGAGCCTGAGGAGGATATTCAGCACCTGCTTCTGACCGATACTTGACCCCAGGGGGGGCTTGCCCCAGAATGCCCCTGGTGGCAGGCGTGCGGCTGGCGGTCAAAACCCTGGGGTGCAAAGTCAACCAGGTCGAATCGGATGCCCTGGTGGGCCTGTTGAGGCCCCTGGCCCCGGTGGTGGTGCCCCTCGAGGCCGGGGCCGACCTGGTGGTGATCAACACCTGCGCCGTGACCACCACCGCCGAAGCCGACGCCCGCAAGGAGGTACGCCGGGCCCGCCGGGCCAACCCCAGGGCCTTCATCGTGGTCACGGGCTGCTACGCCGAGCTGGCCCCCGAGCAGTTGGCCGAGCTAGGGGCCGATGCGGTCATTCCCAATAGCCGCAAGGCCGAGCTGCCCGGCGTAATTTTGCAGCACTTTGGCCTTCCGGCTGACCCTCTCACCACCCCCCCCAACGAGTTCTGGGGAGCGGGCGAGCGGGGCTTGCTCAACAACTACGTCCGGGCTTTTGTGAAGGTGCAGGACGGTTGCAACGCCGGTTGTGCCTACTGCATCATCCCCCGCCTGCGCGGACGCGAGCGCCACCGCGAGCACCTCGATGCCCTGCGGGAAGCCGAGAGGCTCTTAGAGGCCGGGGTGCAGGAGATCGTGCTGACCGGGGTGCGCCTGGGGTCGTACCGGGGCCACCCCCGGGGCATCGCCGGCCTGGTGGAGGCGCTGGCCCGGATGGGGGCCAAGGTGCGCCTTTCCTCCATCGAGCCTGAGGATACCGGCCCGGAGCTGCTCGAGGTGCTGGGGCGCTACGCCCCCCAGGTGCGCCCCCATCTGCACCTTTCCTTGCAGACCGGCTCCGACCGGCTTCTGGCCCTGATGGGCCGCCGCTACAACAAGGCCTACTACCGCGGGCTGGTTGAGCAGGCCTACCGCTGCATCCCCGGCTTTGCCCTCACCACCGATGTCATCGCCGGCCTGCCCACCGAGACCGAGGGGGAGCACCAGGAGACCCTGGCCTTTTTAGAGGAGGTGCGCCCCAGCCGGGTACACGTCTTCACCTACACCCCCCGCCCCAAGACCCGTGCGGCTTCGCTTCCCCAGGTACCCATCGAGGTGCTCAAGCGGCGCAACCAAGAGCTCCAGGCCCTGGCGGCCCGCCTGGCCGAGGCCCGGGTGCGCCCCCTCTTGGGCAGCAGGGTCGAGGTGCTGGTGGAGAGCTTCCGCCAGGGCAAAGCCTACGGCCACACCCCCGACTACTACGAGGTGGAGTTCGATGGGCCAGCCCGCATCGGGCAGACCGTCTGGGTGCGGGTGGAAGCCATCGAGCGTTACACCTTGCAGGGCGGGCTCGAGGCCCTCAAGGAAGAACCGGCCCGCTGGTTGCTGCCCTTAGTCTGACCCGAAATGGCACAATAGCCTAAGCCTTGCGGCGGCTTTCCACAAACCAGCGGATGGTGAAGCCCAGACAGATGAACACGGTAGCAAACTGAGCCATGGCGGCTAATGGGCGCTCCACGGTGCCACCGCCCAGAATGGTAATGAAGTCGGGGATGCCGCGCAGTGAGCCCAGCATACCCAGCACAGCCAGCCCCAGCGCGATGTTCATGGCCAGGGGCTTTTGGGTGGGGCTTTTGTCGGCCCAGATGCCCAGCAGGGCGATTGCCAGGCCCAGGGCACCCGGAATCAGGGCGGTGGGGGTGAGGCTTGTGCTCATGACGGCCAGCGTAGAGACCAGGATTAGAAAAACCCCGGTCCACAGAGCTCTGGCCGGAAGGCTGCTGCTCATCAGGCGGCTCCTTTCTGGCGGGCCTTGACGAAGGATTGGACGCCGGGTACCAGCAGTCCCAGCCCCAGAGCCAGCATCAACAGTTGCGAGACCACCGCGATGCTGAAGCCGCCGCCCAGCATTCCAAAGACCCGCAAGCTACCCAGCACAGCCAGCAGGGCCAACAACATAACCCCGTGCATGGCGTGGCGGCTGGCTTTTGCGTTGTTGAGCGCAACCCATCCCAAAGCCGCAATGATGCTTCCCAGGAAGGTGGGGATGAGCGCGGTCATGCTGGCCGCGCCGGAGAGCGTGTAGCTCAATAAGCCCAGCCCGACCATGGCAATTCCGATGAATAGGCTTAACCTTGGCATAACTTTATTTTTAGACCAGATCGCTAGAAATTTCTGTAACGTCGCTTGAGTTACGCCGGTTGCCGGGGGAGCAAACGGCGAGACGGCTGGCTGTCCCGCTATGAAGCCAAGAATCTGCTAGGGCACATGCGGTAGATTATGCCACATGGAGAACCCCACCGTTTTTGGCAAGATCATCCGCCGTGAACTGCCGGCCAGCATCGTGTACGAGGACGATGAATTCATCGCCTTTAAGGACATCCGCCCGCGCTCCAAGGTACACATCCTGGTCTGTCCCAAGGAATACATCCCTACCCTGGCCGACTATCCACAAACCGAAGAAGGGGCCCTCAAACTGGGCAAGCTGATGCTGACCGCCAACAAAATTGCCCGAGAGATGGGCCTCGAGGGTTACTTTATCCGCATTCATGTGGGGGAGAAGGGCGGCCAAGAGGTTTTTCACGTCCACGTGCACCTGCGCTCGGATGCCTAGCAAAAGCGCCGAGGTCTTGTTTTGAAATAGCGATGCTGCCGCTTGCTAGAACAGCGAGAGCTTCTTTTCTCTACTTCTTCAGCTCCAGCCGGTCTATCGGGTCGTTTTTCTCGTTGTAGGCTGTCACCAGCAGCCGCTCTGCGGTGGCCTCCAGGGTCAGGTAGTTGGGGCTGACCAGCCGGACTTTGCTCTGAGGCTGCACGGCTCGAAAGTTGCGCAGCCAGGCTCCCCCACCGCCCGAGACGATGTGGATAATGCCCTTGGCCTCGAGCCGCTCGTAGTTGTGGTCGTGCCCGGCCAACACCAGCGGCACACGGTACTGGGTGAGCAGCGGCTCGAGGGCCTGCCGCAGGCTTCGGGCCCCCCCATGAAAACCCGAGGAATAGAGTGGGCGGTGCAGGGTGACGATTTTCCAGGAAGCCCTGGAGGCTCTCAGGGCTGCTTCCAGCCAGCGGCGCTGGGTCTGGCTAAAGTTCTCTGAGTAGATTACAAACACTTCGACGTTTTCTAGTTTGACAGTGTAGTAGGGCTGTTCGGCCCTGAACAACTCGAGCTGCTTCGCCAAGGCAGGCAGATCGTGGTTGCCAAAGGCTGGATAGATGCGAACTGGGGGTAGATCCTGCACATAGCGCAGGATGGGCTCACCTCTGGGATAAAAGTTGTCGCCCACTGTAAGCAAGGCATCAAAAGGTCGCAGGCGATGCTGCTCGTTCAGGGCCCTGGCGATGAGTGCTCGGTGTGGGCTCTCTGTACCCCAATCGCCAATTACGCCCAGGCGTTGGGCGGAAGCTGCCAAGGCCAGGCAAAAAACCAGCAAAAAAGCCAGCTTGTGCAGAAAAACACCCACCGCACCGGGTAATGGCTGCTGGTGTTTGCAGCGTTGCTGTTCCAGGGTAAGCGTGGTTTTTGGCGCGTGCGCGGTGCTGTACTGGGTGTTGTTGGGAGCCGTTTTAGGCCTGGGGTGTTTCGCCTGGTCCTTTGATTTGGGACTCGCTGAGGCCTGCTGCATTCAGCACCTGTTCTGCAATCAGTATGGGAGCTTTGGCCCGGATGGCCAGGGCCATGCCATCGGACGGGCGACAGTCTACCTCGTACTCCATGCCACGCTGCTCCAGGACCAGCCGCCCGTAGAAGGTACCATCCTTGAGCTCGACAATCTCCAGGCGCAACACCCTGACGCCCAGCAAGTCCAAGGTGTTGTAGAACAGGTCGGGCCCCAGCGGGCGGGGTGGCTTCTCGCCGGAGAGGTGAATCATGATGTTTTGCGTCTCCAAGGCCCCAATAACCACCGGCAGGAACAGATTGTTTTCGGTCTTGAGCATGACAATCAAGTTTCCATTTCCGGGATCTACTCCCATGCCTTCGATGTGAGCGGGCACCATATACCAAAGTATACGAAGCGGGCCTGAGGCTGTTCTGAACCGCCCATGCCCAACCCCTGTCCGGAGCGCCTGGAACCCTATAGACTAGGGGGCGTGAAAACGCATCCTGTGGACATTGCGGGTGTTCGTCGTGAGCTGCCGGTGGTGCAGGTGGGTCCTGAGGTCTCGGTGGCCTTGTTCAATATGCTGGGCGATACCGAGGTCGTGGAGCAAGCCGCCGCAGCCCTGGCCCAGCGGCTGCCTACCGAGATCGATGCATTGGTCACTCCAGAGGTCAAGGCGGTGCCGCTGGCCCATGCGCTCTCGCGCCTAACCGGGAAGCCCTATGTGGTGGCCCGCAAAACCGAAAAGCCCTACATGATCAACCCAGTTTCCCGCACGGTGATCTCCATCACCACCGGCAAACCCCAGCTTCTGGTGCTCGATGGCACCGATATTCCTCTGCTCAAGGGCAAAAAAGTGGCCATTGTGGACGATGTGGTCTCTACTGGCAGCACCCTCAAGGGGCTCTCCGACCTAATAACCGAGGTGGGCGGTACGGTCGGTGCGGTTCTGGCAGTGTTTACCGAAGGTTCCCCGCGCGATGATGTGATTGCTTTGGGGCATCTACCCCTGTTCAAACCGGATTAAGCCGGCCTCGGGGCCCTGGCAACCTTTGTATACGGCTATTCACACGTATACTCATGGTGTTCGAGTAAGCTGTGGTCTTGGCGCAACAAGGAAGACCTATGGAAACCTACCCAATCACTGTTGGAAAAATCACCCGTCACGTTCCTGTGGTGGAAACCTTACCAGGCGTGCACATACCCTTGATTGAGCTCATGGGCGATGTGGAGCTGGTGCAAGCTGCGGCCGAGGCTTTGGTCAAGCACCTGCCCGCCGAAACCGATACCCTTCTGACCCTCGAGACCAGCCCCATTGTGCTGGCCCACGCCATGAGCGCCTTATGCGGCAAGCCTTATGTGGTGGTCCGCCGTAAGCGCCGCCCCTACATGCAAGACCCCATCATCCAGGAGGTGGAGTCGCTCACCCTGGGCGTCACCGAGACCCTCTGGCTGGACAGCCGCATGGCCGAGAAGCTGTTGGGTCAGAACGTGGCCCTGGTCTTCGACGTGGTCTCCTCGGGCGGTACCATGATGGCCCTGGAAAAGGTGGCCAAACGGGCGGGGGCCAACGTGGTGGCCCGGCTGGCGGCCTTCCACCAGGGCACCAGCAAGCTGCCCATCACCTTCATATCGGAGATTCCCATCATGCAAACAGCCTGAGACCCTGGGTGCGCTTACCAAAGCGTAGCCAGTAGAGCCCCAGGCACCAACGCCAGCTTCCCTTCGATAAAGGTTAGAGCGGTTTTCGGAAAGAACCCAGCAATTGCCGACGCAACGACGTTTTTTACTGCAAGAACTGGAGGCAAAAATATAGGCAGCCGTTATAGGTCGGGCCTCGAGCCCGACTACTGGCTCGTGCGCCTTCGTGCGAAGAGCCAGCGGATAAACGCAGGCTCGCGGTAGACCCGCTCCCATACATTGTGCTTCT
>DAIUDO010000062.1:2584-11940 GCA_036845585.1 Meiothermus sp. | reverse complement strand
CAGCGGCTCTCTTAAACTTGGTACTACGTCTCGATACCGTATGTGCCACGAAGACGAGACGCCTATCATCGGTGGGGTCTGGCCTTCCTGGATGGACACACGCTGGGTGCAGATACTCTCCTTGCTACTTCTCTATTGTAGGCTTCACCCAGTCCACCAGCGGAAGAGGGTGTGCCTCCTGGGGGCTACAGTGGGTAGGTGTGGATTGAAGGCTACAACAAAAAAGGGTATTACTCCTCCCGCTCTGCGATGCCGGACTTAAGCGGACAACCTCGGTCGGTCGTCATCCGGTGACGAACTGAGTGAATCTGGCACAACCCGGCATGGCATCTGCCACACCGGGTGTTTGTGGAAATACGCCCAATAGAGGCTTACAGACCTGCCCCCTTCTCGATGTGCGCCGAGACCTCACCGGTCTCTTCAGCCTCACGGCGGAGGATAGCGGCCTTGATTCGCTTGAGGGTGGTGACCTCCTCAAGGGCCCGCTGGTCGAGGGTGTCGGTGACAAACTTGATCTGCTCGTTGATTTCCGGAATGGAAATTTGCTCGAGGGCGTTGACCCGGCGGTTGGTCTTCTTAATTTCCTCACCGATTTTGCGCAGGCGGTTCTCGGTGTTGGCCACCGCCACGATGGCCTCAGCCAGCCGGCGGAAGGCTGTAGCGGCCTCGAGGGTCTTGGCACCCACCCCGATGGGGCTGAAGGAGAGGGCCCCTCCGGTCGCTGGCGCAGAGATGCGCGGCACCTTGACCCCGTAAAGGCTCTCCACCTCCATACGTACCTCGAGGGGGGTTCCGGAGAGCGATTCCACTGCCTCGGGGGTGTCGAACGCCTTGGCGATGAGCAGGCTGAAGTAGGCATCTTTGGCAGCATTGCTCAGAGCCTCGCGGGCCTTGAGGGAGTCCTGCACCAGGGCAAAAAACTCGCCTATCAAAGCATCCCGCTTGTTCTTGAGCAGATCAACACCCTGCAGGGCCAGCCGCTTCTGATCGCGCTTAGCCAACAGGGTTGAGCGTGTGGGTGAGACTTGTTCAGCCATTGGCACCTCCAGTTTGCCTCAAGCTTATAGCGGCCGTTTGATGGCTTTTGGTTGAACTAACCGCTACCGGCAATCGGCAGGCGCTACGCACCGACCAGCTCTTCCAGCTTGCCGGTCTTCTGGTGGTACTGCTCGATATACTCGCGACGGATGCGCTTGAGCTCGGATGCTGGGAAATCGGCCAGCAGAGCCCAGCCGATATTCAAACTCTCTTCGATGGAACGCTCCTTTTGGCCCTGGTTGATGAACTTCTGCTCGAAGTTGGAAGCAAAGCGCAGGTATTTCTTGTCAATCTCGGTCAGCGCATCTTCACCGGTAATCGCCACCAGGCGACGCAGGTTGACCCCGCGGGCATAGGAGCTGAAAAGCTGGTCGGCCAGCTCCTTGTGGTCGACACGGGTCTTGCCCTTTCCGATACCGTTGTTCATCAAGCGCGAGAGCGAGGGCTGAACGTTGATGGGTGGGAAGATGCCTTGCTGGGCCAGGTCGCGGGCAATAAAGATCTGCCCCTCGGTGATGTAGCCGGTGAGGTCGGGGATGGGGTGGGTGATGTCGTCACCGGGCATCGAGAGAATGGGGATCTGTGTAACCGAGCCCTTCTTGCCGTGCACCACACCGGCCCGCTCGTACAGCGAGGCCAGGTCGGTGTACATGTAACCGGGGTAGCCCCGCCGTCCCGGGATCTCCTCGCGGGCTCCACCAATTTCGCGCAGGGCCTCGCAGTAGTTGGTCAGGTCGGTCAGGATCACCAACACGTGGTAGTCGTGCTCAAAGGCCAGGTACTCGGCTGCCGTAAGGGCCATGCGGGGCGTCAAGAGACGTTCCACGGTGGGGTCGTCGGCCTTATTCAAGAACAGCACCGAGCGGGAAAGGGCCCCGGTGCGCTCAAACTCCTGCATGAAGTAGGAGACCTCGCGCTGGGTAATGCCCATGGCAGCAAAGACCACCGCGAAGCCCTCCCCCTCGCCCAGCACCTTGGCCTGGCGGGCAATCTGGGCGGCCAGCTCGTTGTGTGGCAGACCCGAGCCGGAAAAGATGGGCAACTTCTGGCCGCGCACCAGGGTCATGTTGACGTCAATGGCGCTGATGCCGGTCTGGATGAACTCCTCGGGCTTCTCTCGGGCTACGGGGTTGATGGGTGCACCGTTGATGGGCAGGCGTTTGTCGGCCACCACCGGGGGCAGACCATCGATAGGGCGACCAATCCCGTTGAAGGCACGGCCCACCATCTCCTTGGAGACGCCCAGCCGGGCCACATCCTCCACTAGCGAGACGGTGGTCTTGTCGAGGTTCAGCCCCGAGGTTTCCTCGAACACCTGCAACACCGTGTACTGGTCGGAGACTTCGATCACTTGACCGCCGCGCACCCGACCCGAGCCGTCGTCGATGTTGACGATAGCCCCGTACGCTAGGTCAGCAGCCCCTTCCAAAAACAGCAGCGGGCCTGAGACGTAAGTGACTGCGTTGTATTCTTTCTTGAGCATCTCAACCTCCTTACGCCTTGACCGTACCCATGAATGCGGTCTTGATCATCTGGTCGAATTCAGCCTTGTACGCGGGAAATTCGGACTCGGGCACGTAGCGGGCCCGCCCGATTTTTTCGATGACCGGGTCGGAGAGGAAGTCCGAGATGGTAGCCCCTTTGGAAAGAGCTACCTCGCCCTGTTTGTAGGCCGCAACGATCATCTGCATGATGCCGTAGGCCTTGGCCATCGAGCAGCTCGCGTCTACCGGGTCGTAGCCGTTTTGCTGTAGGAAGTCTTCGCGGGCAATGCGGCCGATCTCGAGGGAGAGCCGCTCGGCATCCTGCAGGGCATCGGGACCTACCAGTTGTACCACCTGTTGCAGTTCAGCCTCGCGCTGCAATAGGGTGATGATCTGGGTGCGCACCTCGGGGTAGTCGGGGGCCACGTTCTCGCGGTACCAGGGCTCCAAAATGTTCAGGAAGAGCGAGTACGAACGCGCCCAGTTAATGGCGGGGAAGTGGCGGGCACGGGCCAGCTGGGCGTCCAAGGCCCAGAAACCACCCGTAATGCGCAGGGTAGACTGGGTGACCGGCTCGGAGAAGTCGCCGCCTGCGGGCGAGACCGCCCCAATCACCGAGACCGC
Source organism: Meiothermus sp. (assembly GCA_036845585.1). GTDB lineage: Bacteria > Deinococcota > Deinococci > Deinococcales > Thermaceae > Meiothermus. Next base: position 8,794 of record DAIUDO010000062.1, on the reverse strand, counting down.
GCCCTGCTCACCGGACAGGGTGATGACCTTGCCAGCCCGTTCATAAAAGCTCGACAAGCGCGAAGAAAGATAAGGCGGATAACCCTCCTCGGCAGGCATCTCTTCCAGGCGGCTGGCAATCTCGCGCAGCGCCTCAGCCCAGCGGCTGGTCGAGTCGGCCATCAGCGAGACCTTGTAGCCTTGGTCGCGGAAGTACTCGGCCAGGGTGATGCCCGTGTAGAGCGAGGCTTCGCGGGCTGCTACCGGCATGTTGGAGGTGTTGGCCACCAGAATGGTGCGCTCCATCAAGGGGCGGCCCGTCTGGGGGTCTTCCAGCTCGGGGAACTCCACAAGCACGTCGGTCATCTCGTTGCCGCGCTCACCGCAGCCCACATAGACCACGATGTTGGCATCGCCGAACTTGGCGATGGACTGCTGGGTCACGGTCTTGCCGGAACCAAAGGGGCCCGGAATGGCCGCCGTACCTCCCGCTGCCAGGGGGAAGAGCACATCCAAAATGCGCATCCCGGTCAGGAAGGGTTGGTTCGGGTCGAGCTTGCGCTGGAAGGGGCGGGCTTTGCGCACCGGCCAGTAGTGGGCCAGGCGCAGCTGGGTACCGTCCTCGAGCTCGGCGATGGTATCGTCGATGGTGTACTGACCGGCCCCCACGATGCTCTTAATTCGGCCCGACTTGTCGGGGGGCACCAGGATTTTGTGGGTGAAGCTGAACTCCGGCACGGTACCCAGGATGTCGCCACCCTTGACCTCGTCGCCAACCTTCTTCATGGGGGTGAAGTCCCACTTCTTGGTCCGGTCGAGCGAGGACACCTCGATACCGCGGGAGATGAAGATGCCCGAGGCAGCTTGAATCTTGTCCAGGGGACGCAAAATTCCATCGAAAATGCCGTTCAGCAGACCCGGCCCCAGCTCCAGGGCCAGCGGCAGTCCGGTGGTCACAATGGGCTCCCCCACCTGCAAACCGTTGGTGTCTTCGTAGACCTGCACAAAGCAGGTGTTGCCATCCAACCGGATGATCTCCCCCACGAGTTTTTCCTTGCCGACGCGCACGATGTCGTACATCTTGGCGCCCTCTAGGTTCTCAGCAATCACCGCGGGCCCCGCAATTTTTTTGATGGTTCCCACTATGTTCCTCCTTGGTGGGTATGGTTGAAGGCCAGGCAACCCGAGGGGGCCCGCCTGCAACCTCACAACTTGATATCAAAGCCAATCGTCTCACGTACCAGTTGGCGCATGTAGGCCCTGGCATCGCCTCCACCGCTGAAGGTGTCGAGCAGGTTGGGCAAGGAGAGCAGTACCGGGGCGCTGCGCCCCCGCATGACCCGCTCGGCGGCCTTGTTGGGGTCGGCGAGCAGGCTCTCGTCTACCGCTACCAGCGCGTACTGGTTGGACTGGATCATCTCCACCAGCTTGCTGGCCGCCTCGGCAGGGGTGGCCACCACCGCCTCGAGACCAGCAATGCGGTAGCCAGAGGCGGTCTCGGCATCGGTCAGGACTCCAATCTTCACGCGACCTCCTTCGCTACGGCATCGGTTGGCAGGTTGAAGTAGGCCCGCCGGGCCAGCAGCCGGATGCGGCTGGCCTCCCACAGCTTGCGCTGAATATAGTCCAGCACCAGCCCACCCCCCAGGCTATCGGTAGCCCCACTGGCAGCTTTGTCCAGCAGGATATGGCGCAGGGCGCGCTCGAGCTCACCCAGGGTACGCGCGCCGGCCGCAGGGGCCAGGGGCGTACCGCTGAGGGCGTCCAGGGCGGCCAGATCCCCGGCAGCAATACGGCTAAACACGGTTCGACTCAGGTGCTTCCCCCCCGGCACAAAGTAGCTGTCCGGGTTGGGATCGGTCACTCCCAGGGCCTGCAGTTTGAAGGCGGTGGCCAGGTTGGTGGCGTCCACTTCGAGGGCAAAGTAGGCGCCGATGTGGCTCTGGCGAAGTCGCTTGGCCTTCTCGAGAGAGGCTGCAAAGAACTCACGGTCCAGGGCCACTTCCAAAGCCAGCGGCTCCGGGTTGCCCGCCGCTGCGTTGCGCAGGGCCTTGGCCAGGGGGTGGCCCGGCACCTGAAGCACCTGAGCCACGCCGGCGGCATCGGGGGCCTGCAGCATGGCGTTGAGGAGGGGCTCCTTCAGGGTTCCCCCCACCAGCCCGGCCTTAACCTCCTCCGGGGACTTACCGCTCTGCTTGCCCCGCAAAATGGCCTTGAGGTTGACCAGGTCGGCACGCAGCAGAGGCAGGCTGACCAGTTCGCGCAGCTCGCCCGATACCAGAGTCGGCAGGTCGCCGACGGTTCGGGCCAGGTGGTTGGAAACCGCCCGGTCCACATCGCCCAGGGTATCGCCCACCAGATCGGCACCGTAGACCGTCTCGGACAACATGCGCAGGAAGTCGGAAAAGGCCTGGTTCAGCGCCTGCTGAAAAAAAGACTCCGGGACCACCTGGTTTCGCCTCGAGCGCACCCGGGCGTTGAGGTAGGCAAAGGTATTGCGGGCCAACATCTCAGCTCCACAAAGCCTTGGCGGCCTTGGCCGACAGGGCATCCCAGGCCCGCTCGAGGCGTTCGCTCAGGGTATTTTGTACAAAGGCCCGGCCGCCCTCTGCCACCAGCCGCACCCCACCCTGAATGGCCGCATCGGTCTTGAGTTGCACGCCTTTGCTCTGGGCCCATCCGCTCAGCAAGGCGGCGTGGGCCGGATTGACCAGTACCGACTCGGCCTTCCCGATGGCCTGCAGGGCCTCGTCGGCCAGCTTTTGCAGAATCTCGCCAAACTCCGGCTGGGTCAGCAAATTTTGCAGGCTTTGGGTCACTTCTACCCTGACCCGATCCATCACCTGACCCCTGGCGGTAATGCGAGCCTGGCTCAGCATCAGCTCAGCTGCACTCTCGGCCCGCCGCAGGGCCGCTACGTGTTCGGCCTCGAGCTGCCGTTGCTTGCCGGCCTTGATGGCCTCGGCATTAGCGACCGCGGCCTCCACGATGGCCTTGGCCTTGGCCTCAGCCTCGGCTGCAATAGCGCTGATCTCAGCAGCGATCTCATTTTGCAGAATGTCTTCTAGCTTTGACATTGGGCTCCCCTGTTCGCTTATTGCCGGTAGCCAGACGCCTGCGAGCAACCAGCAAAAAGCATGGGCTACCGGCCATCGGCCTTAGTTGATGAGGAACGAGAAGGCCAGCCCGAAGATAGCCAGCGTCTCAGGAATCAGGAAGAAGATCAGCGCCGTACCAAAGTTGCGACGATCCTCGGCAACTGCACCTACCGCAGCCGCACCGATGGCGCTTTGGGCCATACCGGTGCCCAGAAGGCCTAGGCCGATGGCCAGCCCTTTACCGATTGCCGCAAAGGAAGCAGCCGCAGCTCCTTCTTCAGCAGCAAAGGCTACAGTAGCCAGGATGACGATCGCCACAATCAACAGGGTCTTGGTCAGTTTTACGCTCTTCATGAGATTCTCTCCTTTACTTGGTTCCATGTGCCTCTGGCACGTTATGGACAGGGTTAGGTTGGATGCCGGGCATCCTTAGCCATTTGAGTCCGACTTGACCGACTTGAAGGGCTTGTACTGCCGCCCGGTTTCCTCAAAGAAGCCGAAGTTGGTAGAAAACTCGATCCAAAGGAGACGAATGGGCTGGATCACGTGCCCCAGGGTGGTGATGACGATAATCGCCAGAATCAGGATCAGGCCCACCAAAAAGCCCAGCACCCCGCCCACAAAGCCGAAACGCTCGGCCAGGCCAAAGCCTGCCTGGTTGGCCAGACTGGCCAGCACACCTCCAGCCACCCCTACCGCGTACAATCGAATGTAGCTGAGGATCTGCCCGCCCTTACCGGGCAGCTCGGCAATCATGAGCACTTCGCGCGAGAGAGCCACCCCCACGATAAAGAGGATGATGCCTACCACAAAGATGATATTGAGGATGGGAATGTTGGCCTGGGTCAGGAAGTTGTAGGCAAAAGCCACCAGACCCACCAGGCCCGAGAAGTAGCCAAAGCCTTCCCAGAAGTGCTTCATGTGCCCGTGCTTGAGGCCCAGGCGCATCCGCAGGAAGAAGGCGTAAAGCACCTGAAATACCCCAAACAGGATGGCGAAGACCATCAGGCCATTGGCCGTCTGGGCAAAATCCAGGCGGTTGATGAGAATGGGAATCAGGCCGTAGTACTTTTCCGGATCGAAACTGGGGCCGGTCGGGTAGAAGACCCGCCAACCATCCTTCAAACCAAAGATGCTGGGCAGCCTGAGCTTTTCCAGGAAGGTGCCAAAGAACTCCCCGTACAGCACCCCCCAGAACATGGCCCAGGCGGCCATCCACTTGCCGATGGTGGCCAGTTTGCCCAGCACATCCGGCCCAAAGGCAGCCCCCAGAAAGTCTATGCGCAGGGTTTCACCCCGCCGCGACTTCCCAGCCATCCAAAGCGCCAGCAGCAAGAACAGTAGCCCGATTCCAATGTCCCCGACCACAATCCCGAAGAAAAGCGGAAAAAAAAGCGCAATCATCGGGGTGGGGTCGTGGCCGCCATAGGCCGGGGTGTTGAGGAAGCTGTGCATCAGCTCGAAAGGCTTGGCCCAGGGCGGGTTTTCCAGCGTGACAGGCACCTGGTGGCCCTCGTGATGCTCGTCAACCGGCTCGAAGGTGTACACAATCCGATCGCGCAGGCGGCCCAGGGCCTCCTCCACCCGGCTCTTGGCCATTTGCGGAACCCAGCCCATCAGGGCTACTCCGTACTTACCCGAGGCCATATCGACAGCGGTGCGGTAGCGGGCGGCCTCGTCTTTGGCCCTGGCCCACAAAGACATCAGGGCATCTTTGGATTCGCGCGAGAGCTTGGCTATCTCTTCGCGGATCCCCATCAGCTCCTCGGGGGCCAGTTTGGCCCGCTGCTTCATCCGAGCGGCAGCCTGGCCCAGTGGCAGGTTACCGTAGTTGCCCGGAAGGCGCAGCTCGGCTAGCCCTAGGCGCGACAGGGTTGAGCGGGCGACCTCGAGCTCACCGCGCATGACTACCACCGCAGCCGCAACCTGGTTGTTCAGCGCTTCGGCATCGAGCACAAAGCGGTCGTTCAGGGCCTGCTGCAATGCCGTACGCACGGCCTCGAGCTCCTCGGGCTTGGCCAGCAGGAAGGGGATCACTGCCAGCCGAGGGCTCTGGTCCAAACCCTGCACCAGCTCGGCCAGCCTGTCGGTCACCTTGCCGAAGAGTTCGATGGTCTGGATTTCTTCCTCGAGGGCAGCCCGCTCCTTACCCAGCACCTCGGCCCGGTTGGCCAGCGGCCGGATGATTGCCTCGGCTTCCTCCAGAGTACCGCCAAACACCTTCTCACCCGCCCCCACAGCCAGACCGGCCACCGCCAGGGACTGCTCGGCCTGGGAGGCCACGCTTTCCCAGCGTTTGAGCTCGGCCTCCTCGCTGGGGGAAAGACGGTACTCACCCAGCTCATCGGGCCGCAGGGGGTCAATGTGCACAACGCCGGCTTTTTGTAGTTCGCTCAAAAGCTCCCGGGCCAGCCGCTTGGGGCCTACCACAATCAGCTTTTCCATGGGGGCAATCAAGGCAGTACCTCCCCTAGCACCGCCTGAACCGCCCCTGCTACCTTAGCCGTTGCCGCTTCGGCAATTGCCTTGGCTTCGGCCTCAGCCTTTTCCCTGGCCTCCCTCTCGATTCGGGCTACGGCTGCGGCCGTGCGGGCCCGGAACTGCGCCTCCAGTTCCCTGGCAGCCTGCTCTGCTTCGGTCAGAATCTGGGCGGCTTTGGCCTCAGCTTCCCTGACCTTCGCCTCAGCGGCTTGCCTAGCCTCCTCGAGTTGCTTGACCAGAGCTTGCTCGTGCTCTGCTAGGCTCCTGATTAGTCCTGATCCAGCCACGTTCCCTCCTTTCTTCTTGCCGTAGGTACGGCTTTCTGCACAGCCAGAAAGCGAGCAAGTGAAAACTTGCTCAAAATGAACCCCAAGAATCATAGCGATTTCTCAGGACTCGTGTCAACGCAAGATAGCATACAATAACGTTTGCTACTTGACAGCGCAAAAGGGGGGGATGGTTTTCCTGTCTACAAAACACCCCCGTCATCATACCCTGGAAGACCTTCTTGAGAGTCTTTGTGCTGGTCGATGACCGGCTCATCGCCAACGCGCAGCGCTTTGCACTGCCCCAGCAGTCCAGTCAGGTGGCCGGCTACAGTGCGCTCTTCACCGTTGCTTGGGTGGGTGAACTGCTGGCACAACCCTCTGGG
>DAIUDO010000062.1:0-2484 GCA_036845585.1 Meiothermus sp. | reverse complement strand
CACAGGTGATAGACTCGCAGGGTGAAGGTTCGCGTCACCCCCAGAGGGGCCGCCCGTCTGCTGGCCCGTCACCCCTGGGTCTACAAAAGCGACGTGCTCGAGGGGCCCAACTCCCCCGGTTTGTACCCAGTACAATCAGCCCGGGGGGTTTTGGGCCTGGCGCTTTACAACCCGGCCTCCGAAATAACCGTTCGGGCTTTCAGCTTCAGGGATTCGGGCCGCCCCCAGGAGGTACTGCTCGAGAACCTGCGCCAAGCCTTGCAGCGGCGCAAGACCGCTATTGCCCAGGAGCCGGCGGGGGCCTACCGACTGGTGCACGCCGAGGGCGACCTGCTGCCCGCGCTGGTGCTGGACTACTACGCCGGGCACGGGGTTTTGCAGGTCGGGTCGGCGGCCTTGGAACCGCTTACCCCGGCCCTTGTAGAGGTCATCCAGAGTGAAATCCCCCTGCACAGTCTGCTGGCCAAAAACGACCAGAAATCCCGCAGCCTGGAGGGTCTGCCCTTGCAGGTCAAACCCCTGCTGGGCCAGGTACCCAAGACGGTCGAGGTGCGCGAGGGCACCATTCGCTACCGCGTAGACCTGCAGGAGGGCCAGAAGACCGGGGCTTTTATTGATCAGCGCGACAACCGTCTGCGCTTGCAAGCCTTCAAAGGCAAAACTGCCCTGGACGTGTTTAGTTACCACGGCTCATTTGCCCTGCACCTGGCCCAGGGCTTTGAGCGGGTGATTGCCGTGGATAGCTCGGCAGCCGCGCTCCATCGGGCCATGGAGAACGCCCAGCTCAACGCACTAACCAACATTGCAGCCATAGAGGCCAACGCCTTCGAGTTTCTGCGCGAGGAAGAAAAACGCACAACCCGCTACGACCTGATCGTGCTCGACCCACCGGCTTTTGCCAAGGGCAGACGCGATGTGGAGCGGGCCTATGCTGCCTACAAGGAAATCAATCTGCGGGCCATGAAGCTGCTCATCAGCGGGGGTATTTTAGCGACGGCCTCTTGCAGCCACCACCTGAGCGAACCCCTTTTCTACCAGATGCTCGCCGAGGCCGCTGCCGATGCTCACCGCAGCGTGCGGGTCGTCGAGAAGCGCAGCCAGGGTTGGGATCATCCCGTGCTGCTTAACGTTCCGGAGACTCACTACCTGAAGTTTGCCCTTCTGGAAGTCCTGTGACCCCAGGGGTCAAGCGCGGTCAATCCGCTGGCCAAACAGAAGCCCCCCGCTGTGGGGGGCGTTCATCAGCCAGTTCCGACGGTTTCTTGCGAAAACCGCTCTATCGGGCCCGCATGAGATCGAGGCGCACCTGTTGCGAGCGGCCTGGCTCGACCCGAACATCCCGGAAGACCACCCGGTAACCAGGGGCCAGGGCCACCACCTGAACACTGCCGCTTTCCAGCTCATCGAGTCGCAGGAAGCCGCTCCGGGTCTGGCCCACCTCCTGACCGTCCAGGAAAATCCGAGCCTCCACATTGGTGAAGATTTCAAGTGAACCGCGCAGGGTTTGCAGGTTGGCATTCACCGGCACGGTCTGGCCGCTGGCCACCGCCACCGAGGCCCTGAAGGGCTGGTAGCCACCCAGGCGCAGCTCAATATCGTAGCGCCCCGGCTGCACGGTCAGGCTCAGTGGGGTGTTACCCACCACCCGGCCGTTCAGCAAGACCTGGGCCCCTGGGGGGTTGGAGTTGATTTGCAGCAAACCGTTCTGCACGACCGGGATCAGGTTGGCATTAATCGCCGTGGTCTCGCCAGGGCGCACCTGCACCGAGGTGCGGAAGCTCTGATACCCACCCAGCCGCAGCTCCACGTCCACCCGGCCCGGACGCAACACGATGTTGAGCGGCGTGTTGCCCACCACCCGGCCCTCCACCAGCACCTGCGCGCCGCTAGGCGTCGAGTTTACGCTGAGCGTGCCGGTACCCGGCTGGGGTTGTGGCACCGGCGTTACCGCAGCCCGGCCCACGATGAAGAAAGCCACGTTGGAAACCCAGTCCTGCTGTGGAAGCGGGGTTACGACAATCGAGAGCGCCCGGGCCAGGTTGTCTGCACCCTGCAGATTGACCTGGCCGGTCTGGATGTTGGCGATCTGGGCGAGCGAGAGGGGCTGGCGGCTGGCCACCGCCAATACCCGGTCCTGGCCCTCGGGGCCGCCAACCTCGAGGGTATACCGTGCACCGGTCGCGGGAGGGAATGTCCGGGTCTCGCCCCCCCGCAACAGGTTGTTCTGGTCGAATGCATTCGGAAGAATCAGGCCGATTTCCCCGTTGGACTTGACACTGAAAAGGTAGACGTAAGCCTCCTGGTTGACCTGCACCGAAACCTGGATGCGCTCGCCAATCTGGTAGACCGGGTTGCCGGTCTTGTTCGGGTCTTTGTTGACCCAGGTGCGCACCTGCAGGTCGGTGGGTACCGGGTTGACGATGATGCCCTGGGGGCTTAGCTCAGGCGCAGCCAGCACAAGGCCCGATAGCAGGAGTCCGAGAG
>DAIUDO010000061.1:0-12217 GCA_036845585.1 Meiothermus sp. | reverse complement strand
CCCCGGCTTTAGCTGTGGGGTAGGTCACTTCTCTGGCGATTTCGAAAGGTGCGCTTGAGTACTGGCGCTGGGACTGGACTAAATGGCCGCCGGGCGTACTGGAGTGGATTACCGGAATTGCCTAAAAAGTTCCTGTTCAGATGCACATGCCAAGGCTCGACCCCGACTTGGCTGTTCTGGCCCAATTTTCGACTATCCCATAAGGGAAAGATGCGGAGCCTTCAACTGGGTACTATGACCAGTACGGTGCATGCGTATCTCGATCGGGCTAGCACTCTCCGAACGGTCGAACCTGTGTAAAGGCTGCGCAATTTGCCCTAATCAGGCTCTCAGTTCCTCGACTAAAGAGTCTTGCGAAAGGGGGATTATTCTGCAAGCAAGCGAAATCTACCTTTCGCCCGAGGTTAAGTACCAAATGCCTATATTGCAACTCCAATCCCTGCTATACTAGATAGGTTGTTGTGGAAGCGCTTTCTTAGCGTCTCGAACAGCAAAAGGAGCTAGAAGTGAAATCGACGTTTGTGACTGGATGTGATACCAAGGCCGAGCCGGTAGAACTGCTGATTGCTCGTGCCTGGCAACTCCTGATGGACCATGGAGAAGGCCTCGAGTACAAGAACACCGTTTGGAGACTAGGCCTCGAGGCTGAACAAGAGGCCCGTAAAGCCGGTAACGAAACTGCCTTTGCTATGTCCCAACTGATTCTGGGGGTCAACTCCCTGGACCGCCACCAACCCGATGAAGCCATACAGCGCCTGACCGCCGCTCTGACCCGCTTCCGCTGGCAGAGGGATGCTCGCCACGAGTGGCACTGCCTGGCTGCCATAGCACAGGCCTGGTACTTGCTAGACGACTATGATCAGATGCATGAAACCCTGGCAGGAGCCAAGGAGCTTGGCGTGCCGAGCACTAAAGAAAAGTATATTTGGCTGGATCGTATAGGCATGCTGTCCTGAAACCAATGCTTCATATTTGGAGCACTTTGAACTGACCGGCCGCGGTGGATATCTGCCAATGTCGCTGACTGTCATTTTTACTGGCTTCACAGCCATGGGTCCTAGCAGTATTGTGGCGCACCTTGGAGGTGGACTCATGAAACTGCTGGATCGGCGCGGTTTGCTTTGGCCCGGGGCGTGGCTAGGCCTGGTTCCTTTCATTCAGGCACAAGCCAACGACAAGCTCAGTTACGGTCAGTTCAAGAAAGAAACACCCATGGCGGCCCTCAAACACTGCGATTTTGTTTCTGTGGATCGCTTCTCGCTGATGCTCACCAACATGAGCAACCACCTTTGGGTATACGCCAACGACCCCTTCAAGCCCAAACTGGTGATGGCCGCACAGGGTTAGGGGGTAATTGATTGCGCGACCGGCAAGGACTGTCTGCAGCGTGGACAGCTGAGGCGTTTGATGCGGAGGCTTTCTGCAGTCGTATCAAGCAGTTGGCAGCCTTGGGTGTTCAGTACTGCATGTGCGAAATCACCTTCACCCGCAATAACATTCCGTAAAAACAAACTCCGGCAGGACGGTTTCATCCAATGGGTGCCCTCGGGTGTAGGTGCCGAAAGTGAACTGCAAAGCAAAGGTTATGCCTGCCTCAAAGTTGTCTAGGCCGGTTTACGGTCCACACTACCGCGTCTTCGACTGAAGAAAGCAGCTCCTTTCCAAGGGAAAGTTAGCTACGGGGATAACTTCGGTCGGGTCAGTTCGCCACCATCTGATGACGGGCTAGCCGAACCTGGTATCACTCCTCGTCGCCTACCGCTACGGTTTCCCGGCGCCCCGCCTTCCACTCGAGCCCAGCCCAGATCAGGCTTTCCAGGTCGCCGTCTAGCACGTTTTCGGGGTCGTGGCGCATTTCTCCGGTGCGGTGGTCTTTGATGTATTGCTTGTCCAACACATAGCTCCTGATCTGGCTGCCCCACTCGATGGGGCGGGCCTCGCCGCGCAGCCGGGCCAGCTCTTCCTGCTTCTTCCTGTACTCGATCTCGAAGAGTTTGGAACGCAGGATGTTCATGGCCATTTCTTTGTTTTTCTGCTGGCTGCGGGTGACCTGGCACTTCACGATGATGCCGGTGGGCAGGTGTACGACCCGCACCGCCGAGTCGGTGGTGTTGACCCCCTGGCCTCCCTTGCCCTGTGAGCGCATCACATCGATACGCAGGTCCTCAGGGTTGATCTGGATTTCCACCGATTCATCTACCTCGGGCATCACCTCGAGGGCCGCAAAACTGGTCTGGCGCTTGCCCTGGGCATTGAAAGGGGAGGGCCGCACCAGGCGATGGACACCGGCCTCGGGCGAGAGCAGCCCAAAGGCATTCTCGCCCCGTACGATAAACTGGGCATAGTCAAGGCCGGCCTCGGCTCCAGGCTCGAGGTCAATCAGCTCGAGGGTAAATCCGTGCCGCTCGGCAAAACGGGTGTACATGCGATAGAGCATGTTGGCCCAGTCGCAGGCCTCGGTGCCTCCCGCTCCCGGCTTAATGGTCAGGATGGCCGCGTTCTCGGCATAGGGGAAGGAGAGCAGGGTTTGATGGTACAGGTCCTCGAGTTCTTGCCCGGCCCGCTCGAGCTCGGGCTGCATGCCGGCCCGCTCCTCGGCGCTCATCTCCGGCCATAGCTCCAGAAGACCCTGCAGATCGGACTCCAGCCGTTTGTAGCCGTCCACTACCTTGCGCAGCCGGGCCGATTCTTGTGAAATCTTGCGGGCGTTGGCAGGATCGTTCCAGAGGTTGGGATCGTTAATTTGTTGCTCGAGCGCTTGCAGGCGGGACTCTTTGCCAGCGATGTCAAAGATACCCCCTGAGGGCCTCGAGACGGTGTTGGAGGGTCTCTAAATCCATAGCACCTGAGTGTATGGTCTGCAGGCGCAAACGTCAAACGGCCGAACCCCAGCCTCGTACACCCGTTGGGCGAATCCCCTTGCGGCGGTTGCCATAGGCCGTCCCAAACAGCAGCCTACCCAGGCAAACCAGAAACGGCAATGGTCGGCTGGTACAGGGCTATGGAATCCTGGTTTAGTCGGCGGCCAGAGCCAGCTCGGGTACCTGCACACCCACCTGAGCGCCCAGACTGCGCAGGCGGTTTTCGATGTCGTCGTAGCCCCGCTCGATATACTTCATGCCGGAGATGTGGCTCTCGCCTTCGGCGGCCAGGGCTGCGATAATCAATCCTCCACCCGCACGAATGTCACGGGCTTCCACTGCGGCACCGGACAGTTGTCGACCCTGAATCATCAGGGTACGGTCCTTGAGGGTCACTTCAGCCCCCATGCGGGCCAGCTCGCTGGCATGGGTAAAGCGGTCGGGGTAGATCCGATCGGATACCAGCGAGGTGCCATGCACGGTCGTCAGGTACGCCGAGGCCGGCGGTTGCAGATCGGTGATAAAGCCGGGATACTCGCGGGCCTCGATGTTGAAAGGCTGAGGGTGAAGGGTGGACTCCAGACGAACCCAGTCCTTGCCAGTGGTGATGCGGTGCCCAGATTGCGAGAGCTTATCCAGTACAGCATCCATGTGAAAGGGCTCCACGTTGGTCAGGGTGATCGAGCCTCGGGTGGCAGCAGCAGCGAACAGATAGGTGCCGGCCTCGATGCGGTCGGGGATCACGCTGTAGCTTCCTCCATTCAGATGGGGTTTGCCTTTGATGTGCAAGATGCTGCTGCCAATCCCTTTGACTTCCGCACCCATCATGGTCAAGAAATTGCACAGGTCCACAATTTCGGGTTCCTGAGGGGTATTAACCAGCACCGCCTCACCGCCCAAGGCGGCAGCCATGAGGGCCTGCTCGGTGCCCCCCAGGGTTGGAAGATCGTAGACGACCCGGCCCGAAGCGGGCTTGTGCCGACGGGCAGTGTAGGCTATGCCCTGCTCGGTAATCTCGGTGGTCACCTCGAAACCCAGGCCCCGCAGAGCCTTGATGTGCTGGTCTACCGGGCGTTCGGCAAAATTGCAGCCGCCCGGCAGAGGCACTGTACCTTCGCCTGCTCGAGCCGCCAGGGCGCCCAGCACATTGAAGCTGGCCCGCATCTTGCTAACCAGCTCAAAAGGAGCCTGAGTCGAAAGAATTTCTGGGGTGTGGAGGTGGAGGGTTCGGCCTTCCCAGGCGTGACGGGTGCCGATGTGGCCTAGTAGCTCCAGCAAAACGTCGATGTCGCGCAGGCGGGGGACTTCTGTAAGCGTGACGGGCTCAGCGGTGAGAATGCTGGCAGCCATGAGCTTGAGGGCCGAATTCTTAGCAGGATAAATACGAAGCTCACCCCAAAGAGGCGTTCCACCGCGAATAACGAGGGTTTTATCCATACGAGAAATTATCTCCAGTTTTGGTTGAGTAACGTTGCACACCATACACACGATACTCACTATGAGCATAATAAGGTAAAATCGTATTGTCAAGCACAAATGTAACGTGCTAAAGTGTAGTCTGAAACGCATACGAGCGTGGCCCCGTTTCCGAACCCTCGGGGTTACAGAGTACAAGGTTATGCCCAAAAAGGAAAAAAAGCGCTTGCAAGTTGTTATCAGCGACGATCAGGACGCGCTCCTGACCAAGCTGGCTTACGAGCTTTCCAGCCCCGAGCAACTGGTTTCCAAGTCGGAAGTGGTCCGCCTGGCCATCGAAAAACTGGCTGACGGGATGGAGGAAGGCCAGCAAAAAGCGCAGCTCAAGGAAATGCTGAAAAAGCTCGAGGTTGAGGAAGAATAAGCCGCATCCACGAATGCGAGGGATAGAACCGGCCCCGGTTATTGGCCGGGTGCGCTGTGCATTATGGAAATATGGGCATGGCTGGGGCGGCTGTTCTGCTTTCTGGCTCACATCCTGTAAAAACCCGTCTAAGACCAGGATCGCTCGAGTTGCATGAAGCTAGATTAGCGGTCGCTTTCCATCCAGACCGTACCCCTCGCTGCTGAGCGACCAGGTAGATTAGAGGAAGGCTTGTTGAGGTCGCTGTGTGTGGCCATCGATCAACAATAGCCGGACTGCTAACGCCCGGTTATGCCAAAACGATTGGTCAGGTGGGCTATGTGGACCAGCAGTGTGGCTGTAATTCCCCGCTGACCTTCCGGGAAGTATCAGACCTTTTTGGCTATGCGCTCACCTGGGAGCAGTGAGGGTTCCCCTCACAAACCCGCTTTCCCCGGTCGCACCCTACCCCCTTTCTGCTTGCCCCAGCCAAGGCTAAAGGCTCCAACCGCGGTCTGCAGCGCAACCAGCAACCAACCCTCGGGGCCCCCGGCCTCGATGGGCTGGCCGAGGGCAAACTGCAGGGCCCTGGGGTCGTCGGGAGCCAGGGTCAGGGTCGGGCCGACCTGTTCGGGCCTCAGGTAATGCGCCAAAGGCTTTCCGGGTAAGAACCGCCCCGAGCCCTTGCGCTGGCCCACCCGCGCCTCGCCCAGATAAAGCCCTGGTGCAGGAGCTCGCAGACCCGCCAGGCTGGGCAGCCCCGGGGGCAGCAGGTAGAGGTGGCCGGCACGCTCCAGAATCTCTCCCTCCAGTCCAACCCTCAAGTGTTCGGCGGACCAGCCCTGCCACAGTGCCCGCACCTCACGGCTGAGTGGTGCGACTCGTTCCTGTGGGGGGGTGTGTGTCCTACCGTCGGTTTTGCGCAACCTTGCCAGGAAGTGCCCCTCTCCACGTAGCCTGTGGGGCCACAGCCTGGCCGTCCGGGCCAGCGCCGGGTTGCCATCGCCCCAGGCCGGTATCCCCGCCGCAAAGGATGGGTGGATACGGGCCTCCTCGAGCTGCCATCCAGGGCTGTGCAAGAAATCGGCGACAACCTGCTCGTTCTCCTCGGGTGCAAAAGTGCAGGTTGAATACACCAGCACACCCCCCGGACGCACCAGCGCACCCGCAGCGGCTACCAGCCCTCTCTGGATGCGGGCGGCCCTAGCGGGGGCTCCTGGCCCCCAGTGGCGTGCAACCTCGGGGTCTTTGCGGAACATGCCCTCGCCCGAGCAGGGTGCGTCCAGCACCACCCGGTCGAACCAGGCGCCCCACTGGCCAGCCAGTTTCTCGATGGAAGCCGAAACCACGGCCAGGTGGGCGCCCCAGCGTTCCACGTTTTCCAGCAGGCCACGAATGCGCCCACTGTCAATCTCGTTGGAAATTAGCACTCCCTGGCCTTGCATCCGTGCCGCCAGATGGGTGGTTTTTCCACCCGGAGAGGCGGCCAGATCCAGAACCCTTTCACCCGGTTTGGGGTCGGCCAGCACCGCGACCGCTTGCGCGGAGGGTTCCTGGATATAGTGCAGGCCGGCATAGTAGTACGGATGCGGCCCGGGTCGGGCCTCGGCAGGGTAGTAGAAGCCCTCTGGACACCAGGGTATGGGCTCGAGGGGCCAGGGGCTTATTTGCCGGAGCTGCTCGGGAGTCAGTTTGAGGGTGTTGACCCGCAGGCCGTAGCTGCGGTCAGCGGCGGTGAGGGCCTGCAAAAACAGGGGGAATTCCTCGGCCAGCAGATCGGCCATTCGCTGTAGAAAGGCTTTGGGTAGCACAACGCTTACAATGCTAACCGATGGCGATTGTTGCAGTTGGAACCGACCTCGTCGAGCTGAGACGCCTTCGGGCTGTTTGGCAGAAGCATCCCGAGCGGTTTTTGGAACGGCACTTCAGCCCGCTGGAGCTCGAGTACTGTCTGGGCAAAGCCGACCCCCTGCCCTCGCTGGCCGCCCGGTTTGCGGCCAAAGAGGCGTTTCAGAAATGCTGGCCGGAGCCCTTTGGCTGGCTCGAGGTCTGGGTGGAGATGCAGGGGCGCAAGCCCGAGCTGCGCTTTGCACCCCGGCTCGAGGCCCAGATGCAGGGGCTCAAAGCCCACCTTTCGCTCGCGCACGAAAAGAGCCATGCCCTGGCGATGGTGGTGCTGGAAAGGATGGAGTCTTGAAAACCGTGCTGATCACCGGTGCCTCCACCGGCATCGGGGAGGCCTGCGCCTTGTGGTTAGCATGCCGAGGCTACCAGGTGTTCGCGGGGGTGCGCAAAGAGGCCGATGCGGCGGCCCTCCGGCAAAAGTCACAGGGCCGCCTCAGGCCGGTTTTGCTGGACGTAGCGGACGAGGCTTCCATCCAGGAGGCTGCCCGGTGGGTGGGCAGCCAGACACCCCGGCTCGATGGCCTGGTCAACAATGCTGGAATCGCTGTGGCGGGGCCGTTGGAGTTTCTGCCCATCGTGGAGTTGCGGCGGGTGCTCGAGGTCAATGTGGTCGGGCAGGTGGCCGTTACCCAGGCTTTCCTGCCATTGCTGCGCGAAGCTGGGGGCCGCATTATTCTGATGAGCTCCATCAGCGGTCGGGTGGTAGCCCCCATGATGGGGCCCTATGCCGCTTCGAAGTTTGCCTTGGAAGCCGTTGGCGATGCCTTTAGGCGGGAGTTGGCGCCGTGGGGCATTGAAGTCGCGATCATCGAGCCAGGTAACATCCAGACGCCCATCTGGGGCAAGGGGGTGGCCTGGGGAGAGACCCTCAAGCAGCAACTTTCACCCAGAGCCACCCGGTTCTATGGCCGCGCCATCGACGGCATCCTGCACTATATTCGCGGCCAGGATGGTCAGGGTTTACCCCCCAGTGCAGTTGCCAGGGTGGTTGAGCGAGCCCTTTCGGCTGCTCGTCCTAAAACCCGCTACGTCGTTGGGCGGGATGCAAAAGCGGGGGTGCTCCTGGCCCGCTTTTTGCCCGACCGGTGGGTGGACCGCTTTATCGCCGGGCGCAGGTTTGGACCGCAGTAACAGAGCTATTGGCAGGGCTTGTGGCGGCCAGCCCCACCGCCTCCCTCACGGCTTCTTCAGCGCCTGATCCAGAAAGGCCACGGTTGCTTGGGCAATCTGGTCCCAGCCGGCTTCGGGCGCAAGGGGGGCCGGGTTGTCGCCGCGTTGCGGACCATAGGCGCCAAATCCTGCGTGATTGAGACCGGGGATGGTCTGACGGATGGTTCCAGGGGGGAACTTACCCTCGCTTGCGGCCAGCTGCTCTTGGCGGATCACACCATCTTGGCCGCCGTAGAGGGCCAGGGTGGGCAGGTTCTTGGCCGAAAGGTCGTTCTGCGGGTAGGCTGCCCACATCACGATGGCCCTGGCATCGGGGTTGCTGCTGGCAAAGTTGGAGGCCACCACCCCGCCCAGGCTGTGTCCGCCCACCGCCCAGCTCAACTGCGGGGCCTCTGCGATGGCCGCCCTGGCTTTGCCCTGCTCGGTCACGGCCAGGTTGAAGCGGACCCGCAGCAAGGCCACCCGGTAGCCGCTCCCGGCAATTCGGCGCAAGACCGGGGCGTAGGCCTGGGGTTCTACCAGCCCACCCGGATAGAAGGCCAGCCCGCCCCGGATGGGCTTGTTCGGGATGAACACCCAGCCATAGGGCCTGGCCTCTACCCGTACCTCGCCGCCGGACTGCATGGCATTCAAGGCTGCCTCGCTGGGCGGGTAGGGGGTTAGGGCGCGCTGGGTGTACCAGACGATGGCTGCGGCAAAGAGCAGCAGTCCACCCAAGAAAACCAGCCAGAAAACGCGGTGCTTGTTCATAACTTGGATTTACTCTTACGAGGAGTGGTATTCAATTGGACACGTTCGCTAGGCTAACCGATCCTCAATCACTTTGGTAGATCCAATGCCGGTTCCGGTCAGCTCTTTACCTTTCGGTGACGAATAAACTCGACTGAAGTCATCCACGCAGCGCAGGTTGATACCAATTCTTGGAACTTAGGGGTGGGCCATACCGTTTCATCGCACCATTTGGAACCCAATGCTGCTTTGCCAAATCATTGGGACGTGGTATTGCTCTTGAAAGGGAGTTGTTTTCATTATCGACCTCAACTTTTTTGCCGAACCCCGCGAGGGGCGGGATGTGCTCTTGCGTTCAAACAGCGCCGGGTGCAGCGTAGCCAAGCCCCTGTGAGTGGAGAATTAGTGTGACTATCGATTACCTCAGCCTGACATACTGCATCTGAAACACTCCCTCGAGACAGGTTTTTCTAATCGCCCACTGCCGCAGCTGGGCTCAACTGGCCCTGCTGGCGCATTTTCTCGTAGCGCTTGCGCTCGAACTGGTAGAAGGCGGCCGGTACCACAAACAACGTCAGCAGCATCGAAACCGAGACCCCACCCAGGATGATGATGCCCAGCGGGCGGCGGAACTCCGATCCCTCGCCGCTGGCAGCGATGAGCGGTATCGAGATCATCAACACCGTCAGGGTGGTCATCAGGATGGGCCGCAAGCGCAGCCGGGCCGCCTCCACCAGGGCATCGTAGAGGGGTTTTTCCTGGGCCTGGCGCACAGCAAAGTCGAGGAGCAGAATGGCGTTTTTAGTCACCAGTCCAATCAGGATGACCACCCCCAGCACCGAGACCACATCCAGGCCGCTCTTGAAGAAGTAGAGGAACCAGAAGGCCCCCACCAGCGCCAGCGGCACCGGCAAGAGCAGGTAGAGGGGATAGCGGAAGGTGTTGAACTGGCTGGCAATCACCAGGAAGTTGAGCAGCAGGGCCAGCCCAAAGGCGATGGGCGCGCTGCGGGCCAGATCGCCCACAAAAGCGGTGGAGCCCTGGGTTTCGAAGCGCACCCCGTCGGTGAACACCCCGGCCTTCTCGAGCTCCTGGCGCACCAGGTTAGAAAGCTGAAAGGTGCCAATCTCGGAGCCCGGCGCACGGTTGGCGGTGATGCCGGTGGAGAAGGCCTGGTTGGTGCGGGCTAGTTGGGCAGGGGTCTGGCGGTTCTCGAACTGCCCCAGCGAGCCGATGGGCAGCGAGCTCCGCAAGGCTGGCGCAGCCACCGGCAAGGAGAGCAGGCCGGTCTGGTCGGAGACAAAGCGGGGGTCGGCCTTGACCACAATGGGAATGTCGTTGCCGCCCGAGCGCAGGTTGCCGGCCTCGACCCCAGCATTGTAGATACGTAAGGTCTGGGCCAGGTCGCTGGGGGTCAGGCCGGTGCCCTGAAGTTTGCTGGGGTCGGGCACCAGCACTCGTTCGCTGGCGGTTTCCTCGAGGCTGCTGCGAACGTCAATCAGGTAGGGCAGACTGCGCATGACCTCGAGGGCCTGCCGGTTCTTCTCGGCGAGCAGCGACGGGGTGGGGGCAGTCATGGTGAACTGCAGGTCGGCGGCACCCCCCGGCCCACCCTCGGGTACGGTAACGCGGAGGTCGGCCTCGGGCCGGTCGGCGACCAGCTTTTCCAGGGCTTCCCGGTAGATGGGCAGCAGGTCGTAGACGTTTTCGCGCTCGTGCTTGGGCACCAGCTCTACCACGATGCGCGCCCGCTCGGGGTTGCCAGCCCCCAGGGCGTTTTGCGAGCTACCCACCGTGCTGAACACCGCCTTCACCTCGGGGCGGCTGTCCAGCCAGATCTCCAGTCGGCGGCTGAGGGCGTCGGTCTGCGAAAGGGCGGTGCCCTTGGGCAGGACAAGGTCGATGTTCATCTGGCCGTTGTCGTTCTCGGCGGTAAAGTTGAAGGGAATACGGGGCGCCACGTAACCGATGCTCAGGAAGAAACCCAGCCCGACCAGCAGCACCAGCCAACTGCGCTTGAGGGCTGCTGCAAGGGTGCGGGCGTAGGCCTCCCGCAGAGCCAGAAAAATTCCCTCCGAGACCCCGTGCAGGCTGCCCGTGATGGCACCAGCCAGCCCCACGATGACCGAGGCCAGCCAGCGCAGCGGGGCCAGCAACAGGGTGAGCGGGGTGATGAGGATGTTGAAAATTCGCCTGTCTAAGCTCAGGTTGGGCTGCCGATAGACGTGCAGCCGCAAACCCCAACGAAAATCCTGACCAATACCCGCAGCCCGCCGGGCCAGCTGCCGCCAGGTGGGCGGCTCGGGGTCGGGGAAGTAGGTCAGACGGACGGTCAGGAAGAACAGTGCCTCCAGCCAGCTCACCGCAATGGCCGCGGCCAGCACGATACCAAACTGACGGAAAAACTCCCCAATGATACCGGGCAGAAAGCTGATCGGCAGGAACACCGCCATCAGCGACAGGGTGGCCGCCGAGACCGCCGAGAGTACCTCGGTAGAGCCTTTGAGCACAGCCTCCTTGGTGGGATAGCCCATGCGACGGAAGCGCTCGATGTTTTCCGACAGCACAATCGAGTCGTCCACCACGATGCCCACGGCCACGATGATGGCCAATAGGCTGATGACGTTGAAGGTAAAGCCCAGTAAACCGAACACAACCAGGGCTCCTGCCATGGTAATGGGAATGGCCAGCACCACGCTGAAGACCGAGTTGAGCTTGCCCAGGAAGATCAGGGTAATGAAGGAGACAATCGCCGCTACCAGCAACACCTCGCGGAAGGTGTCGTTGACGGTGTTTTCGATAAAGGTGGTGGTGTCGCCTACGATGCGGGTCTGGTAGCCCTGGGGCAGCCTCGCGTTGGCCAGGGTGCGCTTGACCCCCTGGGCCACCGCAACCGAGTTGGAGTCAGGGGTCTTGCGGATCGCGATGGGGATTACGGCCTGGCCGTCGAGCCGGGTGAGGCGGGTGGGGGCCGCCTGGGCATCGCGCACGATGGCTACGTCGCGCACCTCGATGCCGCGTGCTGGATCAACCAGGATGCTGGCGACCTGCTCGGGGGTGGTGGGGGTGTTGCGCAGGGTAAAGAGCAGCCGCTGCCCGTCGGTGGACTGGGTTCCCGCCGGCACCGCCAGGGCCGAGGCCTGGATGGCCCCGACCACCTGCCCTGGCGAGAGATTGTAAGAGGCCAGCCGGAAGGGCTCGAGCAGAACCTGCACCTCGCGGCTGGGGGCCCCCTGAATCTGCACGTCGGCTACGCCGGAGACCAGTTGAAGCTGGGGTTTGAGCACATCCTCGGCGTAGCGGGCCACCTCGCGCAGGTCGCGCCCGTCGGCGGAAAGTGCAACGAACAGGATGGGGGCGGCTGCGGGGTCAAAACGCTGTACCACCGGGGCCTGGGCGTCGCGGGGTAGCTGCCCCCGCACGGCGGCCACCCGCTGGGATACATCGGTGGCGACCCGGTTGATGTCCTCGCCAAAGTCGAACGAGACGATGACCTGTGAGAAACCTTCGCCGGAGATAGAGGCCACCTGATCCAGACCCGTGAGGGTGGACACCGCGTCCTCGATGCGGCGGCTGATCTGGGTCTCGACCTCCTCGGGGCCAGCCCCGGGATAGGCCGTGGTCACGGCGACCACCGGAATATCAAAGCGGGGCAGCAGATCGACCCCCACCCGGCTTCCGGCAATCAGGCCAAACAGCACCAGGGCCAGAAAGGCCGCCGTGGAGAACACAA